>NZ_JAAVXA010000014.1:0-128898 GCF_012241585.1 Pantoea sp. LS15
GGCGAACAAAACAAACTCGGTACGTAATGACATGGTATCTCTCGCATCCCAGGGCATAAGCGACTCCATTAACGGGTTCTTATGCCTTAGTTGTAAGTGTCTACCATGTCCCCGAACAAGTGTTCACTATGTCCCCGGACTGTACACCCTCAAGGGAGAGGGGGTCGTCCGTGCTGGTATTATTTTGTGGGGATCCCTCTCCTTTCAGGGAGAGGGGATGTTTTCACTGCCATCCATACCGACGGCTATAGAACCCTTTCACCATCTGCGTCAGCACCATATAACCCACAAGGATCGCCACCAGCCATGGGAAGTAGCTCAGCGGCAGTGCCTGCAGCTGCAGGTAGCTCGCCAGCGGCGAGAACGGCAGCGCGATCCCAAGCGCCATCACAATCCCCGTCATCACAATCAGCGGCCATGCGGCACGGCTCTGGATGAACGGAATGCGGCGGGTGCGGATCATATGCACAATCAGCGTCTGCGACAGCAGCCCCACCACAAACCAGCCAGACTGGAACAGCGTCTGGTGTTCCGGGGTGTTAGCGTGGAAAACAAACCACATCAGGCAGAAGGTCAGAATGTCAAAGATGGAGCTGATCGGGCCAAAGAACAGCATAAAGCGCCCCAGATCGGCCGGGTTCCAGCGCTGTGGCTTCTGGATCTGTTCATCGTCCACGTTATCAAACGGGATCGCCACCTGAGACACATCGTACATCAGGTTCTGGATCAGCAGATGCAGCGGCAACATCGGCAGGAAGGGCAAAAATGCACTCGCCACCAGCACGCTGAAGACGTTACCGAAATTGGAGCTGGCGGTCATTTTGATGTACTTGAGCATATTCGCAAAAGTACGACGCCCTTCGATAACCCCTTCCTCCAGCACCATCAGGCTCTTTTCCAGCAGAATGATGTCCGCCGCTTCGCGGGCAATATCCACCGCACCATCAACAGAGATGCCAATATCCGCTGCTCGCAGGGCAGGCGCATCGTTGATGCCATCACCCATAAAGCCCACCACGTGGCCTTCACGACGTAGCAGGGTGACAATACGTTCTTTGTGCATTGGCGTCAGGCGGGCAAACAGCGTGGTGTGCTTCGCCAGTTTTGCCAGTTCGTCGTCGGACAGGTGCTCAATATCGCTCCCCACCACCACGTCACCCGCGTCCAGTCCCACTTCGTGGCACACTTTCGCCGCTACCAGTTCGCTGTCCCCGGTGAGGATTTTCACGGTAATCCCGCTCGCTTTCAGCGCTTTTAGCGCGGGTGCGGTGGTCTCTTTCGGCGGATCGAGGAAGGCGATGTAACCCTCGAGGATCAGATCGGATTCGTCGATACGCTGATAATCCCCCTCGCGGGCAGGCAGGAATTTACTCGCCACCGCCACCACGCGCAGCCCCTGACGGTTCAGGTTGTCAGTGACGCGCTTGATGCGGCGCAGCATGGTGTCGTCCAGCGGCACGATGTCACCGTTATAGCGCACCTGCGTTGACACATTCAGGATCTCCTGCAGCGCGCCTTTGCAGATCAGCTGATGGACATCCGCCTGCTCGCTCACCACCACCGACATACGGCGGCGCTCGAAGTCGAACGGGATCTCATCCACCTTCTGCCAGCGGCCGGAGAGCATGCGGGCAGACTCTTCATCCACCCCTTCCAGTACGGCGACGTCGAGCAGGTTTTTCAACCCGGTCTGGTAGTGGCTGTTGAGCCACGCGCTGTGCAGGACACGCTCGCTGGTTTTGCCGGAGATATCGGTGTGGTTCTCCAGCACGATTTTGTCCTGCGTCAGGGTGCCGGTTTTATCGGTGCAGAGAATGTCCATCGCGCCAAAGTTTTGAATGGCGTCGAGGTGTTTAACGATCACTTTCTGTTTAGAGAGCTTCACCGCCCCACGCGCCAGCGTAGAGGTCACAATCATCGGCAGCATTTCCGGCGTTAAGCCAACAGCCACGGAGAGTGCAAACAGCGCCGCTTCCCACCAGTCACCTTTGGTGTAGCCGTTGATCAGCAGTACGATCGGCGTCATCACCATCATAAAGCGAATCAGCAGCATGCTGACGCGACCAATCCCTTTCTGGAAGGCATTAGGTTCACTCTCCTGCTCGCTGACGCGTCCGGCAAGCTGACCAAACCAGGTGTTGCCCCCGGTAGCGGTAACTATCGCCTGCGCCGTACCGCTCACTACCGTGGTACCCATAAAGCACAGGGTGTCACATTCCAGCGGGTTCATCTGCTGTGGGTCGCGGGTTCGCGCCACCTTTTCAACGGGCAGAGATTCCCCGGTCAGGGAGGCCTGGGCAACGAACAGATCGCGTGCCTGAATGATGCGTAAATCCGCCGGGATCATATCCCCAGCGGCAAGCTTCACCAGATCGCCCGGCACCAGCTGGTCGATAGGCAGTTCCACCCAGGCGTTTTCGCCGAGATCATTAATCACGCGCGAGACGGTCGCGGTGTTGCTGACCATCGCTTTCAGGGCATCCGCTGCTTTGGTGGAACGGGCTTCCTGAATAAAGTTCAGCAACGTGGAGATCCCCACCATCAGGGCAATCACACCTGCGGCAAACAGATCTTCCGTGGCATAAGAGATGATGCCGAGCACGGTCAGCAGCAGGTTGAAGGGGTTGCGGTAGCAGAGCCACAGATGCACCCACCACGGAGACGGTTTTTGCGCCGGGATCTGGTTATCGCCATGCACGGCACGGATTTTTTCCACTTCGACCGCATTCAGCCCTTCCGGGTGTCCGCCAAAGGCGCGCCAGACTTCGTTTTCATCCATTGCTGCCACATTCAGGCAGCGCTCGGTCAGAGAAGCGGGGATCGCCGCGCCTGCCATGTTTTTGGCATTGGGCAGCGGGTCGCGCTGAACCAGGCGATGTGGCAGGTGGCGGCTTAACAGGGCCTGTAGTTGCCGGGTAATATTTTTCAACATAGTCATTCCTCCGCATCCGCAAACGCGGACGCAGCATTTCCTTCAGGCGTGGCAAGGCCGTACCTGGCAGGCACTTAATTTTTTAAGCAGGAACGCTGATGACGTTGCTGCCTCACACCGGTGAGACAGCAAAAGGCTGGCTTACCGGAAAGAACGTCTTCTCCCGTTCAGGAGAGGTGTGGGATCGGGATCCATGAAGCCTCCGGTAAGTAAAAAACAGGGTGTCGCCGCGCAGTATAAGGATTTAGGCGTACCCTTTGTGATGGTTCGGGCGGTATTATACTCCCCTGCAAATAAACCGAACGTAAACCAGACTTTGCCCATAGCGAAATCGTGCTCAGTCATTAGGCTCAATTAACCACTTTGTCGTTGTTACAGGGAATACAGCATGCAGAACCGCCTTACGATTAAAGACATCGCGCGTTTAAGCGGCGTGGGGAAATCCACCGTGTCGCGCGTGCTGAACAACGAAAGTGGCGTCAGCGAGCGTACGCGTGAGCGTGTTGAAGCGGTGATGAATCAGCACGGTTTTTCCCCTTCCCGCTCAGCGCGTGCCATGCGTGGACAGAGTGACAAGGTGGTGGCCATCATTGTTTCGCGTCTGGATTCGCTGTCGGAAAACCTCGCCGTACAGACCATGCTGCCCGCCTTCTATGAACAAGGCTACGATCCGATCATGATGGAGAGCCAGTTCTCTCCCCAACTGGTTGAAGAGCATCTGGGTATGCTTCAGCGACGCAACATTGACGGCGTGGTGCTGTTTGGTTTTACCGGCATTAAAGAGGAGATGCTGAAACCCTGGCAGCCTTCGCTGGTGCTGCTGGCGCGCGATGCCCACGGTTTTGCCTCCGTTTGCTATGACGACGAAGGCGCGATTATCACCCTGATGCAGCGACTGTTCGATAAAGGTCATCGCCACATTAGTTTCCTCGGCGTGCCGCACGCGGACGTCACTACCGGCAAACGTCGTCATGAGGCCTATCTGGCATTTTGCAAAAAGCACAACCTCTCTGCCGTGGCCTCCCTGCCTGGGCTGGGGATGAAACAGGGCTACGAGCAGGTCGCCAGCGTCCTGACACCACAGACCACCGCACTGGTATGTGCCACGGATACCCTGGCGCTGGGTGCGAGCAAATATTTGCAGGAACAGCGCATCGATGATCTGCAGGTCGCGAGTGTGGGCAGCACACCGCTGATGAAGTTCCTGCACCCGGAGATCATTACCGTCGATCCGGGCTATGCTGAGTCCGGCAGACAGGCCGCCACACAGTTGATCGAGCAAATCAACGGGCGAACTGAACCACGGCAGATCGTTATTCCCGTCCACCTCTCTTAACCCTCGTTAATCGGTTTATTGTGATCTTCGCCTGATTTCGGGAACGTTCCCATTTTCGCCGTCACGCTGAAGGAGTAGGCTTGCGCTCAGGTCATTACCCCCCTCAACATCTGTCATGAGGTTTCATGATGAGTAAAGTCAAACAAGCAGATATCGATCAGCTGATCGTCCTGGTCGGCGGGCGCGAAAATATCGCGACAGTCAGCCATTGTATTACCCGCCTGCGCTTCGTGCTGAACGATCCGGCCAAGGCTAACCCGAAAGCCATTGAGGAACTCTCCATGGTTAAAGGCTGCTTCACTAACGCCGGGCAATTCCAGGTCGTTATCGGTACCGAAGTGGGCGATTACTATCAGGCTCTGCTGGCGACTACCGGGCACTCTTCTGCCGATAAAGAGCAGGCAAAGAAAGCCGCGCGCCAGAACATGAAGTGGCATGAGCAGCTGATTTCCCACTTCGCGGAAATCTTCTTCCCACTGCTGCCAGCACTGATCAGCGGGGGCTTAATTTTAGGCTTCCGTAACGTCATCGGTGATGTGCCGATGAGCGACGGTAAAACCCTGGCGCAGATGTACCCGGCGCTGAAAACCGTTTATGACTTCCTGTGGCTGATTGGCGAAGCGATCTTCTTCTACCTGCCAGTCGGGATCTGCTGGTCCGCCGTGCGCAAAATGGGCGGTACGCCAATTTTGGGTATCGTACTGGGCGTCACACTGGTCTCTCCACAGTTAATGAACGCTTACTTACTTGGTCAGCAGTTGCCGGAGGTGTGGAACTTTGGTCTGTTTACCATCGCTAAAGTGGGCTATCAGGCGCAGGTCATTCCGGCGTTGCTGGCAGGTCTGGCGCTGGGCTTCATTGAGACTCGCTTAAAACGCATCGTCCCGGATTACCTATATCTGGTGGTGGTTCCGGTTTGCTCACTGATTATTGCCGTATTCCTGGCGCATGCCTTTATCGGTCCGTTTGGCCGCATGATCGGCGACGGCGTGGCCTTCGCGGTGCGTCACCTGATGACCGGTAGCTTCGCGCCGATTGGTGCTGCGCTGTTCGGTTTCCTGTACGCCCCGCTGGTGATCACCGGTGTACATCAGACCACGCTGGCCATTGATATGCAGATGATTCAGAGCCTCGGCGGCACGCCGGTCTGGCCGATTATCGCCCTGTCTAACATTGCGCAGGCGTCTGCGGTAACCGGCATCATCATCGTCAGCCGTAAACATAACGAGCGTGAAATCTCTGTTCCGGCTGCCATCTCCGCCTACCTCGGCGTCACCGAACCGGCGATGTACGGTATTAACCTGAAATACCGCTTCCCGATGCTCTGCGCGATGATCGGTTCCGGTCTGGCTGGGCTGGTGTGCGGTCTGAACGGCGTAATGGCGAACGGCATCGGTGTTGGCGGTCTGCCGGGCATTCTCTCCATCCAGCCCGCTTTCTGGCAGGTGTTTGCCCTGGCGATGGCCATCGCGATTATCGTCCCAATGGCGCTCACCACCGTGGTTTACCAGCGTAAGTTCCGTCAGGGCTCGCTGCAGATTGTTTAACTTTATCTTTCGGGGCGCAGTTGCGCCCCTTCGCATTTGCAGGAACGCATTATGAATACCCTTCCTCACTGGTGGCAGAACGGCGTCATCTATCAGATCTATCCAAAGAGTTTCCAGGACACCACTGGCAGCGGCACCGGTGATTTACGCGGCGTGACGCAGCGTCTGGACTACCTGAAAACCCTCGGTATCGACGCCATCTGGCTGACGCCGTTTTATATCTCCCCGCAGGTGGATAACGGCTACGACGTGGCGAATTACGCCGCCATCGATCCCGCCTACGGCACGCTGGATGATTTTGACGAACTGGTCGCCAGGGCGCATGAGCGCGGCATTCGCATCGTGCTGGATATGGTGTTTAACCATACGTCAACGCAGCATGCCTGGTTCCGCGAATCACTGAATAAAGAGAGCCCGTACCGCCAGTTTTATATCTGGCGCGACGGCACGCCGGAGCAGCTTCCCAACAACTGGCGCTCCAAGTTTGGCGGCAATGCCTGGCGCTGGCATGCCGAAAGCGAGCAGTATTACCTGCACCTCTTTGCCCCGGAGCAGGCGGATCTCAACTGGGAAAACCCTGAAGTGCGCGCCGAACTGAAAAAGGTGTGCGAGTTCTGGGCCGATCGCGGCGTGGACGGCTTACGTCTCGACGTGATTAACCTGATCTCAAAAGATCAGGATTTCCCGAATGACGAGACGGGTGATGGCCGCCGTTTCTACACAGATGGGCCGCGCATTCACGAATATCTGCGGGAGATGAGCCGCGACGTCTTTACGCCGCGCAATCTGATGACGGTGGGCGAGATGTCCTCGACCTCGCTGGAAAACTGCCAGCAGTACGCCTCTCTTGATGGCAGTGAATTGTCGATGACCTTTAACTTCCACCATCTGAAAGTGGATTATCCCGGCGGCGAAAAGTGGACGAAGGCGAAACCGGACTTCGTGGCACTCAAAACGCTCTTCCGTCACTGGCAGCAGGGCATGCACAACAAAGCCTGGAACGCGCTGTTCTGGTGTAACCACGACCAGCCGCGCATTGTGTCGCGCTTTGGTGACGAAGGGGAATACCGCGTTCAGGCTGCGAAGATGCTCGGCATGGTGCTGCACGGCATGCAGGGTACACCGTATATCTATCAGGGTGAAGAGCTGGGCATGACCAACCCGCACTTCAGCCGCATCACTGATTACCGTGACGTGGAAAGTCTGAATATGTTCGCCGAACTGCGGGCGGACGGGCGCGATCCGCAAGCGTTACTGGCGATTCTGGCGAGTAAATCACGCGATAACGGTCGCACGCCAATGCAGTGGGATGCTTCGCATAATGCGGGCTTTACCGAAGGTGAGCCGTGGATTGGTGTGTGCGACAACTACGAGACAGTTAACGCTCGTGCCGCGCTGGATGACCCGGATTCGGTGTTTTACACCTATCAGTCGTTGATTAGCCTGCGTAAAACCCTGCCGGTGCTGACGTGGGGTGATTATGAGGATCTGCTGCCTGAACACCCTTCTCTTTGGTGCTACCGTCGTCAGTGGCAGGGACAGACGCTGATTGTGGTGGCGAACCTCAGCGGCGAGAGCCAGACATGGGACGATGATATCCTGCACGGAGAATGGCAAAGGGTGATGAGCAATTACGCACAGCCGCTAACCACAATGCTTCGTCCCTTCGAAGCCGTCTGGTGGCTACAGAAATAAAAACGCGATGAGACGGCATTAAGGCCGTCTCTTTTTATTACCAGGTTTAACGATACGTTAAATGTACGACGATAACTTTTACAATCAATCGCGACCAAAATAAAAATAGCCTGCCAATTAAATAACCCCGGCAGGATATTATGAAAAACATCATTATTAAAGCAACATGTATTAGCGTATTATTCATCAGCGGTCAGGCGTGGTGTGGAAATACCTCTGTCGACCTTCGCTTTGGGCATAACACACGCTCCGATGTAAATGATTCACGTATTAAAGTCATGCATCAAGCCGATAACGGTTTTTATTTTTCCGTTGAAGCCGCGCAAAATCACAACGATACATTTTTTGGCGATACAGACCGATATAATCCTGATGACAAAGGATTAACAGAAGCTGCACAGGAAATTGAAACGCGCTGGCGTTTTGACCTGGGCAACGGCTATGCTGTCGCCCCCGGAATGGTGACGGTGTTTACTGCCAGCAATACGCATTACCGTCCCTTTATCCAGGGCTGGAAATCCTTTGATAATGGACTCAACCTGTCAGCACGTTATCGCTATAACACCGTCAACGACGCCCACAGCGACAAACAGTTAGATGGCAGTGGCTACACCCGTCGTGAATCACATCAGTTTGATCTGTGGTTTGCGTACAACATCGGCAAATTTGGTATGTCCTATAATCCGCGCTTCCGCTGGCAGGATAATGTGGATCAGGGCACTGGGGATGACACCTACTGGGAGCATACCCTTGCCTTCAACTACAAACTCGATGATGGTTGGACGCCCTACGTCGAACTGGTATCACTGGATAAAACCTACATCAATGATGACGGCAACCATGAAAATGACTACGCCGTTCGACTGGGCATTGTGAAAAAGCTATAACTCCCCTGACACCGTATCGTGCTGCAGCAGCCTGCAGCCGATACGGTCAACGGCGCTAAGTAGCTCCAGCTGGCCTTCTCGCTGGTAAAGCGAAATAGCATTCATATCAATCTCTAAAGGCCAGCACAGCGTGGACAGTGTCGCCAGCATGGAATGCCGGCGGGTAATGGCGACGACTTTAAGCCCCTTACGCAGCGCGTTGCGCGCCATTTCGATCAATGACTGCGTCTCACCCGATTTGCTGATCAGGACCAGCGTGCCTTTTGACACGCGCGTAAGCTGATGCATGTCGTTCAAAATCAGATGCGGAAGGCTCGCAAGCGAAAGAAAGCGGGACAGGTAATTGAGGCTGGTCAGCGATGCCCCGCGAGCATAGAGATAAATATGGCTGGAATGAATAAGTAAAGCCGACACATTCTCAACAATCCCTTCTCCCTCCTCGCATAAGACAGGCTGTAACGGTGCTGCCGTACAGTGATCGCGTAAAAAGCGATACCGCAGCTCGGTATAACTTTGATACCCCATTTTTTTACAGACACGATTAACAGAGGTTGTCGTGGTATAGGTATCGCGAGCGATCTCTTTAGCCGATATATTAGAAATATTTTGTGCGTGATATTGAATGTATTCAAATATCAAACGTTCGCTTCCCTGAAAAGAATTCATACCATCCATCCTTTAACAAAACACGGTAATACTATCAGTTTCCTCCCGCACATGCTGGAAGGCGCTTCACATATTATCTTTATGAGTATCATGGTACGTAATAAGTATTAGCAAACATTAATGGCTATTTTTGTTTCTCATTATACTGCCGCTATTTTCATAGCCAGGAATGATTACCATGACGAAACAAAAAATTGTTGCAGTCACTGCCTGTCCGACGGGAATTGCCCATACCTTTATGGCAGCAAATAAAATTACCGCGTGGGCGAAACAACACGACCTTGATGTGAAGGTCGAGACCCAGGGAAGTGATGGGGTTAAAAACCGACTCACTCCGCAGGATATCGCCAGCGCCAGTGCCGTAATCCTGGCAACCGATGTCCCCATCCAGGATGCGGAGCGTTTCGAAAACATTCCCCACCTCCAGACCCGTACTCAGGAACTGATTAAACATACTGACCGCTATTTGCGTCAGGCGCTGGCAATGGATAAAGCCACGACCCAAATCGCGTGTGACGCTGAAACCCAGCGCTCGGCATATCAAATTTTTATCGGTCATATTATGGCGGCCATCAGTTACATGTTGCCGGTTGTCGTTATGGGTGGGCTCATGATGGCGACTGCCAAGATTACCGGTCAGTTTATCGGCATCGAAAACTCGCCATTTAGCATGCTGGATAAACTTGGCTTTTTGACCATCAAGTTTATGTATCCGGTCTTCGCCATGTATCTGGCCTTCTCTATTGCGGGAAAACCGGCTCTGATACCGGGACTGATCGGCGGGATTATGTCGGACGAGGTATATAAACGTTTCTTTGATATCGAAAACTTTATGCCTTCGGGGTTTTTCGGCGCTATCGCTATCGGTTTTTTTGTGGGCTATCTCGTGCGCTGGCTCAATGACACCATTCACGTCAGGCAACAACTCACGACGATTAAAACCATGCTAATCGTTCCGCTCATCACCGGCATAACGCTGGTAATGGTGATGGAATACCTGATAAACCCTGTATTTGGTTCACTTAACCAGCTCATGGTGACCTTTTTTACCTCCGCAGGTGATACCGGGCGAGGGTTCTATTCGGCGATGATCGCTGCGGGTACGGCATTTGACCTGGGTGGGCCTATCAATAAAGCTGCGGGCTCGGTCGCGCTCGGACTTAACGGTGTAAGCGAAACGTTCGATTTAACCGCGCGTGAACTGGCAATTGTCATCCCGTCCATCGGCGTCGGCTTCGCCGCCTTGCTTAACGGTCGCTTTGGCCTTCCCGCCGTTTTTAGCAGTGAAGAGAAAACCGTCGGCAGTACCTCATTACTACTGGGCGTTATCGGTATCTCAGAGGGTGCCATTCCTTTCATTCTGAAAAACCCGCGCCTGATCCCTGTTTTTATGGTTGGCGCAGTCTCTGGCGCGTTACTGGCGATTGCCCTGGGCGTGAAGCAAACCCTTCCTCTGCCGGCGATATGGGGATGGCCGCTGGCGACTAACGTTACGGGCTATCTGTTAAGCGTGGTCGTGGGATCACTGATCTGCGCACTGGGCGTTCTCTATCTCAGCCCAAAGCATACGGACTAAGGACAGCGCCATGAGCCAAATCCATGTTATTGCCCATACACACTGGGATCAGGAGTGGTACTTCACCCATCAGGACAGCACCGTGCTGGCGGCCTATAACTTCGCAGAGGTCATTGCCACACTTGAGCAGGATCCGGCCTACAGCTGTTATCACCTTGATGGGCAAATGGCCGTCGTCGATGACTTCCTGGCGATAAACCCTGACTACGCGCCTCGCCTGCAAAAGCTGGTGCAAGAAAAACGATTGTTTGTCGGGCCATGGTATACCCAAACGGATACCTACAATGTTCACACCGAATCGATGATCCGCAACCTAAAGTACGGTATATCCACTGCACGGGCACTGGGGCACGCCATGCAGGTGGGCTATCTGCCGGATACCTTTGGTCACAATGCCCAAATGCCTGCCCTGCTGCGCGGCTGCAATATCGATAACATCGTTTTCTGGCGCGGCGTAAACCACGATGAACAGGCCGAAAAAAGCCAATTTCTCTGGCGCGCGCCTTCGGGTGCCACCGTTATTGCCTGCGCGATGACAATGGGGTATGGCGCGGCGAAAAACATGCGCCCAGAAATCGCCTGTTTAAAAGATAAAATCTATCCCATCGTCAATCTGATACGCGAACGGGCAGGTATTGCAGACCTGCTGCTGCCCTGCGGCGGTGATCAGGTGAATATTGATCCCACCCTCCCACACACCCTGCAGCAAGCGAGTGCGCATTCGCCCACTCGTGACCACTACCGGATCAGCTCCTTAGAGCAATATGTCGAAAGCCTGCGTCCCCTGAGCAGTGAGCTGGAAATCTGGGAAGGCGAGCTGAAATCACCACGCTATACCCGTATTCACAAAACCATTGGTTCGGTGCGCTACGACATCAAAAAGAAGAATTATGAGATTGAGCAGTTCCTTCTTCGCCAGCTCGAGCCGACCATTGCCCTTGCCAGACACCTCGGTATTGCCGTTAATCTTCCGCTGCTGGACAGCATCTGGAAAATGCTGCTGCGCTGCCACGCCCATGACTCCATAGGAGGCTGTAATAGCGATGCCACCAACCGGGACATTCTCCATCGCCTGGAGCAAACGGAGCAACGCTGCCATAGCCTGTGGAACCTGGTGGTAAAAGCGCTGGCGACGTCCTGCTGTGAGGAGAACGATCTCCTGATCGTTAACCCTCTGCCCACCGCCATGACCCGGGTCGTGAAGACCACACTCTATAGCCGCTCTGAAAATATCGCCCTTTCACATCAGGGCAAGTCATTATCGTTTGATGTTCTGGAGCGTGAAGTGCTTCCCGGTGGAAGCGTTATTTCACTCACCTCGGAAGGCGAAAACGAAACAGACCAGCCCCCGTACTATCGCTGGCAAATTGCCGTCGAGGTCCCGCAGTTGCCTCCTGTTGGCTATCTTTCGCTCAACGTTCAGGAAGGTACGCATTCTGACAAGCAGAACCCTGGCGAGGCAGAGCCGTCGATTGAAAACATGGCGTATCGACTCGTCCTGGACGCCGGAACGCTGGTACTTGAAGATAAACGCCATAACAGACGGATCACCGACCTTTTTTGCTTTGAAGACTGCGCAGATGCCGGGGACAGTTATGATTTCTCGCCTCTCGCGGGGGATAAACCGATTCGGTGTTCGAATTTCACATTAATTGATTGCATAAAAACGTCACTCATTGAACGGCTGTTCCTTGAGGCGGTTTTGCATCTACCGCCAGATTTAGCGTCACGCACGCAAGCCTCAGCTCAGGCACTTCCCATTCAAATGGTGTGTGAACTGCGTAAGGGCGACCCCAATCTGTATGTCGACATATCACTTGAAAACAACATTCGCGATCACCGTTTACGCTTACTGATTAACAGCGATATCGCCACTCAGCACTCTATCGCTTCCCAGCCTTTTTCACTCATCCATCGTCCGGTCGGACATGATGCAGAGCACTGGCAGGCGCGTTTCCGGGAGCTGCCGATTGATATTGAAACCAGCGAGGGCATCATCAGCATTGCGGAACCGGGAAAAGCGTTAGTGATAAACAGCCGGGGAATGAAAGAGTTTCAGGTTTGTGGCGGTCAGTTGGCCAGCATCGCGCTTACGCTGTTCAAATCGACGGGCGTTCTCGGGCGTAGCGATCTGGCATGGCGACCGGGCCGGGCTTCGGGTATTAACAATACGGTCGTCGATACGCCGGAGGCACAGTTACTTAAGTCGCTGCACTTTTCCTTTACGCTGGCGCTGGCCGACAACGCTTCGCATACCACCTTACGCCAGCTGGAAAACCTCGCGCTCGGGCAGCCTTTTACCTACCAACGGCAGACATTACACACTCTTGATAACCGCCTCGATCGTTTTGCCCTGAACTTCAACGCTCGTTCTCTTCCGGCGACTTTCTCATTGCTGGATCTACCGGCGCCTTTAATGCTGTCCGCGCTACCGCCTGCACGCGTCTTGAGTGGAACGGTTGTTCGTATCTTTAACGCCGGAACACAGCCTGTGCCCCTTCCTGCCAGCCTGATGACGCTGACTCAGATTAATTATCTGGAAGAACAGGTTTCACCTGTAACGCACATACAACCCTGCAGCACTTGCGATTTTCTCATAGAGATCTGATATGAACTTACCTGCTTTGACGCACCCCGACCTGGTGTTTATCAACCCCATAGCCCGTACGCCGGAATCGCTTATTCGACTAATGTCTGAAGCGCTCTACAGACGTCACGTTGTTGACGATGAGGCAGCCTTTATCCAGAGCGTGTTACACCGTGAGAGTGAAGGTCCAACCGCATTAGGTGAAGAGCTGGCCGTTCCGCACGGAAAATCCTCCGCCGTTCGGCAGGCAGCATTTTGCATAGCGCTTTTTGATGAGCCGGTGCAGTGGCCCGGCCTTGATGGCGATGAAGAGGTGAGGATTGTGTTCCTGTTGGCCATTCCTGAAGCAGAAGCGGGAACCACCCATATGCAACTGTTGACGGCACTCACCTCCTCCCTGACGGAAGAAACTCTCCGCGCAGACCTTCTTGCGGCTCGCACATCTGAAAAAGTGATCTCCGCATTGTGCGTCACTGAAGCATCCCCGGAAACGGGCAGCACACCAGCCAACAGACTGTTGATTCCGCTGCTGCTGGGCATTATCGCCGCCACTGCGTTTATCAATGCCGGATTGAGCTGGGCAAATTAAGGTTAACAGTAACAGGGCATTCGGTGCGGTTTGCGCTGAATGCCTGTTTTTGTTGAATAATTAATCAAATTTTTCATGCCTGTATTTACAATCGCTGAAGCGCCCGTCGTTTGTACTCTCGTCTTTTTACTTTGTTCTGAATCAAATAAAACGCAAACATGTTTGATGCAAATCACTATATGTAGAACTTAAAATGCACGCCGACCCCACATATTGTATTTATCGTCTACTATTCCAACAACACAACGGCGGCTCAGCTCTCCGGAATTGTGGATAACAAATGTCGGGAACGAGGGAAGTCACTCACCTGGCTGACAATACAGCCTCTGAATACTTCTCCACCTCTGTGGATAACCTGTTTTTAAAATGGAGTGATCATGACACCGCATGTGATGAAACGTGATGGCTGTAAAGTGCCGTTTAAATCAGAGCGCATTCAGGAAGCCATTCTGCGTGCAGCTAAAGCAGCGGGAGTCGATGACGCAGATTACTGCGCCACCGTAGCAGAAGTCGTTAGCAGCCAGATGAATGAACGCAGCCAGGTCGATATCAACGAGATCCAGACCGCGGTTGAGAACCAGCTGATGGCGGGCCCCTACAAGCAGTTAGCCCGTGCCTACATTGAATACCGTCACGATCGTGACGTTGAGCGTGAAAAGCGCGGCCGTCTGAACCAGGAGATCCGTGGCCTGGTCGAGCAGACCAACTCTGCCCTGCTCAATGAAAACGCCAATAAAGACAGCAAAGTGATCCCGACCCAGCGCGACCTGCTGGCCGGTATCGTTGCCAAACATTATGCCCGCCAGCACTTGCTGCCGCGCGATGTGGTATCGGCGCATGAGCGCGGTGAGATCCACTATCACGATCTCGACTACTCGCCATTCTTCCCGATGTTCAACTGCATGCTGATCGACCTGAAAGGCATGCTGACCCACGGTTTTAAAATGGGTAACGCTGAGATTGAACCGCCTAAATCCATCTCCACGGCCACGGCGGTCACGGCACAGATTATCGCTCAGGTCGCCAGCCATATTTACGGCGGCACCACCATTAACCGTATTGATGAAGTGCTGGCCCCGTTCGTGACAGCAAGCTTCAACAAACATCGTAAAACAGCCGAAGAGTGGCAGATCCCGGACGCGGACGGCTACGCACACTCGCGTACCGAGAAAGAGTGCTATGACGCGTTCCAGTCACTGGAGTATGAGGTGAACACCCTGCATACCGCCAACGGCCAGACACCGTTTGTCACCTTCGGTTTTGGTCTGGGCACCAGCTGGGAATCGCGTCTGATTCAGCAGTCCATTCTGCGTAACCGCATCTCCGGCCTCGGAAAGAACCGCAAAACGGCGGTGTTCCCGAAACTGGTGTTTGCGATCCGAGACGGTCTGAACCACAAGTTTGGCGATCCGAACTACGACATCAAACAGCTGGCGCTGGAGTGCGCGAGCAAACGCATGTATCCGGACATCCTGAACTACGATCAGGTCGTTAAAGTGACCGGTTCGTTCAAAACGCCAATGGGCTGCCGCAGCTTCCTCGGCGTGTATGAAGATGAAAACGGCGAGCAGATCCACGACGGGCGTAACAACCTGGGCGTCATCAGCCTGAACCTGCCGCGCATCGCGCTGGAAGCCAAAGGCAATGAGGCCGAATTCTGGAAATTGCTGGACGAGCGCCTGCAGCTGGCACGCAAAGCGTTGATGACCCGTATTGCGCGTCTGGAAGGGATCAAAGCCCGCGTGGCGCCAATCCTCTACATGGAAGGGGCCTGCGGCGTGCGTCTGAAAGCAGACGATGACGTGTCTGAGATCTTCAAAAATGGTCGCGCGTCGATTTCGCTGGGCTATATCGGCATTCACGAGACCATCAACGCATTGGCTGGCGACACGCATATGTATGACAGTGAAGCCCTGCGTGAGAAAGGTATCGCCATCGTTCAGCGCCTGCGCGACGCCGTTGATAAGTGGAAAGAGGAAACCGGTTATGGCTTCAGCCTGTACAGTACGCCGAGCGAGAACCTCTGCGACCGCTTCTGCCGTCTGGACACCGCCGAGTTCGGGATTGTGGAAGGGGTAACCGACAAAGGGTACTACACCAACAGCTTCCACCTCGACGTGGAGAAGAAGGTGAACCCGTACGACAAGATTGATTTCGAAGCGGCGTATCCGCCAATCGCCAGCGGCGGTTTCATCTGCTACGGCGAATACCCAAACATCCAGCACAACCTGAAAGCGCTGGAAGACGTGTGGGATTACAGCTACCAGCACGTGCCGTATTACGGGACCAATACGCCTATCGACGAGTGCTACGAGTGTGGTTTCACGGGTGAGTTTGAGTGCACCAGCAAAGGCTTCACCTGCCCGAAATGCGGCAACCACGATGCTGCTCGTGTCTCTGTGACCCGCCGCGTGTGCGGATACCTCGGTAGCCCGGATGCACGTCCGTTTAACGCAGGTAAGCAGGAAGAGGTGAAGCGCCGCGTTAAACATCTGGGGAATGGGCAGATCGGGTAAGTTCTTCGCAGGGTTCTCTCCCTCTCCCTATGGGAGAGGGCCTAAGGTTAACGCTATGAATTATCATCAATATTATCCCGTCGACATCGTCAACGGTCCCGGCACCCGCTGCACCCTGTTCGTTTCAGGCTGTGTTCATGAGTGCCCAGGCTGTTACAACAAAAGCACATGGCGCGTGAATTCTGGTATGCCTTTCACCACAGAGATGGAAGACAGGATCATTAACGATCTGAACGACACTCGCATCAACCGCCAGGGGATTTCACTCTCCGGTGGCGACCCGCTCCACCCGCAAAACGTGCCGGAAATCCTGAAGCTGGTGAAGCGCATTCGCCGCGAATGTGCGGGAAAAGATATCTGGGTCTGGACAGGCTATAAGCTGGATGAGCTGAATACCGCTCAGAGGGAAATAGTGGATCTGATTAACGTGCTGGTCGACGGCAAATTCGTGCAGGATTTAAAAGACCCGGCGCTGATCTGGCGCGGCAGCAGCAATCAGGTTGTGCATCATCTGCGGTGATCGTTAGAGCCGTTTGTTTGCATCATGATAAACGGCTGCTTTCTCTCTCTTACCGATAGCGATAACAAATACCGTTACAACGTTTTCCTGAACCTGATAGACCAAACGATAACCCTGGGATCTGAGTTTTATTTTGTAGCAATCCGGTAGACCATGCAGGCGGGCCGATTCGACCCTTGGGTTCACCAATACGTCCGCTAGTTTCTTCTTAAACTGGTCTTTTACAGTCTCCCCCAGCTTGCTCCATTCTTTTAACGCCCTCGGATCAAATGCCAGTTCATAAGTCATCCAGACTAACCTTAATTCCCTTTTGCGGATTAGCCAGCCGCTCCCGGACTGCCTGTATCAGTTCATCTTCATTGTCGCTAATGGTGACCGTTTTCACCGGCATACGTCCCGTCTCCGCGACGTACTGAAACAGTAATCGCACGGCTTCCGTTGGGGTGATATTGAGTTTTTCCAGCACGGCATAAGCCTCGTTTTTGAGTTTGTCATCCAGACGGACGTTCAGCGTGGCCATTATGCCTCCAGTAAAATCGAATATGTAATGCAGTTTAGCATTACATTCGCATTACATCGAATTCTGGATAACGCCTCTCAAAACCGGCTCAAACTCTCCATAGCCACTGCCTTAAACTCGGCAAAATCCCCGCAGCCACAGAGCCGTGACATCGCGCGTTCACGCAAGAAGGTCACGAAAATATCGTAGATCGCCATTGCTTCTTCATATTCGCTTTTGCTGATGGCGAGCAGGAAAATCACGTGCGCGGTTTCGTCGCCCCACGGGATGCCGTGCGGAGCCAGCACGGTATAGACCACCGTTTTTTGCGCCAGCAGGCCGAGAGAGTGCGGCAGCGCAATTCCCTCACCGAGCATTGTGCTGACGATGGCTTCACGCTCGACGACCGAATCCAGGAATTCCGCGCCAACAAAACCCTCGCTTTCAAGCTGTTCGCACAGCTCACGGAACAGCGTTTGCTGATCGATGGGCGTGTTAATAATGCGGAAATGGGCCGCGTCGAAATATTTATCCAGCATCCACGGGCGGGTACGGTCCACCAGCACCAGCTTGCCGATCTGTTCTAACTGATAATCGGTCGGGAATGGGGCGATCATCACCACCGGTTTGGACTTTTCACTGACGCGGGCGGTGGAGATCACAAAATCTTCGCTGATGGATTCCGCCAGTTCGTACTCTCGCAGAGTGAGCGTGCGCGTCACCTCAATCTGCGGGTATTTACGCTGGAGCACCGCCTCAATCATACGCACCATCGCATTCCCGGCGTCGCACACCAGCAGCACCCGCGGCTGTCGCTGGTAGCCAATGTTGTAGTGGCGTTCCAGCCCAACGCCAATATGTAATACCAGAAAACCAATCTCGTTTTCGCTGATCACATACGGTGTGTATTTGCCCCAGCTCGATACCGCCGCGAGGGTCATATCCCACGCCATCGGGTAGTGCTGCTTGATGTTTTCCAGCAGCGGATTGGGGATCATGATTTGGTACCGCACCCGGGTGATCATGGTTTTAATGTGTGTGAGCAGATCCGCGTGCAGTTGCTCGTCACTGAGCAGATTGTAGTTATAGTGAGTGTTGATATAACGCAGGATGTAATTAACCAGCGCTTCGTCGTCGTCAGCGTTGATCGCGCTGGGTGCAATCTCCTGGATCTGCCGCGCGGCGATGTGTACGCAAAGCCAGCTCTCTTCCGACGGCGAAAGCGTTTTGCCCGCCAGGTGCTGAATGGACACTGCGATATCTTTCGCGGCTTCACGCACGTTCTCTTCCACATCTTCAGCATGGAATTCCGGCAGTGGATAGCCTTCGCTGATACGACGTACCGATACCGCACAGTAGAGGCGCAGGAACAGCTCGCCTTCGTCGGTCAGGCGAATATGGTGGCGTGTTAGCGCATCATGCAGTACAGGCACCATCTGTTCTGCCACACCCGCATTGAGCGCCACGTCGGTCACCAGCGGGTTCAGACTGTCCTGCTGTGCCAGCTCCCAGAGCAAGTCCGTCAGGCAGGCACGGGTCGACATCTCACTGCCAAACAGCTTCATACCATGGCGCGGTCGGGTTTCCAGCGTCAGATTATAACGGTGGAACCACTCACGCACTTCCGCCATGTCGCTTTGCAGCGTGGCGCGGCTGACGAACCACTCGTCAGCCAGATCCTCAAGTTTGAGAGAAAATGCCGAGGTAAGAAAACGCACCACCAGATAATGCACGCGCTCCGGCCCGGTTCGGGGAATACGCAGCGCGCGCGGGTGGGAGGCCTGCAATTGCTCATAACGCTCGGCGTCATCAATTTTAAGCTGATAACCATTCCCCCGGCTCAGAATAAACTGCGCGCCGTGGCTCGCCAGCAGCGCGTTCAGGGCAGTGATATCAGCACGGACGGTTCGCGTGGAAACCGACAGCCGCTGCGCCAGTTCATCCTGCGGCAGCGTCTCGTTTTGCAACAGATCGAAAAGTTGCGCTAAACGTTGATTCGGAAATCGCACGTCGTTGTCCTCTTACGGCTTAGGGTGAAATGACCATCTGGGATGGGCTACCGACCGGCGTATAGTCTGGCTCAAAGCTGAGCTTGCCGTCCTGCGCCACGCGGAAACGGGTAATGTTGTCGCTGCGTTGATTCATGACGTACAGCCAGCGCCCCTGTTTATCGAGCGTCAGGGTGCGCGGGTAGTCGCCACGCGTCCAGACATCATCCTGATGCGTCAGCGTGCCTTCCGCTGTTACGGTAAAGTGCCCGATGCTGTTATGCAAACGGTTAGCCACATACAGTTGCTTACCATCCGCACTTAACACCAGACCAGCAGCAAAACTGGTGCCTTTGTAACCTTTCGGCAGGGCGGAGAGCGTTTTGCCCTCTTTAAGGGTGCCGTTTGCATCAAGAGTATAGTGAGTCAGCGTAGACGCCTCTTCGTTAATCAACCACAGGGCATCGCCTTTTGGCGTAAAGACAAAGTGGCGCGGCCCTGCCCCTTTCGAGGAGGCGTTGATAAACGGTGGATCGTTCGGCGTCAGCTTTCCCGTTTGATCGTCAAAGCGATACTGATAGATGCGATCCAGCCCCAGATCGGTTGAAAATACGTATTTTCCGCTCGGATCGGCGGCGATCATGTGTGCATGAGGGCCGTTATGATCGCTGATAGCGAAACTGCCCTCCGCAGCGGCTTCCGGCTTCGCCGCACCCGGTTCACCCTGATCCTGATGTCTGTCCGTGGCATCACCCAGGCTGCCATCGGCTTTGACCGGCAGAACGGCAATCGATCCGCTGACGTAGTTTGCCACCAGCAGATGGCGACCGTTCGGCGTCAGCGAAAGGTAAACCGGCCCTGTGCCACCGGAAGCCACCTGATTGAGCTCACTCAGCTCACCGTTGTCATTCACCCGCAGCGCCTGCACCACGCCCTGCTCCACTTCACTCGCCAGATAGAGCGTTTTGCCATCATGTGAGACGGTAAGCTGTGCAGCATTCGGCAACGTGCTGACCAGCGTTTTCTTCGCCAGCGCGCCGCTTTGCGGATCGACGGTAAAACGGTACAGCCCTTCACCGTTAGGGTTATAGGTTCCCACCCAGGCGTAATGAGTCTGGGCAACGGCGGAAGTAGCAAGCAGAGAGAGTGAAGCGACAAGCAGATTACGGGTGTGCATGGTGGCTCCTGTTCATTATCCCCTCTCCCCACAGGGAGAGGGTTAGGGTGAGGGACTACTTAACTAACTTTTTCGTCATCGCAAGCAACGTACGCACATCTTCCGGGCGCGTGTCGCCGCTGGCTTTGTCGATAATCGAGCTGTAGATATGCGGGATGATTTTGCTCACGCCCGCGTCCAGGGCGATCTGCAGGATCTCTTCGTAATTTTCCAGATCGATACCGCCGGTTGGCTCCAGCCAGAAGTCGTGGCGGGCACAGGCTTCTGCCACCGCTTTGTATTCGTCACGACACTTCAGGCCACCCATTGGGAAATATTTAATGGAGCTACCGCCAAAATCTTTCAGCAGAGCAATTGCCGTTTCCACCGGAACGATACCGTCCGGTGCCGCGCTGCTCAGCGGACCGGTAGAGATTTTCACCATGCCTACGGTTCCGGTTGGAGAAACCAGACCGTTGACCACGGAGTCGTTTTGTCCCAGCAGCGCGCGGCTGGTTGCGACGCCAGTAAAGACCTGGTTCACGTGCTGCGGCTGCACCTGGCGGGAGATTTCACTCACCATCGCCGACTGATTCGGATCGCCCGCCCCCAGGCCAACGGACAGCGCGTTATCAATAAGCTGAGCGTATTCACGCATATCAGCAACGGCGCTTGCCACATCCGGGTAATTTTTGGAGAGCACGCCCACCAGCACATGACCTTCTGCCGCTTCATAAATGGCGCTGGCATTGGCTTTAGAGCCCGCCAGTACGTTCAGGCAAACGCGGTCACGGTAAAAGTTGGGGGTCAGTTTCATGCGTTTTTCTCCTGTCCTAATACTTCACTAATGCGGCGGTAAACAATGTTCAGCTGGTCAGCATTCACGCTGCGCACGTCCGCTTCGATAATCCCTTCGTTGGCCTTGTAGCCACGGAAGTAAATAGCGTACTCACCCTGTTTCAGGGCATTCACCAGCTCGCCGGTGCCGATGCCGGTAATGGCTTCGTCGAACTTAATCTCAGTGCGCGCGATATCACGACCAGCACTGTCCCAGACCACGCGTGCCGTCACGCCATTCAGGGTATTGAGAGCTTCAATAAATGGCGTCATTTTCGCCACCATCTCAGCACCGCTCTCTTTGGTTGCCGTCAGGTAGTGTTCGATGGCGCAGGTCAAACCCAGAATGCCCTCTTTACCGACCTTCATCGCACGGCCAATACCCGCCGTCTGGCGCTTCACCCACTCAACGTACTGGGTTTTGCCAATCACCAGGCCGCTGGTTGGCCCTTCGATCGCCTTCGCGCCGCTGTAAATCACCAGGTCCGCACCGGAACGGTAGTAAACGTGCAGATCTTCTTCTGCCGCCGCATCCACAATCAGCGGCAGGGCGTGTTTACGCGCCACAACCGCCGCCTGCTCGACGCTGAGCATGCTTTTCTGCACGCAGTGGTGAGATTTGATGTAGAGGATCGCCGCCGTGCGCGGAGTAATCGCCGCCGCCAGCTGCTCGGCTGAGCATTCGTTGGCATAGCCCGCTTCCACCAGCTTACCGCCGCCCAGTGCGACCATGGTGCCCACCGGCGCGCCAAAGTTCACGTTGTGGCCTTTCGGTAGCACAATCTCGTTGTTCTCAATCGGGGTAACGTGCAGGTTTTCCAGCAACCAGTCGCTGTCTTTTACCAGCACTGCCGCCACGGACTGGGCAATCCCTGCAGACGCGCAGGAAACCACTGTCGCGCCTTCTACATCCAGCAGTTTCGCGATGTATTCACCGGTTTTGTTGACCAGATCCTTCATCTCGAAATAGTGATTCATGCCGTCCATCGCCGCCTGCACCACTTCCGGGCGCGGCGTGGAGACACCCAACGCCGTCATGCGGCCAGAGGTGTTGATGACTTGCTTTAAGTGGTATTTCTCATAAATCGAAGGCATGTTCCGTGCTCCCTTGTTCTGTCATGTAGCCCTTGCCCGCGCGGATCGCGGCAAGCGGCACCAAAATGTGTTCAGCCTGCAGGCTGTCGTTTTCGGCATCGGTTAATACCGTTGGCTGGCGCTTAATGGTGAACAGCGTCAGGTCGGCGTCGAGCCCGGGCTCGATACGCCCTTTGCGCGACAGGTGCAAGCTGTCGGCGGCGTTCGCGGTCACGCAGTCAATCACCTGCGGCAGTGACATACCGATGGCGAGGAATTTCGACATCACGCTCGCCAGTGACCCTACCGGGCCATTAATGCGGTTACGGCAGTAGATATCCGAGCTGATGGTGTGCGGCAGAATGCCCATCGCGATGGCGCGTTTTGCCACTTCAAAGCTAAAGCTCGCCGTGCCGTGGCCGACATCCAACCGCACGCCGCGCTTCAGGGCGGAAGTGATGGAAGCACGCAGCTCACCGGAAGGCGTCAGAATACGGTTGGGTTTGCCGTTGTAGCAGTGGGTAATGATGTCGCCGGAACTCAGCAGTTCGGCAATTTCATCCAGGTTCGGCGGGTTGTTGCCAATGTGCACCATCAGCGGCAGGGCGCCATTCTCTTTCTGGATTTCTTTGGCGCGTTCCAGCGGCGTAATACCGTTTTCACCTACCACACTGCTACTCATACGCGCTTTCAGACCGACGATGAAATCCGGGTGGCGTTTTACCGCCTGCTTCACGGCATCCGCGTCAATATTCGCCATGTTGGCCAGTTCGTTCTGGGCTATCAGCCCCACCCGGGAGATGTTCAGCAGGGCAAACACCTCGGTTGAGGCTTTGCGGGTGATTTCGTAAAAATCGTCCACGTCGTCCGCACCAGTACTGCCCGCATCCACCACGGAGGTGACGCCAGTAGCAATACCTACGCTATCTGGTTCATCGTGATAAATCGGGGAGTTCGGGTAACAGTGAACGTGGGAGTCAATCCAGCCCGCGCTGACGAACACATCGCCGTTCAACTCAACCGTTTTACAGGCAGGGGCAGTAATCTCGCCCAACACCGCGATTTTCCCGTCCTGAATGGCGATATCGGTCAGGGTATCGTCGGCAAGGCGCGCACGGCGCAGGAGTAAATCAAACATGAGGATCTCCTGATAAGACGGGCGCCGGAGCACCCGTGGGTATTAAAGGGCGACCGGGAACAGCCAGCCCAAAATCATTGCGCCGAGGATGGCGCCTCCGGTAATCGGTTTCTGCCAGATGTAGAACAGCAGCGCGCCCACCAGCGAACCGACGCCGATAGGAATGGAGGCGGTCATGGCACTGAGGATAATCAACGGCCCGAGGAAGCGGCCGGAAGCGTTACCCGCGCCCATCATCACGTCCGCACCGTAGGTGGAGTTGCTCTGAT
Organism: Pantoea sp. LS15; assembly: GCF_012241585.1. Classification (NCBI taxonomy): domain Bacteria; kingdom Pseudomonadati; phylum Pseudomonadota; class Gammaproteobacteria; order Enterobacterales; family Erwiniaceae; genus Pantoea; species Pantoea sp. LS15. The sequence goes on from NZ_JAAVXA010000014.1 coordinate 23,813, forward strand.
TGATGGTGAACTTACGCGCCAGAATGATGACGTAGCCAATCGCCAGACCAATCACCAGGCCGGTGATCAGCGCGGCAATAAAGTTGGTCACCGGGAACATGATGCCCGCGCCCAGCAGCAGCGCCGGGACACCGAGGCCCACGCCGGTCTGGATCGCCCCGCCGATATCGAGAATACCGACCAGAGACCCTTCGATAATACGGGCGAACAGGAAGCTCGCACCGAACGCTGCCACCGCTCCGTACACGCCGGTATCAATCCCTGCTTTCAGCATCGCCACGAAGGCCACTTCGTTAAACGCGCCAATGCCGTAGAGGTAGTACATGTGCGTCCCGGCGAACACACCGGAGGAGAGCAAGCCAACGAAGATCGGGAACGACCAGTCGGCATACCAAAAACCTTTATTCTGTTCCATGTAGAGGCTCCTGTTATTTACCGCTGAGCGAGTTGTGGATCATGTCGAGCCAGTTCGGCACGGTCAGATGGAAGGATTCGATCATCTTCATGTCGAAGCCGCGGAAGAAGCCGCTCAGCACGAAGAGCAGGACGATAGCCGCCATCATTACTTTGGTGACATGGTTCCAGCCGCTCTCTTCGACGCCTTTACCGATCAGGATCCCCAGTACCAGGCCCGGTACGGCGTTCCCCATAATCAGCTGCGCCGCGCCGCCGAAAATGGTGGCCCAGAAGCCCGACTTTTTGCCCGCATCGATAGCCGCCAGCCAGAAGATCACCGGCATCACGGTATTCACCAGCAGGTTTGCCGCCGGTACCAGTACCTTCACGGCAGTGACCTGAAGTGCCGCTGGCACGGAGGAAGCGGTAAGGTTAAGGAAGGTCACGACGATCATACCGATCACGCCGCAGGCAATCGCCATTTTGCGTGGGTCGTGCAGCGTTTCGCCGACGTTACGGTTTTTGATCATCAGTGCAGCAGCACCCCAGTTCGGGATGATGCGGTGGTCAACGTCCTGTGTGAAGGCACCTGCGGCGACGGAAGAGGCCCAGGCGTTAAAGAAGAAACCTAACCCAAAGGAGAAGTGAGAAGCCGGATCCCCTTCGCAGGAGTTCAGTTCCCCCAACGTACGAAACGCGCCCATCCCCTGTGTGGTAGGCGCATGAAACATGCGTGCAGCCCCGGCACCCACACCGACGCCAACCAGGCCGCCAATGATGAGCGATTTTATTAATATAATTAAGAACATCAGTCTGCCCTTTTATGAATAATCAGCGTTGCGTGACGAAATCCACCTGATCGAGATTGATGGCAGTCACGTTGACGGTCACATCCAGCTCCACGCTGTAGGTGCGTCTTTCCCGGCGCAAAAAGAAGAACAGAAACGCTTCTTTACGCACCGCTTCTTGCGCCTGAACGACCTGCACATCCTGTGGCTCAATACGCAGTAAGATATGCGGTGACGCTTTCATCACCGCGGCCTGAACGTGGTTGAGCGCGTCGGCAAAGGCGCGCGCTTTGGCGTCGCCTTTCCCCTTCACTCTCACCGTGGTCGTGAATTGTTCTTTCATGCTTATGCGCCGTATTTCTTCTGCCACGCCTGCACCAGACGTTCACCCAGCTCTTCTTTATCCATAAAGCCAAAGCCCAGCACGTTGCAGCCTTCGTTGATGGCGGTCACGCCCTCTTCCACGGAACGCATCCCGTATTTGGCTTTGTAGCCATATTTGGTCTGGGCGGTGATAGCACCCGCGCCGCCGCTGCCGCAGAAGGAGATGCCGAAGGTGGCGTTTTCCGTTTTCATGACGTCGCCGAGTTTCATGTCTGCCGCCATACCCGGTACGACAACCGCGCGTCCACCTGCTTTCTCAACACCTGCAGCCACTTTCTGACCTTTACCCAGGCGATCGCCAATCACGACTGTAATCTGTTCCATGTATTGCTCCTTAAAGGTTGTCTTTTGCGACTTCAAAGTGAACGGAGAGCAGCCAGGCTTCTTCATCAGGAAGATTGCCAAACTGCGCGACCACTTCACGGGCGAGCCGCATTGAATCCGGTGAAATTTCGTCAAACAGTTCCGCTTCAACCTCCGGTAATGGCTCGCCGGTCACCGACCGGTGCGCCATTGCGCGAACGTGGGAGGTCAGCATCTGTTCCTGTACTGCGTTGGGGATGATGTTGTGCCGGGCCAGCAGGGCATAAACCTGCTGCAGCATGGTGTTAGCGAGCTGCTCTGTTTGCTTCGCCTGATCCCCAACGTCGTTCATTACCGCTCCGTTAATCACTCGTCTTACCCCGTTAATGGCTCTGGAATAAAACTAACGTTGGGGGGGAATTGTTTGTAGCGAGTTGTTTTCCACTTCGAAGTGGAAAGGCGAGCCGCAGCAGTGATCTGTGCCACATAAATGCGGTGAATTTGGATAAACAGCTTTATTTGCGTGATGAATATCACGCTATTAAGCGGTGATAAACAGGTTAGCGGAGTGGAAAAGTTTCCGAGCAGGCTCGTAGAAATGTGACGTGGATAAGGTTTTGTTATGGGGATTCGCTAGAGTGGCGGCGGGTGCTTGAGACTGACCGTCTCAGGCATGGGACGGAAAGTGGAAAGCCCCAACCTGAATTTAAATCAGGACGGGGCTGTAAACGACACGTCGGACCGTGGAGTTCGCTACCTCGCCCGCTTTTAAAGCAAGGAGGCATCCATGAAACGCAGAAACCCAAGTATCGGGGTTTTGATGATTATTTCTTTGACAATAATCATCTTAACGCTGGTGACGAGGAAAACACTGTGGCACCCAATTAACGATACTTTTTGTGATACGTGTTGCGTGTAATCACAAACTGCTCAGCAGCAGCCTGGGCCTCTTTCACTTTGCCTTCGTTGGCAAGTTTCAGCGCACCGTCGATTTGCCCTACCAGCACATCAAAGCCGTGACGGTAGTCTTTCATTTCTGCGCTATCCGCCGCTTTGCTTTCCAGCTTCGGTGGCGTCGCTTTTTGCGCGTCCAGCGCCGCTTCACGCATTTTGGTCAGTGCGTCTTTCATTTCCACCGCATTGTCCGTTTTCTGCACCACCTTCAGGTTTTGACCGAGGATGCCCATGTCTTCTTCAAGATCGGCAGCAAACGCAGAAGAGCCAATAACCAGCGTTGAAGCCGCGACGATCGCTAACAGATGTTTACGCATTGCTCACTTCCTTTTTTATTATTAAAACGCCTTTACGGGTATTACTGGCCGGCGATTTTCATTTCCGGCAGAAGTACAGAACCACACTGTATATTGCTACGTGTTTCAATATCGTTACCGACCGTAACAATATTGCGCCACATATCTTTCAGGTTACCGGCGATGGTAATTTCGCTTACCGGATACTGGATTTCGCCGTTTTCCACCCAGAAGCCCGCCGCACCGCGAGAGTAATCCCCGGTAATACCACTTACGCCCTGGCCCATCAGTTCGGTCACCACCAGACCGGTGCCCATCTCTTTGAGCATCTGCTCAAAGTTGAGGCCCTGTCCGGCGATACGCCAGTTATGGATACCACCCGCATGACCGGTGCTTTTCAGCCCCAGCTTGCGCGCGGAGTAGTTGGTCAGCAGCCACTGAGTCAGCACACCGTCTTTAATGATGTCGCGACGTTCCGTGCGCACGCCTTCGCTGTCGAACGGTGTGGAGGCCAGCCCTTTCAGCAAATGCGGGTGCTCTTCGATGGTCAGCCATTCCGGCAGGATCTGCTTGCCCAGCGAGTCGAGCAGGAAGGTTGATTTACGGTACACAGAGCCACCAGCAATGGCTCCTACCAGATGACCAAACAGGCCGGTCGCCACTTCATTGGCAAAAATCACCGGGGCTTTCATGGTGGAGAGTTTGCGCGGTGACAGGCGTGACAGCGTGCGTTCGGCACACTCTTTACCCACCCACTCCGGAGACTGCAAATCCCCCAGCGCGCGGCCAATGGTATAGGCGTAGTCACGCTCCATGTCACCATTCTCTTCGGCGATGACACAGCTGGAGAGTGAATGACGGGTTGAGCAGTAGCCCTGCAGCATGCCATGGCTGTTGCCGAACACTTTAATGCCGTAGTGGCTGTTGAAACTGCCACCTTCGGTATTGGTGATGCGTTTATCCGCCTGCAAAGAAGCCTGTTCAGCACGCGCTGCCAGCTCGATCGCCTCGTCCGGGGTGACCTCTGCCGGGTGGAAAAGATCGAGATCCGGGGCGTCAAACGCCAGCAGATCTTTATCAGCAACGCCAGCGTAAGGATCCGGGGAGGTATAACGGGCGATATCCAGCGCCGCCTGCACCGTACGGGCAATCGCATCCGGGCTGAGATCAGTCGAGGAGGCGCTGCCTTTGCGATTCTGGTGGTACACCGTGATGCCAAGCGCGCCATCACTGTTGAATTCTACATTCTCCACTTCGCCATAGCGGGTGCTCACGCTAATGCCGGTGGTTTTGCTGACCGCCACTTCGGCGCCATCTGATTTACCTGAAGCGAGCGTCAGCGCGGTGGAGACGGCTTCTTCCAGAATCTTACGCTGCGCTTCAACTTGTGAGGTTACTTTCATCGCAAATGCCATACTGTAAGAGAGAGTTAACTGAAGTCTAACAGAGAACCGTTTTTCAGTGCGCGTCTTAACTGGTAACATTAGCCTCTTTTTTTAAGGAGCCTGACATGACTAAGCAGCCCGAAGACTGGCTCGACGACGTTCCCGGTGATGACATCGAAGACGAAGATGATGAGATCATCTGGGTCAGTAAAAGTGAAATTAAACGTGACGCCGAAGAGTTAAAACAGCTTGGCGCGGAAATGGTGGAACTGGGTAAAAACGCGCTGGATAAGATCCCGCTCGACCAGGATCTGCGTGATGCCATTGAACTGGCACAGAAAATCAAAAAAGAAGGCCGTCGTCGCCAGCTTCAGCTTATCGGCAAAATGCTGCGTCAGCGCGACGTTGACCCGATCCGCCAGGCGCTGGACAAGCTGAAAAACCGCCATAACCAGCAGGTTGCACTGTTCCATAAGCTGGAGCAGATCCGCGACCGTCTGATTGAACAGGGTGATGACGCCGTACCGGAAGTACTGAACCTGTGGCCGGATGCCGACCGTCAGCAGCTGCGTTCATTGATCCGCAATGCGAAGAAAGAGAAAGAAGGGAATAAGCCGCCGAAGTCCGCGCGCCTGATTTTCCAGTATCTGCGCGAACTGTCAGAGAACGAAGAGTAATCCACTCTCCCCATAGGGGCGAGGAAGAAAAGAATGTAGGCCCGGTAAGCGCTAGCGCCACCGGGCTCTTTTTTACTCTGCGGCCTCGGCTTTCTTCGCCAGACCATCAAGCAGCTTCTGGTGGATGCCACCAAAACCACCGTTGCTCATTACCAGAATGTGGTCTCCCGGTTGTGCGGCTTTCACCACCATATCCGCAAGCACATCCACATCTGCACTCCAGTGCGCAGGCTGAATACAGGCATCAGCCACTTCCGCTACCTGCCATGGAATATGCTGCGGCTGCAGCAGGAAGACCTCATCGGCACGGCCTAACGATGGCGCGAGATCGTCTTTGCAGATGCCCATTTTCATGGTGTTCGAGCGCGGCTCCAGCACAGCCAGAATGCGCGCGGTACCGCCCACTTTGCCGCGTAAGGCCGCAAGCGTTGCCAGAATGGCGGTTGGGTGATGTGCGAAATCGTCGTACACCGTGACACCATTGGCCTCACCGCGCAGTTCAAGACGACGACGGGCGTTGATAAACGAACCCAGCGCATTGGCCGCATCCGCAGGCAGCACGCCCACATGGCGTGCAGCAGCAATCGCCATCAGGCCGTTGTGCATGTTGTGTTCGCCCACCAGGCCCCACTTCACCTCGCCCACTTTTTCACCGTCGAGCAGGACTTCCCACTCGGAGGCATCGACGTTGAGTTTTTTCGCCTGCCAGTGGCCCTGTTCGCCCACCAGCTCCTGTTCGCTCCAGCAGCCCATCGCCATGGTCTGCTTCAGGTTGATGTCGTTTTCCGGCAGGATGATGCGTCCCTGGCCCGGAACAATGCGCACCAGGTGGTGGAACTGTTTCTGAATCGCTTTCAGATCGTCAAAAATATCCGCGTGATCGAACTCAAGGTTGTTGAGGATCAGTGTGCGCGGGCAGTAATGTACAAACTTGGAACGCTTATCGAAGAACGCGCAGTCATACTCGTCAGCCTCGATCACAAAGAACGGGCTGTCACCCAGTCGTGCAGAAACATCGAAATTACCCGGCACACCACCAATCACGAAGCCCGGCTTGTAGCCACAGGCTTCGAGGATCCAGGTCGCCATACCGGCAGTCGTGGTTTTGCCGTGCGTTCCGGCAACAGCAACCACCCAGCGGTCACGCAGGACGAAATCATGCAGCCATTGTGGGCCGGACATGAACGGAATATTGCGTTCCAGCACCGCCTCAACACACGGATTCCCACGCGTCATGGCGTTACCAATGATCACCAGATCCGGTTCAGGATCCAGCTGGCTGGCATCGTAGCCCTGAATCAAAGAGATGCCCTGTTTCTCCAGAAGTGTGCTCATTGGCGGATACACATTGGCGTCCGAACCTGTCACTTCATGGCCCAGCGAGCGCGCCAGCATTGCCAGTCCGCCCATGAAAGTGCCACAAATCCCCAATATATGAATGCGCATACGTCACTATCCTTCTTCAATGTGGCGCACATTTTACTCACATGTTAGCGGCTGTGAAATGCATTTCAGGTAAATCCGTATGCTGCTGGCGCGATTCACCACTGCGATACTATTTGAATATTTGTTAAGATTGTTGGGCTTTAGTCGTTTTAGTGAACATACAATCGCTCTACTCACAAAGATGCAGGGAAAGTGTTATGAAAACGTTAGGTGAATTTATTGTCGAAAAGCAGCACGAGTTTTCTCATGCTACGGGTGAACTCACTGCTTTGCTGTCGGCAATAAAGCTGGGCGCTAAGATCATCCATCGTGATATCAACAAGGCCGGTCTGGTCGATATCCTGGGTGCCAGCGGTGCCGAGAACGTTCAGGGCGAGGTTCAACAGAAACTCGATCTGTTCGCAAATGAAAAACTGAAAGCTGCACTGCGCGCGCGCGACATCGTTGCGGGTATCGCCTCCGAAGAAGAAGATGAAATTGTTGTTTTCGACGGGTGTGAACACGCTAAATACGTTGTTCTGATGGATCCGCTGGACGGCTCCTCTAACATCGACGTTAACGTTTCTGTCGGTACCATTTTCTCCATCTACCGTCGTGTCACGCCTGTTGGCACGCCGGTGACTGAAGAAGATTTTCTGCAGCCAGGCGTGAATCAGGTTGCTGCCGGTTACGTCGTGTATGGCTCCTCCACCATGCTGGTGTATACCACCGGGTGTGGGGTTCACGCCTTTACGTACGATCCTTCACTGGGCGTTTTCTGTCTGAGCCAGGAACGCATGCGCTTCCCGGAGAAGGGTAACACCTACTCCATCAACGAAGGAAACTACATCCGATTCCCGAACGGCGTGAAGAAGTACATCAAATTCTGCCAGGAAGAAGATAAAGCCACTCAGCGCCCTTACACCTCCCGCTATATCGGCTCTCTGGTCGCGGATTTCCACCGCAATCTGCTGAAAGGCGGTATCTACCTCTACCCAAGCACTGCAAGCCACCCGGACGGGAAACTGCGCCTGCTGTACGAATGCAACCCGATGGCGTTCCTGGCCGAACAGGCTGGCGGCAAGGCGAGCGACGGTAAAGAGCGTATTCTGGAAATCGTGCCAGAAAGCCTTCACCAGCGCCGTTCGTTCTTCGTCGGCAACAACCATATGGTTGAAGACGTTGAACGTTTTATTCGTGAGTATCCGGACGCGTAATACCTTTCTTCAGGGGAGCCCATCTGGCTCCCCTGGTCATTTATATATTTAACCGTATAAGTGTTTATAAAAAACACGCTTTAATATTCATCACTGCTCCTGCATTATTTCCATAACAGTTTGGCAAATATTTCGTGGAGCAAAATCGCAATGAAAAATTATTCCCGTGCTAATACCGGCATTGATTTAAATCTTATCCCGGTATTTATTGAAGTTGTCCGCTGCGGCAGCATGGCGAAAGCCTCTTTGCGCCTGGAGATGTCCCGTCCTGCGGTCAGTCTGGCGTTGAAGCGCTTTAATCAACTGTTTGATGAGCCGCTATTTTTCCGCAAAGGTTTATATCTTGAGCCGACAGAAAATGCGTTAGCCTTAACCAGCGCACTGGAAATGTTAGTGGGTAATATTCACGATAATATTGCTGAAGTAAATTCAGGGAAGAATAAAACCCCGGCACATCATACACCGGGGCTGGATAATATTATGCTGCAGTCTGAGCCGACAGTTTGAATGATGACATGGCTTCCATCAACTGGCGCGACTGCTCCTCAAGGGAGCGGGTCGCGGCGGAAGATTGTTGTACCAGCGCTGCATTCTGCTGCGCGGTCTCATCCATCTGATTCACCGCTATATTCACCTGCTCAATACCACGACTCTGCTCCTGGGATGCAGTTGCAATTTCGCGCATCAGTTTCGTCATGCGCAGCACTTCGGTTGCGATCTCATCCATGGTTTCGCCAGCCTGCTGGGCCAGTTCGCTGCCCTCGCTGACATGGGTCTGGGAATCACTGATAAGCGCTCGGATCTCTTTCGCTGCATCGGCACTGCGGCTGGCAAGGTTTCGCACTTCGCCCGCGACGACGGCAAATCCGCGTCCTTGCTCACCCGCGCGCGCCGCTTCCACGGAGGCGTTCAACGCCAGGATATTGGTCTGGAAGGCAATGCCGTCGATAACACTGAGAATGTCCGCGATACGTGCCGAACTGCCGGAGATATCACGCATTTTTTCAATCACGTAGCAGACCATTTCGCTGCCGTGATCGGCCGTATCCGACACTGATTTCGCCAGCTGGTGAGCCTGCTCGGCATTATCGGCGTTGAGTTTCACCGTAGCGGTGATCTGTTCCATGCTGGCGGCGGTCTGCTCCAGCGACGTGGCAGTCGATTCCGTACGCTCAGCAAGATCCCTGTTCCCCGCCGTCAGCTCACGGCTGCCGGTATCAATTTGCGAGCTGGCATCACGTACCCGCAAAACCGAGTTCATCAGCGAATGGCGCATCTCTTCGATTGCCGCATTCAGGCGATTAAATTCCTGGCTTGCCGGTGGATTCAGCGTGTGGGTTAAATCGCCTGCCGCCACATTCTCCAGTTGAGCAATCGAGGTCGAGAGCGGTTTGAGCAACATGTGGCGCAGTACCAACCAGGCCAGCACAATAATGCCTGCCGTCAGCAGTGCCGCCACTACGATCAGGATCAGAACCCGATTTTTGCTGGACTGCACGGCACTCACTTCCGCTTTGCCCCGCGCTTCACTCCATTTCTGGAAGGCCTGCATATCGTTATCAAATTGGGAGGCCACCGGAATCAGCTTGTTTTCCAGTAGGTCGTAATAGCTGTCCGCGCTCTGTTCGTTCAGCGCTTTCAGCATCGGGTTGATGCCTTGCTGGTTATACGTCGCCAGGCTGGCCGCCACTTTATCGAGCAGTTGTTGCCCTTGCTCGTCGGCCACACCGCCGTCGATCACGCCTTTCAACGTTTTCTGGGCCAGGACAACTTCCTGATTGATATTTTTTACCGATTTGGCCGCATCATCCAGCATGCCGATTTCCATCATTCGGACGGCCTGACCCGCTTCATTGCGGGCGCGGAGGATCAGCGTATAGCCGGAATTAAGCTGCACCATCTGTTCACCCTGAAGGTGGTTGATGCGCTGTAGTGAAGAAGAACTCTGTGTGAGGGCATAAATGCCAATACCGCTGACAATCAGCAGCAGAAGGGTCATAACGGCCAGTAAAGAGAGCAAGCCGGTACGAATCGATAGCGTTTTAAGCATGATATTATTTCCGGTAGCGAGATATTTCTGGGCATAAAAAAAGAGTATCGGCCGCTACCGGAAAATGTTTAGACTTTAAGCAAATTCAGCGTGTTATCGCTCTGTTACTGATGTGTTTACGCGTGTAACCGTCGAGCTTTGACGATTCTCCCAGAGCACTGTCAGACCACGCTGCAGGGCGATAAAAATAAACAGCAAAATGCCGATGGCAATCTTGGTCCACCAGGAGCTGAGCGTGCCGTCAAAGTTAATGTAGGTTTGTATAAGGCCCTGGATTGCCACGCCAAACAGCGTCCCCAGTACCGTCCCCACACCACCACTGAGCAACGTTCCACCGATCACCACCGAGGCGATGGCATCCAGTTCCACCCCTACGCCTGCCAGGGCATAACCCGCCTGGGTATAAACAGAGAAGACGATACCCGCCAGCGTTGCCAGCCCGGTTGAGAGCATATAGATGCGAATGGTCGTGCTGCGGGTGGAGATCCCCATCAGGTTTGCCGACGTGGCGTTGCCGCCAATGGCATAAACCTGATTGCCAAACCGGGTACGATGGGCAAGGAAGATCCCAATGACCACGACGCCCAGCATCAGTAACCCCATCGCGCTCAAACGTCCACCGCCGGGTATTTTCCACGCCAGGCTGGAGAGCGTGTCGTACACCGGATGGTTAATCGGAATTGATTCTTCCGATACCAGATAACTCACGCCGCGAAGGAAGAACATCCCGGCGAGGGTAATAATAAAAGCGGGGATTTTCAGCGCATCGATCAGTAGCCCCATAAAGGCACCAAACGCGCACCCCATCACCAGCACCATCGGGAAAGCCACCAGCGGTGAGATCCCCCAGAAACCGATCGCCTTCGCAAGAAACACGCCGGTGAATGCGATCACCGAACCAACGGAGAGGTCGATCCCACCGGAAAGGATCACAAAGGTCATCCCGACGGCGATAATGCCTAAAAAAGCGTTATCGGTCAGGATATTGCAAATCACACGCGTGGAGGCAAACCCCGGGAACTGGGTCAGACAGTAGAGATAGCCCAGCACAAACACGCCCAGCGTGATCATTAACGGTAAATTACGTTTTATCATGGCCACGGATCCCCTTAATGATGCTGACAAAGCGCGGCGACTGGACGATCAGCACACAGAGCACGACCACCGCTTTCACCACCTGGTTGAGCTCCGGCTGGAAACCAGAGAGCAGGATCCCGGTGTTCATCCCCTGAATAATCAGCGCGCCAATCACCGAGAGCAGCAGGTTAAAGCGCCCGCCCATCAGCGATCCGCCGCCGATCACCACCGCCAGGATCGCATCCAGCTCCAGCCAGAGTCCTGCGTTGTTGGCATCGGCTCCACGAATATCTGCCGCGACGATCACCCCGGCTATGGCGGCGCATATGCCGCTCAGCACATAGGTCAGCATCACCATCAACCGGGTATTGACCCCGGCGTTGCGCGCGGCACGAATGTTGATCCCGACGGCCTCAATGAACATGCCCAGTGCCGTTTTGCGGGTAAAGAGCCAGAACACTACCAGCGTCACCAGGGCAATGATCACCGGAGTCGGGAAGAACAGCAGTTTGCCGCTGCCAAGCCACGCCAGGCCCGGAGAGTTAAAGGTGACGATCTGCCCGGATGTGATCAGTTGCGCCACACCGCGCCCGGCGACCATTAAAATCAGGGTGGCGACAAACGGCTGGATCTTGAGGACTGCCACCAGAATACCGTTCCACAGCCCGGCGAGTACGCCAGTGCCTAAGGCGGCAAGCAGCACCACCGGCAGGCTGTGCCCGGCCACGGTCATTGAGGCTGCCGTAGCCCCGGCGATAGCCATCACCGCGCCGACGGAGAGGTCAATCCCGCCAGTGGCAATGACCAGCGTCATACCAATCGCCAGCAGCGCCACCGGCGCCGCACGGTTCAAAATATCGATCGGGCTGCCAAACAGACGGCCATCCTGGACAATAATCTGGAAGAAATGCGGCGCGACAAGGCTGTCCACCAACAGTACCACCAGCAGTGCCGCAATTTGCGGTGTGCCAGTTGGCCAGTTGAAGCGGCGCTTTGACCCCCCTGTTTGCGAAAGCGAACGAGACATCACAATTCACTCCTTACGCCGCGATGGCATTCATGATCGCCGGAACGGACAGTTTATCCAGCGGGATCTCTGCCACCTGTTTACGATCGCGCATGATGATAACGCGATCGGCATACCCCACCAGCTCCTCCAGCTCAGACGATATGACCAGCAGCGCCAGGCCGTCCGCACACAGCGTTTCAATAAGCCGGATGATTTCAGCGTGCGCGCCGACGTCAATCCCGCGCGTGGGTTCATCAAGGATCAGGAACTGGGGTTTGGTCAGCAGCCAGCGCGAAAGCAGCACCTTCTGCTGGTTCCCCCCGGAGAGAAATTCAATAGGCTGTTCCGCGCTCGGAGTACGGATACCCAGTTGGCGAATAAAACGCTCGGCAATGGCGTTTTGCTCCTTGCGCGGGATTGGCCTCAGCCAGCCTCGCTGTGCCTGTAACGCCAGAATGATATTCTCCCGCACCGAAGCGGCGGCAATGATGCCATCCGTTTTCCGGTCTTCCGGACAGAAGCCAACGCCCAGACACGAGGCCTGATGCGGCGATCGCAGCGTTTGCGGTTTGCCTTTGATTAATGCGGTGCCACTGTCTGCTGGCTTAATCCCGAAGATGACTTCGGCGGTTTCTGTACGTCCCGAGCCTAACAATCCGGCCAGACCTACAATTTCGCCAGGACGAACCTCCAGGTTAAACGGTGAAATAGTCCCTTTTTTGCCGAAATCACTGAAAGCCGCGACAGGTTTTTCACTCAGCAACGTGCGGCCGGCGCGCTGTAGAGCATTGGTCTCCAGCTCGCGCCCGAGCATCATTTTGACCAGTTCAATCTGGGGTAATTCACGAGTTTCCCGACAGCCGACAAAACTGCCGTTACGCAGTACCGTAATGCGATCGCTCACTTCATACACCTGGTCGAGGAAATGAGTCACGAAGATCAGGCTCACGCCCTGATCGCGCAGCTGGCGCATCAGGGTAAAGAGCATTTCCACTTCCTGGGTATCGAGACTGGCGGTGGGCTCATCGAGGATCAGTACTTTCGCGGAGAGATCGATAGCGCGACAAATCGCGACGATCTGCTGCATGGCAACAGAAAAGCGGTTCAGCGGCTCGCGAACGTCAAGAGAAAAGCCGTAGGATTCCATCAGCTTTGTCGCCCGCACCTCCATCTCCTTGCGGCGCAGCAGACCAAAGCGTCGTGGTTCACGGCCAATAAACAGATTATCCGCCACCGACATATTCGGCAGCAGGTTCACTTCCTGATAGACCGTCCCGATCCCAAGTTGCTGGGCGTGAGCGGTATTTTTTGGCGAAATGGCATTGCCTTCCAGCCAGATAGTGCCGCGATCGGCATGATAGACGCCAGTCAGGGCTTTAATCAGCGTCGACTTCCCTGCCCCGTTCTCACCCAGCAGCGCCATAATCTCACCGCGCCGCAGGCTGAAATCAACGTTATCCAGCGCTTTTACGCCAGGAAAGTATTTACTCAAGCCCTCTGTGCGGAGGATTTCCTGATGTTGTTCCGAGTTCATATTTACGCCTCCGGCACAAATCGTAGGCCGGGTAAGCGTAGCGCTACCCGGCAATTACACTGGATCAGTAGCCCATATTTTTCTTCTTCTCTAACTCTTCTTTTGCTGTGTCAGGAAGGTAGAGTGTGGATTTGGTGATGGTCAGTTTTTCAGGCATCGTGCCGTCTTTCTTGAATTTCTCCAGCGCATCGAATGCCGGACCCGCCATGTTCGGCGTGAGCTCCACGCTGGCGTTCGCTTCGCCGTCCATCATCGCCTTGTAGATGTCAGGCACACCGTCGATTGAGCCGGTGAGGATATCTTTGCCCGGCTTCAGGCCCGCTTCTTTAATGGCCTGAATTGCGCCGATCACCATGTCATCGTTGTGGGCGTAAACCATGCAGATGTTCTTGCCGTTGTTTTCAGCCTTGATAAAGCTCTCCATGACCTCTTTGCCTTTACTGCGCGTAAAGTCACCGGACTGAGAGCGGATAATCTTGATGTTTGGTGCTTTAGCGATAGCCTCAGCAAACCCTTTCTTACGGTCAATGGCCACGCTCGCGCCGACGGTGCCCTGTAACTCAACGACGTTACACGGCTTGCCATCCACCTGTTTCACCAGCCAGTCACCAATCAACTGTCCTTCAAGAATGTTGTTAGCGGTGACGGTGGTCATATAGAGCGATTTGTCTTTGACATCAATGGAACGATCGAGCAGGAAAACCGGGATCTCAGCGTCTTTCGCTTCCTTCAGGACAGGCTCCCAGCCCGTCGCAACGACAGGCGCAATAAAGATGGCATCAACGCCCTGGGCGATAAACGAACGCACGGCTTTGATTTGGTTTTCCTGCTTTTGCTGACCATCGGCGATTTTCAGGGTGATACCACGTTTCTGGGCCTCGCTTTTTGCAACGTTGGTTTCTGCTGCTCGCCAGCCGGATTCAGAGCCGACTTGCGAAAAACCTACGGTTAAAGGGGCGGCCATCGCCATAGACGACATGGCTGCCGAAACTGCTGTGACCAGGAGTAAGCGCTTCCACATATGAACGTCCTCGTAGGGGGATTATTGTTGGTGAAAAGATGTTCTGCGAAATGACTATAGCCAATGAAATATGTAACGAATTGCGTTACATCACACTTCGGAAAAGTGAATAAAACGTTAATCACAAGTTTGTAATCGCTTTCATTTCGCCATGAAAAATGCAGCTGAGTTTATGGATTTTTCTGTCATGGAATCGGTCTGAAAAGTGGGGTTAGCGGTGAGAGAAGGCGAAAACAGGCGGAGACATTCAGCGCGAGTTGGCTATAATACCTGCCACTTGTTTACCATCCATTTTAAAGGACACCGACATGAGCTTACTCAACGTCCCTGCGGGTAAAGAACTGCCAGAAGACATCTACGTAGTTATCGAAATCCCGGCTAACGCAGATCCTATCAAATACGAAATCGACAAAGACACTGGTGCGCTGTTCGTTGACCGCTTTATGTCTACCGCGATGTTCTACCCATGCAACTACGGTTACATCAACAACACCCTGTCTCTGGACGGAGATCCGGTTGACGTGCTGGTCCCAACGCCATACCCACTGCAGCCAGGCTCAGTCATTCGCTGCCGTCCAGTTGGCGTGCTGAAAATGACCGACGAAGCCGGTGAAGATGCGAAACTGGTTGCGGTACCGCACACCAAGCTGAGCAAAGAGTACGATCACATTAAAGATGTGAACGACCTGCCAGAACTGCTGAAAGCGCAGATCAGCCACTTCTTCGAGCACTACAAAGACCTCGAAAAAGGCAAGTGGGTTAAGGTTGACGGCTGGGACAACGCTGAAGCGGCGAAAGCAGAAATCATCGCCTCTTTCGAACGCGCTGCTAAGAAGTAATTCTTACTGCCTGTCGATAAAGCCCCGCTGGCCGGGGCTTTTTTTTGCCATTGAAAAACCAGAACACTCCTGACCGTCGCGATCGTGAGCGTGATACATGCTAAGTTTCTTTCTTCAAAGCATAAAGATGGGCTACATAAAAGCATTTGACTGTTACGGTAAAGACAGCAAATGGCAGTATCTCTGCATCATGGCATTCCAGCTTACCTGGTTTTTGTGTTACTTATGGATCCCTTATCGAAGCGATTATGCGATTCTGCTGTTTTTATTGTTTTTCCTGCCCGTCATTTCAAGCAATACGCGATGCATAAACTACTATGGTCGTTCACGCGCTTTATGTTTGTTATGGCTTATTGCCCCGTACATCATGCTGTTCGTTCCTCTGTTTTTAACCCGACGCCGGGATGCAGAAGAGAGTTGAAGGAACAAAAAACAACGCCACCTTTCGGTGGCGTTGTCGTTTTTCAGTACTGGTCTCTGTCTAACCAGTTACCGCTTACAATCCGCGTTAACCCTTCAACCGGACGCTGGTAGACATACATCCACGCGCTTCCGTACGGTGTCTGGATCAACTGGCGCGCGTATTCACCGCCCCTGGTGCGCAAGGCATCAAGTTCGGCAAGTGTCGCGTTATCAATACGATAGACTTCACCCTGTACTGTTCCTTCGCCGGGAACCGCGCCTGGATAGTGGCCCAGGCTGTACAACTGGTAGTTCTCGATATTGTAATTCCCCAGCAGCAGGGCATTGGTCATCCAGTGACTGTTGCCTTGCTTGGTTCGTAAACTGCCGTAGACAAATATTCGCATTGCTAAAACTCAAACTGATAGAGCAGATCAAGTGCCTGGTCTACGCCGGACACTGCTTCCAGATATAGCTTAGGCATCAGGCGATAGCGTAACGTGAGTGTTGCCAGTGAGTCAAAGATCCCCACACCATATTTTACCTGCAGACCCGGCAGTACATAGCCGCTGACCACCACCTGCGAGGAGTCACCCACGCCCTGGGTGTCCAGCGCCAGATTGCTTACGCCGAACGTCTCGCCGATTTTACCCACAACCTGCCCACTTTGTGCAACCCCCAGACCCACTAACATTGAGGTCATCGCCGCACTGTCGCTCTGACCGCTGTCCAGACCTTGTCCGCGCAACAGGTAAGAAAGAGCTTCCTGTTGTGACATCGCCGGGTCAGAGAAGATTTCCGCCTTCGGTTCGTCGGCGGAACCGGTGACGCGTACACCCGCGATGACGTCGTTTTCCGTCGCTTCCGGGTTACGAATCGCTTCGATATTCAACAGAGGTTGATCCGGTGGACCGGAGAACAACAGTTCACCTTTACGCACAATTAAATCCTGACCATAGGCATGGAAACGCCCTTCAGGAATATTAATCTGCCCGTTCAGGCCCAACCCTTGTTTATCCTGCGCCACCTTCAGGTCACCCGTAAGCCTCGCCTTCAGCCCAAACGCATCCAACCGCACGTTATTCCCCACGTGCACGATGAGGTTACTATTGATCGGTATGCCAGCGCTCTTCTGTTCGACAGGTTTCAGATTATCACTGAGCATAACTTCATCACTTGAAACACCCACCGCACTTTCCGGTACGTCGTGAACCACAATGCGAGCCCACGGCACATCGACGCGTCCGTCAAGTGTGAAGAGGCTTGGCGTGGCTTCAAAGACTACATCAGGTGAAACATCAAGGCGTACCATTGGCGGAACGGTGATGCGTACCTTACTGCCTTTCGCGGCAATACGGGCGCGCCAGTTATCGAGCTGGCTCCAGTCTGCGTCACCGCTCAGGTTGATTTGCCCTTGCTGAGTCAATACCGAGCCGCTCAGTGTTGAACTCATACCGTTGAAGTTCATCGCGATCTGGCTCGGCTGCATATCAAACGGCATAAAGTTACCGTCGATATCCACACCGCTGAGCCGCATCTGACCGAACAGCTGCGGGCTCTGTGCGCTGCCAGCCAGGCGCAAATTAGCATCCAGCATGCCTGCCGCTTTTTCCCCGCGGTCGAAAATCGGGTTCACCATCGCAAGGTTGAAGTTACGGATGTTGACGTTACCGCCAAGATTACGTCGTCCTTGCGGATCGGAAATCTGTACTTGTCCATCAAACTGACCGTTGTTGGTCAGACGGATAAGCCATCCCAGCTCTGCACGGTTGTTATGCAGATCCGCACTCAGGTTCAGGGTGTCGAAGGCTACCGGCAGCGGCGCATCATTCACCTGTTGCGTCACCTTCACGTTACGACCCGAAAGCGTGACGCTACCCTGTGGCAGCCCTTCTTTTGTGGTATCCCAGGCAACATCGGCCTTCCCGCTAAAGACGCCGCTGGCCTGCGTGGTATCTGGCATAAACGGCTTCAGCATCGCCAGGTCAAAGCGATTGAGGTTGATCTGCGCACGCCCTTCCGCCCCTGCATCAATGGTCTGAGGTACACACAACTCAGCATTTGGGTTGGTCCAGCAGTGTGGTCCGATGCTGATCTTTTGTTCCGCGTTACGGTAGTCCAGCGCAATAGAGCGTGACAACGCCAACGGCCCGACCGGAGTGTTGAAGCGGGTGTTATCAAGCAGACCTTTCCAGCGTTCCTCTTTACGGTCAAAGCTTCCTGTCAGGTGAAGCTGCCCGGAGACCGGCTCACCCTGCACACGCAACTGGAGGTCGTGCTGCTTTTCGTTGCCTTTCGCTTCCAGCGTCACCAGATTGATGTTCACGTCCGGCTGAGCGATACGCTCCACGCGCAGATTCAGATTACCGCCGATCTGATCGGTGGATTTCACATCCCCTTCCACGCGAACGCGGGCAACACTTAGCTCCTGCCAGCGCAGGTTATTGGCGGTGATATCCGCCAGCAGCTGCGGCGCGTCTACCGTGCCACGCACTTTCACTAACCCTTTCGCCGTGCCACCCAGACCCGGCAGAGCATTATCCAGATTCGGCGCGTCGATGGTGGCATCCAGATTGAGCTCTTTCACCCCCAACTCACCTTTGATATCTGCCGTGTTGCGACCCAGCGCCACGTGCAGCCCAGGGATCATCCACTGCAGGTAGCTGTTGCCTTTGACCGAGCCCTCAACGTTAACCTTATTCTGTTTAACGTTACCGGTGAGCTTAATTTCCGGCACGTCCATCTGCCACGTGCCGCCGTACAGACTGCCACGGGTTTTGATCAGGCCATCCAGCTTAGACGGCCAGTCCGGTACCTCTTTGGCGGTGTTAATGCCCGTCAGCTTAAGCTCGCCGCGCCAGCTGATCGCCTGCTGCCAGTCGAGCAGCGCGGTCAGCTCGGTTTTGCCTTCCAGTGCCGCGACGGTCAGTTTGTCGAGATTAACCTGCTGTTCATTGCCTTTTGCATCCAGCGTGATGTTCGCGGGCGGTACGCCCTGCCCCTTCACCGCGGTACGGAATGAGAGCGTGTAATCGGTCATTTTGCCGCTCAGTTTCAGCTTCAGGTCATCGGCCTGGAACTGTTTTTCACCGGTGAACGGCCAGTAAAGCTGTTTACTGGCAATTTCAACATTGAGCGGTAAACCCGCTTCTGCCAGTTGAGTTTGCGCCCGCAGGACCATATCTACCGGGCCGGAAAGATTCACACCGACGTCCAATTTATCGCGTAGCGCACCGCCCACTTTGACCTTCACTTTTTCGCCTTTCAGCGGGTCAATATTCAGGGCGCTGTTGAGCGTGATGTCCACTGGCCAGTTGTCGCGCAGCAGGGCGTTACCTGAAGCATTCACCGAGCCCTGGTTGGTGTCGATATCCAGCGCGTCGAGCTTCATATTGCCGTCAATACTGCTGACTTTAAGCAGCATGTTATAGACCGTCAGATCAGTATCGCCGGTCAGGCGCAACTGCTCGCCTTTGAACTCCTCAATGTTGAGATTCAGCGGCAGATGAACATCGGTCATTTCCGGCAGGACGGGTTTCGAGAAGAGGTCTTTCAGCGTTTCACCCAGCGGCTTCTCTTCCGGCTGTGGATTCTGGATCTTCGGCTCGACGATCTCTTCCTGCGCCACGTCGGCCACTTTCGGCAGTGCGATCAGTAATCCCTGCAGGGACGTCGGCGTCAGGGTGAGGTTTTTCTCCTGCCAGCGCAGGCCGGAGGTGAAATCCATCACGGATACGGTGGTGTCGTCGATGTTGATATTGACGTTATCGAGCGCCACCCGATAGAGCGCGATCGGATACGGCGTGGAGAGATTCAGCGGACCGCTCTCTTCTTCCTCGACCGGCGCAGACTTCGGCATTTTCTTTGAATCTATCGCTACGTTAACATCTTTTAGCGACAGATCGTTGACACATAGCTTGCTGTCCCGCAGACAGCCCAGCTTCACCGCAAGGTGGAACTCCCCGGCGTTGACCGCCACGCTAGGTTGCTCATAGCGAATGTTCTTCAGACGCAGATCGCGCCAGCCGCCTGTCACCTGACCAATTTCAAGTCCCGGCACCCAGCGGTTAGCGGCGTTAAACAGCAGGTGCAGCCCGGTTGTCGTTCCCACCAGAAACGCCACCGTACCGAGCAGCAGTACGATAAAAATCAGCACCCCGAGGCTTATCTTCTTCCATAAACTCATAATTCAGGCCCCAGACCGATGTAAAACTGTAAACCATGCTCTTCTTTGTCGCCCACAGGTACGGCGAAATCGAGCTTGATGGGCCCGACGGGTGACTGCCAGCGTACGCCCACGCCCGCGCCGGTTTTAAAATCGCTGCGGCGGATATCGCTCACCGCTTCGCCACTGTCGACAAACATCGCTCCCCACCATTTACCGCTGACGTTGTATTGATACTCCAGCGAGCCGGTGGCCAGTTTCGACGCACCGATCAGCTTGCCGCTGTCATCTTTTGGTGCAATGGATTTGTATTTATAACCGCGAATGCTACGGTCGCCACCGGCGAAGAAACGCAGATCCGGTGGGACTTTGTCGAAGTCGCCGGTTTCAATCCAGCCGAGGTTGCCGCGCATCACAAAGCGGTGTTTGTCATACAACGTACGGATCCAGACGTTTTGTGCCTGAATCACCGAGAAGTCGACATCGGAACCCCACATGGTGTTGGAGTAATCAATGGAATAACGCTGGGAATCGCCCCAGTCAGGCATCAGGCCGCCGCGTGAGCGGGTACGGCTGATCATCACCCCCGGATAGAGCAACATCGTGGTGTTGGTGACGTTGGCCTGAGTAAAGTGGTCGAGACTCCAGCGCAGGTTAATGGCACGCTGCCAGCCGCTGGAGAGATCCCAGTAGCGTGACAGGGCAAGGGTGGTGGAATCTGACTTAGTATCGTTCAGGTCGGTGCGCTTAAAGCCCCCCTGAACCAGGTAATATTGCTCCAGCGGGTTTTTCAGCAAGGGCATTTTATAGCTGAAATCGAGCTGCTGTTCCGGGGCGGAGATACTCGCGCTGGTCGTCAGGCTGTGGCCGTACGAGTTCATCCACGGCTTTTTCCATGTGGCCTTCACGCGCGGACCGACATCCGTCGAATAACCCACACCGGTCTCAATGGTGTTCTCGATCCGTGGCGAGACGACGCCATGCAATGGCAACACTTTAGTTTTGCGCGACTTATCAAATTCCGGCGCGACAACCACGGAATTAAACCATCCGGTGGCTGAAAGACGACGGTTCAGTTCCGCCAGGTCGCTCGACTTGTAGTAATCCCCTTTTTTGAAGGGCACGAGATTTTGCAGATATTCTTCACGGATTTGCGAACCTTCGAAGGTTACATCACCAAAACGATAGCGCTCCCCACTGTCGTAATCGATATCCCAGAAGGCCTGGTGTCTGTCCAGCGCAATACCAAGCTGACTTTTGTTGAACTGGCTGTCAAAGTAGCCCTTACGAAGGGAAACGCTCGTCAGCTCTTTTTTGAAATGATCGTAGTCACCGTGATTGAGTACGGTACCGATTTTCGGCCGCGTACTGAGCAGATCCAGGTAATCCCGGTCTGTGCGTGCCCCACCGCGCAGAATGACGTCAGTGCCGCCAATCAGTACCGGCTCACCCGGCGAAACGCGGGCAATAAGCACCTGGCGCCCCTTCTTTGGCGGCGGGCGGAGATCGAAATCAATGGTAGGTTCGTAATAACCCAGCGCTTTCAGCCCTTCGCGGATGGCGTCATCCACGCGCGCGCGAAAACGGCGGTCCGGCGTCACCTCATCACTCTGGATGGTCGACAACTGCGCACGCACGTTTTTTTCCAGCGCCCCGGATAACCCTTCAACCTGCAAACGAACGTTCGCCGCACTGGCAATCCCGCTTGTTAGTAGCAAACTGACCAAACATAACTGGCGGATTTTTGTCACGTTTTCTCCTGAATATCCCTGTTTCCACCCTGGAAGCAAATGAAGTGCCGCTCCGCGGCAAAATACGGCCTGTTGGCCAAAAACCCGAATAGCGGGTTGAAAATGGGTGCAACACCCAAATATTTCTTATGATTAAATCTAGACTCATTCAGCGCATTTATTGTGTTCAATTAAACGCTTCGTGACAACCTTAACTGAAACATCGCACCCCGGGAGGCCCCATCGTGAGTTTATTCGACAAAAAGCATCTGGTTTCACAAGCAGATGCATTACCGGGACGCAACACCCCTATGCCTGTGGCAACCTTACACGCCGTAAACAACCACTCAATGACCAACGTTCCTGATGGAATGGAAATCGCCCTGTTCGCGATGGGTTGCTTCTGGGGTGTTGAACGTCTGTTCTGGCAACTGCCTGGCGTTTACAGCACGGCAGCCGGTTATACTGGCGGTTACACGCCAAATCCAACCTACCGAGAAGTGTGCTCTGGCGAAACCGGCCATGCGGAAGCCGTTCGTGTGGTGTATGACCCTGCGGTGATTAGCTACGAGCAACTTCTCCACGTGTTCTGGGAAAACCACGACCCGGCGCAGGGCATGCGTCAGGGTAACGACCACGGCACACAATATCGCTCGGCCATTTATCCGCTCACACCTGAGCAGGATGCCGCCGCGCGCGCCAGCCTTGAGCGTTTCCAGCAAGCCATGCGTGACGCTGGCGATACGCGCGAGGTGACGACGGAAATTACCACTGCAAAACCGTTCTACTATGCCGAGGACGATCACCAGCAGTATCTGCATAAAAATCCGTACGGCTATTGTGGTATTGGGGGCATTGGCGTCTGCCTCCCACCGCAGGCAGAATAGTCGCTTAAATCTGGCAGAAATGGATTTCGCCGGGTTTGAAAATCATCACTTTTTCTGCCAAAACGTGACCGCTGGCAGGTTTACACTCCTTTTTAGAGATCTTCCGACATACTGATTATGTCCTGTGAGGAGATCACCATGCGTAAAGCCCGATTCACCGAACACCAGATCATTGCCGTTCTGAAGTCCGTCGACGCCGGACGTACCGTTAAGGATGTCTGCCGTGAAGCCGGTATCTCTGAAGCCAGCTATTACAACTGGAAAGCGAAGTTTGGCGGTATGGAAGCCTCTGATATCAAAAAGATGAAAGACCTGGAGGATGAAAACCGTCGCCTCAAACAGATGTTTGCTGATCTCAGCCTTGAATGCCGGGCACTTAAAGACGTCATCGAAAAAAAGCTTTAAAACCAGCGATAAAGCGTGAGCTCGTCGGTTACCTAACTGCGCAATTTACCATGAGCATTCGCCAGGCCTGTAGGATGTTATCGCTGAGCAGGACGGTCTATTTTTACCAGCCCGATACCCGGCGCGATGAACCGGTGATCCAGGTGCTGACTGAGCTGGCAGAGCGCTACCCGCGATACGGCTTTAAGAAGCTATTCCAGCTGCTGCGCAGGCAGGGCAACACCTGGAACCATAAACGCGTTCACCGGATTTACTGCCTGCTGAAACTGAATTTTCGTCGCAGGGGAAAACAGCGGTTACCCGCGCGTAACCCGGCGCCACTGGCTACGCCGGAAGCGCTTAACCAGAGCTGGTCCATCGATTTTATGCATGATGCGCTGGTCTGCGGCAGACGCTTCCGGACCTTTAATGTGGTTGATGACTTTAACCGCGAGGCCCTCGCAATAGAAATCGATCTGAATATCCCGGCACAGCGGGTGGTCAGGGTGCTGGACAGAATCGCGGCAAACCGGGGTTATCCACTGAAACTGCGGATGGACAACGGACCAGAACTGGTCTCACTGACGCTGGCACAGTGGGCTGAAGAGCATGGAGTGATGCTGGAATTTATCAAACCGGGAAAACCAACGCAGAATGCCTTTATCGAACGGTTTAACCGGACGTACCGGACAGAAATCCTGGATTTTTACCTGTTCAGAACGCTGAATGAAGCGCGGGAAATCACAGGCCGCTGGCTGATGGAATACAACAGCGAGCGGCCTCATGAATCCCTGAATAACCTGACACCGGAGGAGTACCAGCTGATGGCCGAAAAACCGGGAACCTCAAAAAGTGCGTGGAACTAAAACGGGTGTGCTTACAGTGTCAATTTACAGAAAGAGTACTTACTTGACTGTTTCAAGTATTTCCTTTAATAAATCGCTGAAGTTATAAAATGTTCCAAATACCTTTTCCGCACCAACATTACCTCTAATCTGAAATACATTTTTCACGAGATCATATGTGAAAAAAGAAATACCATCCTGACCAATAACAACGCATCCAGATAAGTCAGGGCTAACATATATGTCGTTATTTCTAAAGTTGTCGTTATACAGAAAAATATTATTAATGGGTATATCATCCTCTTCAAGTTGAAGAGAGAAACTATAAAGTATTACCCCGTCAAACTCAAAGCCATCCATCTTTCTCAGAAAGTAATAATAGTCTGGTTGTTTTTTCAAAAAAGACACAATGTCATTATTTATATCCTCAAGAACAACTGGTAAATCAGTTTTTGAAGAATTAACTTTCATCATTGATTCCAAGAAATTAGTATTGACTGGTGGGTTGACCCTGTACCCACAGTCTACCATTAGCTTAGAAAGTTCATTTACCATCATGTCAATATCTGTCTCCATCATATTATGCTCACTTTGGATAGATTGTGCCTTGAGGTTTAACCCACGGGGAGCAGGTCATAAACATTCTTCTTTGATTTTTTCTATGACCTGATTACTCATATCATACCTATGCACCGATTTATTCAGAAGAGGCAAAGCGGCATGCATAAAGCCGCTTACATATGGATTTACAAGGAAAGTACTTACTTGACTGTTTCAAGTATTTCTTTTAAGAAATCGCTGAAGTTATCAAATGTTCCAAATACACTTTCCGTAGAGACATTATCCCTAATCTCAAACAGATTGAATTTAGTATCATAGGTGAATAATGATATGCTATTTTCACCAATGACTAATCTTTCTGCAAGGTCAGGATCTATAAAATCATCATTATCTCTATAGAAATCATTCATTACAAATAGATTTTTAACTAATGGTTCAGGGATAGACAAACTGAATAGAGTAAGACCGTCATATTCAAATCCGTCCATATACTCTAAGAATGTGATGTAGTCGGGTTGGTTGGAAAATAAAACACAAAGTTCATCTGCTAAATTTTCTAACATTGGTGTTGTAGTTGAATCAGGTTTTCTGTTCAAAATACTGTTAAGAAATGATTTCCCAATTGGGTCTTGAACTGGATACTCCCACTTAATCATTTCACTTTTCAGTTCTGCAAGAATGTTTTCTATTTTCATTTTCTTGATTCCATAAAGTTATTTAAGTGGGTAAATTGAACCAGTAGGTATTGCCCACGGTGTTACTCTACTTTCCCCTGGTACTAAATTTTTAGCTGCTGATCTCTGCATGTTTGTAAAAATCTTATGAAATGGTTCCTTTTCGATTAACACTAAGTTATTAAAAGAATTAGTACCACCATCATCTAATGGAAGTTTGTGGTGAACATCCCATCCATCTGGAGACTTCCCACTATTCATCCTAAGTAACTGTGATGGTGAAAATATATTAACTGCATCAGGAGTAGCAGCAATTTCTTTAACAAATTTCTTTCTTACTGTGCTATCGAATTCTTTTCTTAATAATGCTGCTTCTGCTGGATTTCTTTTAGTATAATTAATATCGGTAACTGTAATTCCATTAACAAATCTGGATTCACCTCTGAGTTTCCCCAGATAGCTTGTCATTTCATCATATAATTGTGGGTTAGGTCGTTTCGCTAATAGAATTGATGCCGCCGCAATAGCTGTACCTGCTGTTTGTTCATTCAGTACTTGATCATATCCCTTTACAGCGTCTCCACCTAACTGCTCTGCTGTTTTCCTGAAGCCCTCAACGTTACCATTGTAAACACCGCCAGCAGCCAGTAAACGCCCTGCGGCCTTGCTGTTAATCGTCTGGTATGTCGGTTCAGAAACCGGAGTCGATGTGCCACCGAAGGAAGATAATGCAAACGAAGTTGGGCGGGGCTTTCCTGTATCGTAGTACCTGCATCCTACAGAACTCCTGTACTCTCTCAGGATCTGTTCAGCACCATTCATTTCAAATGCATGGTAATTCTTACAGATAAGCTGGCCTTCTTCATCGATATAGAACAGCTCTCCAGGAGAAGCATAATGATTTAACATCACGACTTCACCTCTGAAGACAAGATACCTCATACGTCTTTCAGTATTGAATCCATTGGAATGATTATTCTGATACGCATAACTACGTGAATATGACGGGCGAGGCCTTAGTCCTTCAACGTGATAATGATCACGGTATCTGTCATCAAACTCATACTCCTGTCTGATGTAATCCCATGTGACAGAAGGACGTGCTATCAGTTCATACTTTTCTGGTTCAAGGTTATCCCTTGACAGGTAGAACAGGTTAAAACCCGGTAAACTAAAACTCATAACCACCTCCCTATGGTAATGGTCTGTGCAGTTTATAACCACATAACTTTGAGAACAAATGATTGTTTCTCTACACTGATTATCATAAAAAAGACCGCTTTAGCGACCCCTTTTTGACTTAGTATTCACTGAGAACGGTCAAGTACCATATACGCTGGCTCACATATACTGCCTCGTTCCTGTTGCCAGTAATAATCCAGATCTGCAACCCAGTCATTCAGCCCTGAAACCACACGTTTGATCTGTAATCGTAGTCCTACAGTGTCTTTATAGGACAGACCTGATTTAACAATGTATTTATACTTAACCCCCGCCTTCCTCTTCAAATGATCTCAGATATGGCGTCATTTGTTCCTGAATTTCCTTGTATGCAAACAACCTGGTTATTAAAAGAAAATGGTTTCTCTGTTTTTCCATCAGGCACAGCAGCTGTTCTGTCTAAGAAACGGACATTTCGCTGTACAAAGATTGGATAAAGACCCGGTAAAGATTGCATGAAAACCCTCTTCAAATGAGAATTATTACTATCAACTCCCAAACACAACACTAAGCGGGGCCCAAACGCCAAAACGTGACCGCTGGCAGGTTTACACTCCTTTACGCTATACTACCCGCTGAAATAATCAGCTCAACGCTACGAGCTGACGTTCTACGTGTTTTCACACAAATGGTATCAACTTCCCTTCCGAGGATCTGGCGAGAAGCCGGATAAACTATGTTAAACAGTATTTTAGTAATACTTTGTCTTATTGCTGTCAGTGCATTTTTCTCAATATCTGAGATCTCGCTGGCTGCGTCCCGTAAAATCAAACTCAAACTGCTTGCCGATGAAGGCAACATCAACGCCTCACGCATTCTGAAGATGCAGGAAAACCCCGGTACGTTTTTCACCGTGGTGCAGATTGGCCTGAACGCGGTCGCGATTCTGGGTGGTATCGTGGGTGATGCGGCATTCTCGCCGGCGTTTTATAGCCTCTTTATTCAGTACATGTCCGCCGAACTCGCCGAGCAGTTGAGCTTTATTCTCTCCTTCTCGCTGGTGACAGGCCTATTCATCCTCTTCGCTGATCTGACCCCGAAACGCATCGGTATGATTGCGCCAGAAGCTGTGGCTTTGCGTATCATCAACCCGATGCGCTTCTGCCTGTTTGTTTTCCGCCCGCTGGTATGGTTCTTCAACGGTCTGGCGAACGTGATTTTCCGTATCTTTAAGCTGCCAATGGTGCGCAAAGACGACATCACCTCCGACGATATCTATGCCGTTGTGGAAGCGGGAGCGCTGGCCGGGGTGCTGCGTAAGCAGGAACACGAGCTGATCGAGAACGTATTCGAACTGGAATCCCGTACTGTTCCGTCTTCCATGACGGGCCGTGAAAGCATTATCTGGTTCGATTTACATGAAGATGAGCAGAGTCTGAAGAACAAAGTGGCGGAGCATCCTCACTCCAAGTTCCTCGTCTGTAATGAAGATATCGACCACATCATCGGTTATGTCGACTCCAAAGACCTGCTGAACCGCGTGCTGGCGAACCAGAGTCTGGCGCTCAACAGCGGCGTGCAGATCCGCAATACCCTGATTGTGCCGGATACACTTACACTCTCAGAAGCGCTGGAAAGTTTCAAAACCGCGGGTGAAGACTTCGCCGTTATCATGAACGAATACGCGCTGGTCGTGGGCATCATCACCCTGAACGACGTGATGACCACCCTGATGGGCGACCTGGTTGGCCAGGGTCTGGAAGAGCAAATTGTGGCGCGTGACGAGAATTCATGGCTTATCGACGGTGCAACACCGATTGACGACGTCATGCGCGTGCTGGATATCGACGAGTTCCCGCAGTCCGGTAATTACGAGACCATCGGTGGCTTTATGATGTTTATGCTGCGCAAAATACCGAAACGTACCGACTCCGTGAAGTTCTCTGGCTACAAGTTTGAGGTGGTGGATATTGATAACTACCGCATCGACCAGTTGCTGGTGACGCGTATCGACAACAAACCGACCGTACTGGTACCGAAGCTACCGGATGTGGAAGAGAAGGTGTCAGCGTAAAATTCCTGCCCCCACAAACATCAACGGCTCCCATCGGGAGCCGTTTTTTTAACTACTGCATAGCACGCTGGTTAAGCCATCTCAGTTTGCAGACGCAAAACCTGACGGTTGACTTCGGACATCACAGACAAGTGCTGCTTATCCTTCACTTTTGGGACAAGGATCTTGCCCTTATCAAACTCAAAAGCGCCAACATCCTTGATATACAACCGTCCACGGAACAGGATCTTCACGTACTTCGCCACCTGAAGCGGGTTGTAGCGTTGGAAAATTTTCATTCTTGTATCTCCTGCGAATCATACGCTCTTGCGGCGCCACAATCGGCCCGACTGTCCTGAGCGCAAATTTAATGCCTATTGACTATAGACCAGAACAACCTTGATACCCAGTATGCATAAGTTTATTTACCGTTTGATTACAATTATTCAGAATAATCTTTGCAAAGCGTGACCAAGGGCAGTATAAGCCGTCGTTTTTTCATGGATATGTGCGTTAACCCGCAAACTGGCACCGCAATTGCGGGAAAACCACATTGATCGCACTTATGATTAAAAGCGTAAGACCAAGTGGTCGGATCACCTGCAAACAATAAGGAAACGCCATGACCCTACGTAATATCCTTGCAGCAGCTTGCCTGCTGCTGCCTATGTGGGCTTGCGCTCACAACATTGAAAAAGGACAACGTGTACCGCCAGTCGGCATTGCTGACCGGGGAGAATTGATTCTCGACAATGATAAGTTTAGCTACAAACCCTGGAATAGCGCGCAGCTCGCAGGCAAAGTGAGAGTTGTACAACATATTGCCGGTCGTACATCCGCAAAAGAGAAAAATGCCAACCTGGTGGAAGCGATCAAGGCCGCAAAATTCCCTCACGACCGCTATCAGACCACCACAATTGTGAACACCGATGACGCTATTCCTGGCTCCGGTATGTTTGTCCGTTCAAGCCTTGAGAGCAATAAAAAGCTCTACCCGTGGTCGCAGTTTATCGTCGACAGTAACGGCGTGACGCGTCAGGCCTGGCAGCTGGAAGAAGAGAGCTCCGCGATTATCGTGCTGAATAAAGATGGTCGGGTACAGTGGGTGAAAGACGGGGCGTTAACCCAGGAAGAGGTGCAGCAGGTTGTTGCCCTGCTGCACAAGTTGCTGGCTCAATAAATCGAGACGCGGAAGCCGGGGTTAAGGAAGGATTCGCGCGGGGTGTAGTCCAGCGGCTTACCCTGCCAGTCATGGACATGTGCCCCGGCGGCCGCAGCAACGGCATGTCCGGCGGCGGTATCCCAGACGTTGGTTGGTCCAAAGCGAGGGTACAGCTGCGCATGCCCCTCCGCCACCAGGCAGAATTTCAGTGATGAGCCAATTGAGGTGGTCTGGTGTTCACCCAACTGCTGCAGATACTCTTGCAGTTCGCTGTCGCTGTGAGAGCGACTAATTACCACCAGCGGCGGGCGGGCATCGCGTACCTGAATCTGCTTTCGCACACCGCACTCTTCCTTCCAGGCCTTACCTTCTGCGGCGCTGTACATTACTTTCATCACCGGCGCATAGACCACGCCGAGCACCGCTTTACCCTTCTCAATCAGCGCGATGTTAACGGTGAATTCACCGTTGCGCTTGATGAACTCTTTAGTACCGTCCAGCGGATCGACAAGCCAGTAACGCTGCCAGTGCTGACGTTCGTCCCAGCTCTGCGGTGCCTCTTCTGACAATACAGGGATCTCCGGCGTTAAGGCCTGCAAACCTTGCAGGATCACCTTATGCGCCGCGATATCCGCTGCCGTGACCGGAGAGTCGTCCGCTTTACTGACGACCTCCATGGGTTTTACACCGTCATACACCTGCATGATGGCGTCCCCCGCATCCCGTGCGAGCTGACAAATTTTATCTAACATTCTCCACCTCTTTGTTAACGCAGTGAGGTTAACTCTTTGTTTTAGTTATATCGTAATGTGAACAATTCCGCTATCTGTGAAGTAATTCCGGTTTCAGTACGCATTTTTCTGTCAGGATTCACATTTCTGTAAGCAACAAGCTATAGATACATACTCTTTTGTGGCCTGGATCGAAAAAAGGACTCCTCTGATGATTAAGTTTAGCGCAACGCTCCTGGCGACGCTGATTGCAGCGAGCGTGCAGGCAGCGATAGTAGATCTGCGTATTCTGGAAACGACCGATCTGCACAGCAACATGATGGACTTCGATTACTACAAAGATACCCCTACGGAAAAATTCGGACTGGTCCGCACGGCCAGTTTGATTAACGCCGCCCGCGAAGAAGTGAAAAACAGCGTACTGGTCGACAACGGCGATCTCATTCAGGGGAGTCCGCTTGGCGATTACATGGCGACAAAGGGGCTGAAAAAAGGCGAGATCCATCCTGTTTATAAAGCGATGAACACGCTGGACTATACCGTCGGCAACCTGGGAAACCACGAATTTAACTACGGGTTGAAATACCTGCATGATGCACTGGCAGGGGCCAAGTTCCCGTACGTTAACGCCAATATCATCGACGTTAAGACCCAAAAGCCGCTGTTTACCCCTTACCTGATTAAAGAGACCGAGGTTGTCGACAAGGACGGTAAAAAACAGACGCTGAAAATCGGCTATATCGGCTTTGTGCCGCCACAAATCATGACATGGGATAAGGCGAACCTCAGCGGTAAAGTGACCGTTAATGACATCACCGAGACCGCACGCAAATATGTGCCAGAGATGCGCGAGAAAGGGGCCGATTTAGTGGTCGTTGTTGCACACTCAGGTCTTTCAGCCGATCCATACCAGGCGATGGCGGAGAACTCGGTTTACTACCTGAGTGAAGTACCGGGCGTCGACGCGATCCTCTTCGGCCATGCTCACGCGGTCTTCCCCGGTAAAGATTTCGCCAGCATCAAAGGGGCTGACATCGAAAAAGGGACGCTCAATGGCGTACCGTCGGTTATGCCAGGAATGTGGGGTGACCACCTCGGCGTCGTCGATCTGGTGCTGAATAATGACAGTGGGCAGTGGAAAGTGACTCAGTCCAAAGCCGAAGCGCGTCCGATTTACGACGCAACAACCAAAAAATCACTGGCTGCTGAAGATAAGAAACTGGTCAACATGCTGAAGCACGATCACGACGCCACGCGCGAGTTTGTCAGTAAGCCGATCGGCAAATCCGCTGACAATATGTACAGCTTCCTGGCGCTGGTTCAGGACGATCCGACCGTCCAGGTCGTCAACATGGCACAGAAAGCCTATGCTGAGCACTTTGTTCAGGGCGATCCGGATCTGGCAAAATTGCCGGTGCTGTCTGCCGCCGCACCGTTCAAAGTGGGTGGGCGTAAGAACGACCCAGCCAGCTATGTTGAAGTCGAAAAAGGCCAGCTGACCTTCCGTAACGCCGCCGACCTCTATCTCTACCCGAACACCCTGGTGGTGGTTAAAGCAACAGGCAAAGAGGTGAAAGAGTGGCTGGAGTGTTCCGCCGGGCAGTTCAATCAAATTGATCCACACAGCAGTAAACCGCAATCGTTGATTAACTGGGACGGATTCCGTACCTATAACTTCGACGTGATCGACGGCGTGAATTATCAGATTGATGTCACTCAACCTGCAAAATATGACGGCGAGTGTCAGGCCATTAACCCGCAGGCGGAGCGCATCAAAAACCTGACCTTCAATGGTAAGCCGCTTGATCCTGAGGCGACCTTCCTTGTGGTCACCAATAACTACCGCGCCTACGGCGGTAAGTTTGCCGGAACGGGCGACAGCCATATCGCCTTTGCCTCACCGGATGAAAACCGCTCAGTACTGGCCGCATGGATCAGCGCAGAATCGAAAAAAACTGGTGAAATTCACCCTGCGGTGGATAACAACTGGCGCCTGGCACCGATTCACAGCGATACGAAGCTGGACATCCGCTTTGAAACATCACCGTCCGATAAGGCGGCAACGTTCATTAAGGATAAGGCGCAGTACCCGATGAAGAAGGTGGCGACGGACGATATCGGGTTCGCGATTTATCAGGTGGATTTGAGCAGGTAAAAACAAAACGGCAACACACGTTGTTCCCTCTCCCACTGGGAGGGGGACAGGGTGAAGGCATCAGGCCGCGCGATCGTCCCGGTTCGCCATCACCTTCGGCGTATTCACCTCAATCCAGTCCGCCAGCGCGGCGACTTTCTCGCTGACCTCAATACCTAACGACGTCAGACTATACTCTACGTGCGGCGGCACAACCGGATACGAAACGCGATCAACAAACCCGTCCTGCTCCAGTGCCTGAAGCGACTGCGCCAGCATTTTCTCGCTCACGCCGCCCATCTTGCGGCGCAGATCGCTAAAGCGATGCGTGCCATCACGTAACGCCACCAGGATCAGCACGCCCCAACGGCTTGTAACATGCTTTAACACCTCGCGCGATGGGCACTGTATGGCAAACAGGTTTCCGTCTCGTAACAGTTCACTGAGTGTTGACGTCATTTTCATACTTACCTTTTTGTACGTACTTACTAAAAGTTAGTGCCAGTGATAGTGTGCCACAACACAAGACAAACACGAAGGAGTTCTCTCATGATCGCAATTACCGGTGCTACCGGCCAGCTTGGCCAACTCGTTATTGAACACCTGCTTAAAACTGTTCCGGCCAGTCAGATTGTGGCCATTGTGCGTAATCCGGCAAAAGCCGGGGCACTCAGCCAGCAAGGTATTGTTGTGCGTCAGGCAGATTATACTGACCAGGCAGCGTTTACCACGGCGCTGAACGGCGTGGATAAACTCCTGCTGATCTCATCCAGCGAAGTGGGTCAACGCGCCGCGCAGCATCAGAACGTCATTAACGCCGCTAAAGCGGCGGGCGTGAAATTTATCGCCTACACCAGCCTGCTGCATGCGGATAAATCGCCGCTCGGCCTGCACGTTGAACACGTTGACACTGAAAAAGCGCTGGCGGCGTCCGGCATTCCTTATGCCCTGCTGCGCAACGGCTGGTATACCGAAAACTATCTGGCGAGCGCACCGCCTGCTCTGGAGCATGGCGTGTTTATTGGCGCTGCGGGTGACGGCAAAATTGCCTCTGCCACACGTGCGGATTACGCTGCTGCGGCAGCAAAAGTCATCGCTGAAGAAGGTCATGCTGGCAAGATTTACGAACTGGCGGGTGACAATAGCTGGACACTGAGTGATCTGGCTGCAGAACTCAGCAAGCAAAGCGGCAAGAACGTGACGTATCAGAACCTGAGTGAAGCGGACTTTGCCGCCGCATTGAAGGGAGTTGGCCTTCCGGCCGGGCTGGCGGATATGCTGGCGGACTCCGACGTGGGTGCATCCAAAGGCGGCCTGTTCGATGACAGCCATACCCTGAGCAAACTGATCGATCGCCCAACCACTTCACTGGCAGACAGCGTCAGCGCTATCCTGTAATTGTTACAAACTGGTTATTTTTTGTGGCATCCCCTCGGGTCATCTTTGATAATGGAAAGATGACCCGTGAGGAGATTCAACGTGCAAGGTGTACCGGAACAGTTTTTTGATGAGAGAGACAGTGCGCGCTTTCGCCATCTGGCGGAACTGCCGGGCCTTGAACTTTATCACGCGCATATTTCTGAATACGCCTTTGAGCCTCACACCCACGAAGCCTTTGGTATCGGCACCATTGAGACCGGTGCGGAACGCTTTCGCTATCGCGGTACCCAGCACCTCGCGTCTGAAAAATCCGTTGTCACCATGAATCCGGACGAGATCCACACTGGCGAGTCCGCCACCGAAGGTGGCTGGCGTTACCGGATGGTTTATATCGACCCCGATCTGCTGGAAGAGGTGACCGGCCTTCGCCACTGGTGGTTTAGCGATGCCACCCGGTATGACCCGCTACGCTCACAGCAAATCGGCAGGCTCATCTATGGTCTGTGGCATACGGACGACCCGCTGGCTCAAAAAGGGCTTTTGTTGGATCTCATTGACACTTTCCAGCCGCTCGCCCATCACGCGCCACTGATCCGCGAAGGCGCACACCGCTTCGAACGGGTACGCGAATATCTGCACGATAACTATATGCACGCCCTGACGCTGGATGAACTGGCTAACGTTGTCTCGCTGAGCCCGTACCATTTCCTGCGCCAGTTCAAAGCCCACTTTCACGTTACGCCGCATCAGATGTTGATGGCCATCCGTCTGTGGCGGGCCAAAGCGTTCCTCACGCACGGTATGCCTGCAGCCGAAGTCGCCGCCGCAACCGGATTAACCGACCAGTCACATTTAACCCGCGCGTTTACCCGTCGCTACGGCATTACCCCCGTGCGCTATCAGAAGCAGGTCACCCGGCGCTAAAGCGCAATCTCATACAATACGCGCCGCTTTGCCCCTCCTACACTGAGTACAGCGTAAATACCTGTGGATGGAAAAATGATTAGTGGTGTGTTGTATGCCCTGCTGGCAGGGATGATGTGGGGGTTAATCTTTGTCGGCCCGCTGATCGTGCCCGAATATCCGGCAATACTACAGTCGACCGGACGTTACCTGGCGCTGGGGCTGATTGCCCTGCCCCTGGCGTGGCTGGGACGCGCGCGTTTACGTCAGCTCAACCGCAAAGACTGGGGTACCGCGCTGGCGCTGACCATGATGGGTAACCTTATCTATTATGTCTGTCTGGCGAGTGCCATTCAGCGCACAGGTGCACCGGTATCGACCATGATTATCGGCACACTGCCGGTCGTCATTCCCGTTTTTGCGAACCTGCTTTACAGCCATCGCGATGGCAAACTGGCCTGGTCAAAGATGGCTCCGGCGCTAATGTGTATCGCAATCGGTCTGGTATGCGTCAATATTGCCGAGCTGAGTCATGGGCTGGCAGATGTTGATCTGTGGCGTTACGGTTCCGGTATCCTGCTGGCGTTTATTTCCGTGGCATGCTGGGCATGGTATGCCCTGCGTAACGCACGCTGGCTGCGGGAAAACCCGGATAAACACCCGATGATGTGGGCGACGGCACAGGCACTGGTCACGTTGCCTGTCTCACTGGTGGGATATCTTGGTGCGTGCATCTGGTTAGGTCACCAGCAGCCAGAATTCGCCCAACCCTTTGGGCCAAGACCCTGGGTGTTTATTGGCCTGATGGTTGCGATTGCGGTGCTGTGCTCATGGGTGGGCGCGCTGTGCTGGAATATTGCCAGTCAGAAGCTGCCGACGGTGATTTTAGGGCCGTTGATTGTTTTCGAAACCCTTGCCGGGCTGCTTTACACCTTCCTGATGCGCCAGAGCGTGCCGCCGTTATTCACAGCCTGCGGGATCGCGTTACTGGTCATCGGGGTGGTGATTGCAGTAAGAGCGAAGCCGGAAAAACCAATGGTTGTCCCGGCTTCGGAGAGTTAGAACGTTTCCCAGTTGGCCTCAGACGCAGCCGCTACGGGCTGCGCCTTTGGTGCATAGGTTTTCACCGGAGCCGCTTTGACCGTCTGGTTGCGGATAATTTTAAACACCGCCACCGCTTCGTTCAGACGTGCAGCCTGATCTTCCAGCGCTGCCGCTGCTGCCGCAGACTCCTCCACCAGCGAGGCGTTCTGCTGGGTGACGCGATCCATCTCTGCCACGGCCTGACCAACCTGATCAATACCACGGCTCTGTTCGTCAGACGCAGAAGCAATTTCGCCCATGATGTCGGTGACGCGAGTAACTGCACTGACAATTTCCGCCATCGTCGCACCCGCTTCATTAACCAGCTGAGAACCTGCGTTCACGCGCTCGCCGGAATCATCGATCAGCGCTTTGATCTCTTTCGCGGCCTGGGCGCTACGCTGGGCCAGGGTACGCACTTCCCCCGCCACTACCGCAAAACCACGTCCCTGCTCGCCTGCACGGGCAGCTTCCACCGCTGCGTTCAGCGCCAGAATATTAGTCTGGAAGGCAATTCCGTCGATCACGTTAGTAATTTGCGCAATTTTGCTGGAACTGGTGGCAATTTCATCCATGGTACGTACCACACCTTCCACCACATGACCGCCCTTCTTCGCGGTTGAAGAGGCATCCAGTGCCAGACGAGAAGCCTGACGCGCGTTATCGGCGTTCTGTTTCACGGTTGCCGTTAGCTGTTCCATGCTGGCTGCCGTTTCTTCCAGAGAAGCGGCCTGCTGCTCAGTACGTGAAGAGAGATCGTTACTGCCCGCAGAGATTTCACCCGCCCCGGTGTAAATAGTATCAGCGCCTTGACGCACGACACCCACGGTATTCGCCAGTGACGCTTGCATCTCCTGAACGTTGTGCGCAAGGATCGCCATTTCGTTCTTACCGTCAGCCTGAATCGGCTGGGTTAAATCCCCTGCCGCAATGGCGCGAATGTGGTTAATCACCTCTTCCAGAGGCAGCAGCAGCACGCGACGCATGGCGATCCAACTGGAGATAATGACCACAATCACCAGCAACATCACCGTCGAGAGGATCCACAGGATGCGTTTGTAGTCGCTTTCATTATCCCGGATGCCTTTATCAGTGAGCGCGGCCTGCGCTTCACGCCATTCACGATAAACCGTCTGCATCGCGTTTTGTTTTTGCTCGGCATTCTGCTTGAACATGTCTTCCAGATTACCCTGGCTTAGTAACACGTTCATTTGTGCCAGCGTCGCAGAATAATTGCGGTACTGCTCCTCCAGGCGATTGGTCAGGTTCTGATCCAGGCCTGGAGTATTCGGCAAGGCATTGTATTTATCATAATGAACCTGTGCTTCAGTCAGCAGATTTTTAGCCGTTGTCACCAGCTCATTCAGCTGTCCGCCGTTAATTTGAGAGGCCATGCTGCTTTGCAGGCGCAACATCCCGCGGTTCAGGGTGACGCGGGCCTGGTTCAGACTGATCCACGCATCGGTAAACTCCGCCACATTCTTGCTGGAAAGCTGCGACACGGTGAAGTTGTCTTTATCGTTGTTCAGCGCGTTGATAAAGATACCGGCAGAGATCAGTTGCATAATGCCGAGCACAAGCAGCACCGAAATCAGAAGGGTGATAACTTTTATACGTTTAAACATGCGTTGCCTTTTTATATGCAGGTTTGTTTGACGTGGATATATCGGCAGGCGCGGCGGGTTGTTTACTGTTTCTACACCTTTAAAAACTTTCTAAACCACTTTCTTAAGTCCATTCAGGGAGTTAAAAAGAGATATTTTTTTGTGATCCGAATCTCATTTTCCCCCTTCCCTCTAAAGGGTTATAGCGCTCGCTTAAAGATGCATTTAATATGCATCTTATATTGTTGATAACGAGGTAACTGCTATGGCCTATCGCGACCAATCCCTTGGCGAGCTGGCGCTCTCCATCCCTCGCGCTTCTGCGCTGTTTCGTAAATACGACATGGATTACTGCTGCGGCGGTAAGCAAACCCTGGCACGCGCGGCCTTACGCAAGGAGCTGGACGTTGAGGTGATTGAAGCCGAGCTGGCGAAGCTGGCCGAGCAGCCCGTCGATAAAGACTGGCGAACTGCCCCGCTCGCTGAAATTATCGACCACATCATCGTGCGTTACCACGATCGTCACCGTGAACAGCTGCCGGAACTGATCCTGCAGGCAACTAAAGTTGAACGAGTTCATGCCGACAAACCTTCCGTCCCGCGCGGCCTGGCGAAATACCTGACCCTGCTGCACGAAGAACTTTCCAGCCATATGATGAAAGAGGAGCAGATCCTCTTCCCGATGATCAAACAGGGAATGGGCAGCCAGGCAATGGGCCCGATCAGCGTAATGGAAAGCGAACACGATGACGCAGGCGAGCTGCTGGAAGTGATAAAACACACCACTGACAACGTTACACCGCCGCCAGAAGCCTGTACCACCTGGAAGGCAATGTATAACGGCATTAACGAAATGATCGATGATCTGATGGAACACATCAGCCTCGAGAACAACGTTCTGTTCCCCCGGGCATTAGCTGGTGAATAAAAAAGCCCGGTGGCGCTAGCGCTTACCGGGCCTACAACGTCCTCGAACGTAGGCCCGGTAAGCGTCAGCGCCACCCGGCAACATCCTTAACGCATGCCTGCCATACGTTTCTTACCGATAAACATCCAGCCCAGCCCCAGCGCGATAAACCACAGTGGCGTGACGATCAGTGCCTGACGGGTATCCTCTTCCAGCGTCAGCAGCACAATAACGAACGCGAAGAACGCCATACACACCCAGCACATCAGCTTGCCCAGTGGCATCTTGTAAATCGATTTCTCGTGCAGATGCGGACGCTGTTTGCGGTACACCAGGTATGAACACAGGATGATGGTCCAGACGAACATAAACAGGATCGCCGAAACCGTGGTAATCATGGTGAACGCGCCGATAACACTCGGGTTCACGTAGAGCATCACCACACCACCCAGCAGGCACATGCAGGAGAAAGTCAGACCTTTCGCCGGAACTGCGCGTTTAGACAGTTTCGCGAACGCGCTCGGCGCTACACCTTCCTGCGCCAGACCAAACAGCATACGGCTGGTTGAGAACACGCCACTGTTGGCAGAAGAGGCCGCAGAAGTCAGCACCACGAAGTTAATCAGGCTTGCTGCCGCTGGCAGCCCTACCAGAACGAACAGTTCAACGAACGGGCTCTTGGTTGGCACGACGGAGCTCCACGGCGTCACGGACATAATGATGACCAGCGCGAAGACGTAGAACATGATGATACGAACAGGAATAGAGTTAATGGCGCGCGGAAGAGACTTCTCAGGATCTTTGGTCTCCGCAGCCGTGGTCCCCACTAGTTCAATGCCCACGAAAGCAAATACCGCAATCTGGAAGCCCGCAAAGAAGCCGCTAATCCCTTTCGGGAACCAGCCACCATCATTCCACAGATGAGTAAACGAGGCCTGAACGCCCGTTGGCGACTGGAAGTGCGTGAGAACCATCACCAGCCCCACCACGATGAGTCCTACGATGGCCACGATTTTGATCATCGCGAACCAGAACTCCATCTCACCAAACATTTTAACAGTGGCGAGGTTCAGGCTCAGCAGCAGAACAATGACCGCCAGCGAGGCCACCCAGTCCGAAAGACCGGGGAACCAGAACTGCGCGTACGCCGTAATCGCCACAACGTCCGCCATACCGGTGACGACCCAGCAGAACCAGTAGGTCCAGCCAGTGAAATAGCCCGCCCATGGCCCGAGGAGGTCAGAAGCAAAATCGCTGAAGGATTTGTATTCGAGGTTCGAGAGCAGCAATTCACCCATTGCACGCATCACGAAGAAAAGCATAAAACCGATAATCATATAAACGAATATGATCGACGGCCCGGCAAGACTGATAGTTTTGCCTGACCCCATAAACAGCCCTGTACCGATGGCGCCTCCAATGGCGATGAGCTGAATATGACGGTTTGTGAGATTGCGCCGTAGCGACTGTTCAGACGGCGCCTCTTCGTCGGCGACGACTTTGACCTGATCTACCATGTGATATTTTCCTGTTTATGCCTGTCTGTGTTGTTAAGGCTCTTCTGGCCTTTAAATACGTCAAAAAAATGACGGTCCCTTTGTAAGGGCTTATCGATATTAGGTAAGAATCGGCGGGATGAATACTATGATTTAGATATTATGTTAACAACATGTTGAAAGTGAGTGTCATATCACTCATACAGCGCGAAACAGTTCACAAAAATACACGCAACAGTTTCGTTTGCAAGATAAAATATTGATTACGTCGTAACTATAGGTTTTCACACTATTTTCCTCTCCCCCGCAGGAGAGAGGAAATAAGAAAAGTCGATTACAGAATTTCCAGCAGCTCGACTTCAAAGACCAGTGTGCTGAATGGCGGGATGGATGCACCAGCACCACGCTCGCCGTAAGCCAGGTTGTGCGGAATAGTCAGTTCCCATTTGGAACCGACTGGCATCAGAGTCAGCGCTTCGATCCAGCCCGCGATAACACCATTCACCGGGAATTCAGCCGGTTCGCCACGCGCAACAGAACTGTCAAACACAGTACCGTCGATCAGTTTACCGGTGTAATGTACACGAACGTGGTCAGTGCGAGCCGGAATTGCGCCATCGCCCTGGTTGATCACGCGGAACTGCAGACCTGACTCCGTGCTGTTCACACCTTCACGCTCGCGGTTCTCTTCCAGGAATTTAACACCTTCTGCTGCCATCTCTTCGAAACGCGCACGACGTACAGCGTCAGCACGTTCGTGGATTTCACGCAGCGCACGGTGCACAACATCAACCGGAACGGCAGGCTGTTTGCCTTCCAGCGCATCAGCGATACCCGCCACCAGCGCTTCAGGTAACAGACCTTCCAGGCCGGATTCGCTCAGCTGCTGTCCTACCTGCAAGCCGATACCGTAACTTGCCTGCGCTTCGATAGTGTCAAAAGTCGGGGTGGTCATGGGATTTCCTTCCATCACATTTAAAGTAGCGGGCAGCATATCAGCCATGCCCTTATGGGTAAAACTTTGTCTGAAGTTAAGGTGACAAACCGCGACGAAACAGAAACAATAGAGACAACCAGGATTAATCCCGAACTGATGTCACGGATGTCGGGTTTGCTACGCCGTTCAGGCAGTTAGCAAACTATACTTCGGAGCACAGGATAAAAAATACGCGGAGCAGGAGGAGAGCCATGCCCGGGCGATTTGAACTGAAACCTACCCTGGCGAAAATCTGGCAGGCGCCGGACAATTTTCGCATCATGGACCCGCTGCCTCCTCTGCATCGCAGAGGGATCATCATCGGCGCGCTGATGGTGATCGTGGGCTTCCTGCTTCCTTCCGGCGGCGATGATGTCAATACCGCGCCCGTCACCCGTAATGCGCAGCTGGACATTCAGTCGCAAACGCGGCCTCAGCCTGACGCGCAACCCATGCAGACACAGCTGGTCGCACCGTCTAACGATCCGGGTCAGGTCGCGCCTGTTCAGCCAGAGCCCATTCAGGATGAACAGCCGCAGGAACAGGCCTCTGCTGAGCCACAAACACAGCAGCCCACCGGTATCGAGCAGCAGTGGCGTTCTTATCGCGTAGAGCCAGGCAAAACCCTGGCGCAACTGTTCCGCGACCATAACCTGCCACCAACGGATGTGTATGCTATGGCGCAGGTGGAGGGTTCAGGTAAGCCGCTCAGCAACCTGCAAAATGGTCAGATGGTGCAAATTCGTCAGAATGCCAGCGGTGTGGTCACCGGGCTAACGATTGATACGGGAAATGGTCAGCAGGTGCTGTTTACCCGTCAACCAGATGGCAGTTTTATCAGGGCACGTTAAGAACCCAGTTCTTTAAAAAGCAAAACGCCGGCACAAGGCCGGCGTTTCAACGTGAGCAGAGTAAAAAATTACTCAGCTACAACGTTAACAACCAGTTTAGCGAACACTTCGCTGTGAACCTGGAAGTCAACTTCGTGCTCACCAGTGGTACGCAGAACGCCGTTCGGCAGACGAACTTCGCTCTTAGCCACTTTAACGCCAGCAGCAGTTACTGCATCAGCGATATCGCGGGTACCGATGGAACCGAACAGTTTACCTTCGTCGCCAGATTTGGACGCGATGGTAACGGTGCCCAGTGCGTTGATTGACTCAGCGCGAGCGTTAGCAGCCGCCAGAACGTCAGCCAGTTTGGCTTCCAGTTCAGCGCGACGTGCTTCGAAAAACTCTACGTTTTTCTTGGTAGCTGGAACAGCTTTACCCTGTGGAACCAGGAAGTTACGAGCGTAGCCCGCTTTAACGTTAACCTGATCACCCAGGCTGCCCAGGTTTGCTACTTTATCAAGCAGAATAACTTGCATTACCTTATCCTCTTAAAGTCGTATTAATGGACCGTGCCCGATTACTGATGACGATCAGTGTACGGCAGCAGGGACAGGTAGCGAGCGCGTTTGATAGCGCGAGCCAGCTGACGCTGGTATTTTGCACGAGTACCGGTGATACGGCTTGGGACAATCTTACCGCTTTCGGTGATGTAGTTTTTCAGCGTTGCGATATCTTTATAGTCGATCTCTTGAACGCCTTCCGCGGTGAAACGGCAGAACTTGCGACGACGGAAATAACGTGCCATATGGCTAGTCTCCAGAATC
This sequence comes from Pantoea sp. LS15, assembly GCF_012241585.1. NCBI lineage: Bacteria > Pseudomonadati > Pseudomonadota > Gammaproteobacteria > Enterobacterales > Erwiniaceae > Pantoea > Pantoea sp. LS15. The sequence goes on from NZ_JAAVXA010000014.1 coordinate 66,063, forward strand.
TATCAAATCAATCTGCTCGGCATGCAGAACCATTTTGCTCAGACCGTTCTTTGCCTTGTGGCAAGAGATGAACCCCTGAACGATTACTGCACTACCGACCGTTAAACTGTGAGTAATGGCCTGGTTTTCGTGTCCGCTAATAATAACGGGCATTTGGCACCATGCCTGCCGGTGAAACCCGGCTTCCTCTTGCACAGAACGATGCTCAAGCACGAACTGGCAATGCGGAATTCCTGATGGACTGACCTTTCGAAGGGGAGTCCTGCATACGATGCCGGACAACGCCAGACGGTTGGTCATCAGAAATTACTCTTCAGAATCCCCAGCATCAGAATCATCTGCGGTTTCGTTTGCGAAATCATCGCGACGCTCACGGCGCTCGTCTTTCGCTTTAACCATCGGAGATGCTTCGGTAACTGCGTGTTTAGTACGCATAACCATGCTGCGGATAACGGCATCGTTGAAGCGGAAGTTAGTTTCCAGCTCATCGATCACTTCCTGCGGTGCTTCAACGTTCAGCAGAACGTAGTGAGCTTTGTGCAGTTTGTTGATCGGATAAGCCAGCTGACGGCGGCCCCAGTCTTCCAGACGGTGGATCGTGCCCGCTGCTGCAGTGATTGCACCAGTGTAGCGCTCGATCATACCCGGAACCTGTTCGCTCTGGTCAGGATGGACCATAAAAACGATTTCGTAATGACGCATCGAATTGCTCCTTACGGATTATTCAGCCTCCTGTCTGGGTCAGCCGAGGCCCGGGGAGGCAAGGAACGTGTTAAAGGTCGGCTGAAAAATTGACGCGTCATAATACTTGCACGCCCCTGGAAACTCAAGCTGATTGCACAAATAATTCGCACAAAGCGCAAAGCTGGTCTAAGTGGGTGATTTAAAATTAATCACACCAGGAAGCGTTGTTTTTTTGAACAACAGCATCAGAAATGGTCACGCTTTCCCACCGAATGAGTGATTACACTTTAATCAGAGGTCATCTGAATTAAAGAAGGAGCATCACACCACTCTCTCACAGCACGCAGTCGTGGAGCGCATATCATGAAAAAAATCGTATTAGCCATAATGGCTTCGCTTTTGCTCAGTGCAAACGCGATGGCAGCCATCAAAATAGACAGCCGGCAGGCCAGAAACATGGATGATGTGCAAAGCTTGGGCGTAATCTACATCAATCATAATTTCGCCACTGAAAGTGAAGCAGATCAGGCTCTTAATAAAGAAACCGATGCTCAGGGGGCAACATACTATCACGTCATTCTGATGCGTGAGCCCGGTAGCAACGGCAATATGCACGCCAGTGCAGATATATACAGATAACGTTTTAACGCTAGCACCAGGAAAGCCAACAAAGAGAACATAGCCATAGTTTGACTTGCCCCCTGCCCGGGGGCTTTTTTTTGGTCTTTGCTCACTTCTGCCCGTAATAGGCATTCGGGCCGTGCTTACGCATGAAGTGCTTGTTCATCAGGTAGTCATCAATACCCTGAAGCTGTGGGTTAATCTCGCGGGCAATCCACGCCATTCGTGCCACTTCCTCCATGACCACCGCATTATGCACAGCGTCGTGGGCATCTTTACCCCACGAGAACGGACCGTGCTGATACACCACAATGCCCGGTGTATGCAGCGGCTGACTCTCTCCCAGCGTTTCAATAATCACTTTACCGGTGTTGAGCTCGTACTCACCTTCCACTTCATCCTGCGTGAGTGCCCGTGTGCAAGGGATGTCACCAAAGAAGTAATCTGCATGTGTTGTTCCCAGAGCGGGTATTGCCAGACCCGCCTGAGCCCAGGCTGTAGCATGCGTTGAGTGCGTATGCACAACACCACCCAGTGAAGGATAACGCCGGTAAAGCGCCAGGTGTGTGGCCGTATCGGAAGAAGGTTTCCATTTGCCATCGACAACGTTTCCTTCGAGATCCACCAGCACCATATCGTCCACTTTCATGGTTTCATACGCCACACCGCTTGGCTTAATCGCGATCACTCTCCGATCGCGATCGATAGCACTGACGTTACCCCAGGTGAAGGTCACCAGGCCGTAACGCGGCAGATCCATATTGGCCTCAAAGACCTGCTGTTTGAGCTTAAGCATGTTCAACCTCCAGCATACCCGCCCGCGCCATTCGCTCACGCACCCAGTCGCGTGCTTTCGCCACTTCCGCGGCCGGGTCATCCGACGTTTCGCTCCACATCTCAATCAGGTAAGGCCCGCAATACCCTGTCTGCTTGAGCGTCTGGAAGCATCGTTCGAAATCCACCACCCCGGTGCCGAACGGAACGTTTTTGAATACACCAGGCCGTGTATCTTTGACGTGAACCGCCACGATATGACCTATACCTGCCTGCAATTCCATCTGCACGTCGTTATCCCATGCCGACAGGTTGCCGATATCGGGATAGAGCTGGAACCACGGATTATTCAGATAGTGCGCGTAACCCAGCGCTTTGCTGATCGAGTTCATTAACGGATAATCCATGATCTCCATCGCCAGTGTCACCTGCGCACGGCTTGCCATCTCGACGCTCTCTTTCAGGCCATCACGGAAACGACGGCGCGTTTCATCGTTGGCTTCCTGATAGTAAACGTCATAACCCGCCAGTTGGATCACCCGGATGCCGACGTCCTGAGCAAAGCGAATCGCTTTCCGCATGATCTCCAGACCCTGAGCACGCACGGCATCATCTTCACTCCCAAGAGGGAAACGGCGATGGGCACTGAGACACATGGAAGGCACGCGTACGCCCGTTTCAGCGATAGCGCTCACGAGTGCGAGGCGTTGTTCACGGCTCCAGTCGAGGCGAGAGAGGCGTTCGTCTGTCTCATCCACTGACATTTCGACAAAATCGAAACCCAACTCTTTTGCCAACCGTAACCGCGCCAGCCAGCACTCCCCAGCGGGGAGTGCCTTTTCATAGATGCCAAGCGGGACTTGTTTTGACAACATACCCGCTCCTTAGCCCCAAAGCTGAGCGATGGAGCGTTTGAACTGACGCGCCGCTTCTACCGGGGAGGCAGCATCGCGGATGCTACGACCCGCAATAAAGACGTGAATTGGAATCCCCTTGAATAACGGCAGATCTTCCAGTGCCAGGCCGCCCGTAACGGTCACTTTGAAGTCCATATCAGCCAGACGTTTAATCGCACTGATATCCGCGTCACCCCAGGCCACGCCTGCGGCTTGAGCATCACGGCTACGGTGATAAACCACCTGCTGAATACCCGCATCACGCCACTCCTGTGCCTGCTCCCAGGTCCAGAAACCGGTCAGCTCAATCTGGACGTCGCCGTTAAACTCTTTTGCCACATCCAGCGCGCCTTTGGCGGTGTTGATATCTGCACAGCAAATCACGGTGACCCAGTCAGCATTCGCTTCAAAACACATACGGGAGAGAATTTTGCCGGCATCAGCAATCTTGGCATCCGCCAGCACGATTTTGTGCGGATAGAGCGCTTTCAGGTCACGAACAGCACGAACACCTTCGCCCACACACAAGATGGTTCCAACTTCGATGATATCCACTTCTTCTGCAATCAGACGGGTCGTTTCGTAAGCGTGGGACAGCGTCTGGTTATCCAGCGCAACCTGCAACATAGGTAATGACATTTTCAATTCCTCTTAAACTGCCGCCGCAGTGGCGATATCAATTAAATCCAGCACTTCCTGCTCGGTGCGGCAGGCACGTAAACGGTCGAAATTGGCCTCGTCATCAAACAGATTCACGATCTGCATGATGCCCACCTCCTGGTGGGTATTGGCATCAACAGCGGCCATGGTGATAAGAATGTCGACCGGGTCGTTATCTTCATGGTTAAACACCAGCGGTGTTTTCAGCGTCACCAGGGCAAAGCCGGTTTTCTTCACCCCCTCTTCCGGCCGGCCATGCGGCATGGCCAGGCCCGGTGCAATGACAAAGTAAGGGCCGTGCTGCGCAACGCCATCCAGAATGGCCTGGTAATAACGAGGCTCGACAACGTCAGCCTTAACCAGTAAATCCACGCTCAGCTTCACCGCTTCCTGCCAGGTACTGGCCTCAGCCTGTAAAAGGATGGAATTATTCTCTGCCAGAGAATCACGTAGTTTCATGTGGCGTCCTTACTTCACGTCTTGTGGAAAATGTTCTTTGATTACTTCCAACAGCTTGGGTCCGAAATCTGCCGGTGACAGCATGTTGCGTACACCCACGACATATTTATTGCCTGACACGCTAATTTCACCGGCGATGTGGGTAGAGGCGATAATGATGTCCGCGCCGTTCAGCTCACTTTTGTATTCACCCACTGCGCAGCTGTTCACCGTGTGGTCAATGTTTGACTGGGTTAAAAACTGGTCCACTTTCATCTTCATGATCATGGAGCTACCTTGCCCATTGCCACACACAGCCAGGATACGTACGGTCATAATCGAAACTCCTTAATGAGCAGACACTTCTGCTGTTTGTTTTTCCGCATCTTCTTCAGCTCGCAGAGTACGGCCAGCGAAGAACATATAAGCCAGAGCAATCAGAATGATGACGGCCATAAAGACCAGTCCGACGGATGCAAAACCCTGCATCATTGGTGGTGCCAGAATTGACCAGTCCGCCATGCCCATCCAGGCGCTCATACCGGTGAGCTTGACCGCCCACACACAACCGAAGATTTCCACCATGCCCATCACCAGGCAGATCTTGAGCGCCGCGCGCCAGCCACCAAAGTGGTTCGCAAAGACGCCGATGGTGGCGTTGGAGAAGAACATCGGGATAAAGCCAGGAATGATCAGAATCGAAGAGCCGCAACCCACCAGGATGCCAACCGCAATCAACTGGCCGATGGTGCCCCACATAAAGCCCCAGACCACCGCGTTCGGTGCGAAGCTGTAAATAGCCGCACAGTCAATCGCCAGTACTGCGCCAGGAATCAGGCGCTGGGAAATCCCGTTGAAGGCTTCAGACAGTTCAGCAACGAACATTCGCACGCCCTGAGTGATGATGAAAATCGCCACTGCGAAGGAGAAGCCGGTCTGCAGGATATAGACCGTCCAGTGGGTTTTCCCTGCCATCGCCTGCACCACGTCAATGCCGAAGGAGAGCAGAATGGCGCCGAAAAAGAGTGTCATCACAATCGCCGTAGAAACGATGTTGTCGTGGAAGATATTCAGCCAGCCAGGCAGCTTGAGATCTTCAACACTTTCCTCTTTTTTGCCCAAATATGGCGCAACTTTGTAAGCAATCCAGGAGGCAAACTGCTGCTGATGCCCAATGGAGAAGCCGCAGCCATCGGTCACTTCCTGTGTGGGCTTGTACATCATGTTGGAGGTGATACCCCAGTAGAGCGATACCAACACTGCGGTGCAGATAATCGTGGTCCACATTGGGTAACCGAAAATATAGAGGGAAACTGCAATCAGCCCAGCCTGCTGGAACATGATGTGTCCCGTCAGCATGATGGTGCGAATGCCTGTAATGCGGCGCAGAAGAACATAAATAATGTTCAGCGCCAGCGCGAGCAGCACCGCATAACCCACCCAACTATAGGCATCACCCATGCGTTCGATGGTCGCCATCATTGAGGCGTAGGTGTCAGAGATTGCACCGTTGATGCCATACACTTCCGACATTTTGGCCACTACAGGCTTAAACGTGCTGGTCAGAATGCCTGACCCTGCCTGCAACAGCATGAAGCCGATGATGGTCTTAATCGTGCCTTTAATAATGACGCTGACGCTCTTGCGCAGCAGGATATAACCCAGGCACGTCACGATACCCAGCAACAGCGGGGCGTTAGTCATTACCTGATTAAAGAACACGGTAAAGACGTTGTAGAGGATCTCCATAATTCTCTCCAGAAATGAGAACACGAGGGGCAATCCCTGTGTGGTTGGTGCCATCACTCTAGTAATCACAAATAATCACCACAAGATTGCATTTGATTATTTGTGACGTATCACGCAAATTATTTCCATGCTGTTAGTAATGATTTTCACCACCATCTAAAGAAAATAATTTAACCCTTATAATTCATGAAATTAATCATTTATACGAGATAGTCTAACAAGGCAAAAGCGGATAATCCGTGAAGCCAAGCAGATAAAATTCCTCATTTTTGCCGTTGCAAAGTACGTCAAATAGTGCCAGCATTAATCACAACAAATCATTAAATGATTACTTTTGATTAAACCAGGAGTCAAACGATGAGTAAAGTAAACACCATCACCCGCGAATCATGGATTCTGAGCACCTTTCCGGAATGGGGTAGCTGGCTGAACGAAGAGATCGAGCAGGAACAGGTTGCTCCTGGTACCTTTGCAATGTGGTGGCTGGGTTGCACCGGTATCTGGCTGAAATCAGAGGGTGGGGCGAACATTTGTGTCGATTTCTGGTGCGGTACGGGCAAACAGAGCCACGGTAACCCGTTGATGAAAAAAGGTCATCAGATGCAGCGCATGGCGGGTGTGGAAAAACTACAGCCGAACCTGCGTACAACACCTTTTGTGCTTGATCCGTTTGCTATTCGTCAGATCGACGCTGTTCTCTCAACGCACGATCACAACGATCACATCGACGTGAACGTAGCCGCAGCAGTCATGCAAAACTGTGCCGATGACGTCCCGTTTATCGGACCGCAGACCTGCGTGGATCTCTGGATTGGTTGGGGTGTCCCAAAAGAGCGCTGCATTGTCATGAAGCCGGGCGATGTGGTGAAAATTAAAGACATTGAAATCCATGCGCTTGATGCCTTTGACCGTACCGCACTGATTACTCTGCCTGCCGATCAGAAAGCCGCTGGGGTATTACCAGATGGCATGGACGAACGTGCGGTGAACTATCTGTTTAAAACCCCTGGCGGCTCTCTGTACCACAGCGGTGACTCTCACTACTCCAATTACTATGCGAAGCACGGTAATGAACATCAGATTGACGTGGCGCTGGGCTCCTACGGCGAGAACCCACGTGGCATCACTGACAAGATGACCAGCGCTGATATGCTGCGCATGGCGGAAGCGTTGAACACCAAAGTGGTGATCCCGTTCCACCATGATATCTGGTCAAATTTCCAGGCTGATCCACAGGAAATCCGCGTACTGTGGGAGATGAAAAAAGATCGTCTGAAGTATGGCTTCAAGCCATTCATCTGGCAGGTAGGGGGCAAATTCACCTGGCCACTGGACAAAGACAATCTCGAGTATCACTACCCGCGTGGCTTCGATGATTGCTTCACCATTGAACCCGACCTGCCGTTCAAGTCCTTCCTCTGATTGTGAAGCCAAATCGCCAGACCTCTGTCTGGCGATTTCATATTTATTTTAGTAATTTCATGCTATTTCAAATATTATCTTTTCAAATCAATTCTTATCGGAATAGCTCATGACGGAAGCGCAACGGCATCAAATTCTCCTGGAACTCCTGGCGCAAACAGGGTTTATCACCGTCGAGAAAGTGATCGAACGTTTAGGGATCTCCCCGGCAACGGCACGGCGGGACATCAATAAGTTGGATGAAAGCGGTAAACTGAAAAAGGTCCGCAACGGTGCGGAGGCGATCAGCCAGCAGCGCCCGCGCTGGACGCCGATGAATATTCATCAGGCGCAAAATCATGATGAAAAAGTACGTATTGCCAGAGCTGCGTCGCAGTTGGTGAATCCCGGTGAAAGTGTGGTGATCAACTGTGGCTCCACCGCGTTTCTGCTGGGCCGTGAAATGTGCGGCAAACCGGTGCAAATCATCACCAACTACTTACCGCTCGCCAACTATCTTATTGATCAGGAACATGACAGCGTCGTTATCATGGGCGGCCAGTACAACAAGAGTCAGTCCATCACTCTCAGCCCGCAGGACAGTGAAAACAGTCTCTATGCCGGGCACTGGATGTTCACCAGTGGCAAAGGCCTGACGGCAGATGGACTGTATAAAACCGATATGCTGACCGCGATGGCGGAACAAAACATGCTTAACGTTGTGGGCAAGCTCGTTGTGCTGGTCGACAGCAGCAAAGTGGGCGAGCGCGCAGGGATGTTATTCAGCCGTGCCGAACAGATCGACATGGTGATCACCGGCAAAGGGGCTAACCCAGAGATCCTCCAGAAACTGGAGGATCAAGGTGTGAAAGTCCTGCGCGTTTAAAGGTGCTGGCTGAAAAATGCCACCGTGGCATCCAGCGCTGTTGGCGTTATACGGTGGCGCACACCCGCTTCCCACAGGCAGGTCAGGTTGCTATCCAGTCCCTCGCGCTGCAGCGACTGTTGGAGACGGAAGGTTCCATCGGGCGGGACTACATCATCCGCGTCACCGTGCCACAGCAACAGCGGGCGATCGGCCAGACGCGGTAATGCCCGGGTCACTTCCCACTCTTCCAGTGTCGCGGTTATTTCCGTTAAGTCCTGAGGGGGAAAAAGCGTCTTCGCCAGCGAAGTAAAATAGCCCGAGCCCATCAGGCAGGCTACGGATTTCACCTCAGGATGATGTGTCATAATCCCCAGTGCCGTCATGCCCCCCATCGACGCTCCCGCCACGGCCAGACGATTATCAGCCACCAGTCCTGCCTCATAGAGCGCATCACGCAAGCCTGCAAACTCGGTCAGACTACCGTGCAGAATGTGCCAGAACTGCCCATGTCGCGCCTGTTCATTGCCCGTAAAGCGTGCGCCGTGGTCAGGTGCATCCGGCATCACCACCCGAAAGCCGGCCTGAGCCAGCGCCACCGCAAAATAACTGTAAACCAGCTTCGAAGACGTAAATCCATGATAAAAAACGATAACAGGCAGCGGTACATCACGTTTTCCCGCAGGTATCGCGTGTAAAATTTCATGGTCGCCGAGATGGCGTATTTCAATTTCAATCATTGTCGACCCTGTCCGAATGTATGATTCATAATGTTGAGAACTGGGTTACGCTTTCACGTCATTTTCATTCGAAATATACGTCCCAGATAACACTTCGGGAACATTCCCCCAAAACTAAATTCACAGACAACTACACTATGGCTATCAGGAAACGAGATATGGTTATGCGCAGGTTTGCTGCTTTATTGCTGGTGTCTCTGCTCAGTGGCTGTAACGCACTGCAGGGAACGCCGCAGCCCGCTCCACCGGTCGCTGATCATCCACAGGAGATTCGTCGTAATCAGACGGAAGGATTACAGCGAATGGGCACGGTTTCCGCGCTGGTTCGCGGCTCCCCGGATGATGCTGAAGAGGCAATAAAAGCACAAGCCGTCGCCGCCAAAGCAGATTATTACGTCATCATTATGATCGACGAAACCATCATAACGGGACAGTGGTACTCACAGGCAATTTTGTACCATAAGTAATGGTCTTCCTTTGAACGACATTTACACTGCTTTGCGTCCATAGACATTTTCCTGCCCACAATAAACTCCATGCCCGCGACAATGGAAGTGAGTTTATTTGCGAAGGATTGCCCGGCGGATACCGGAAATATGTGAAATGGAGCTGACGATGAAACGAACTCTTGCTTTGACCTCTCTGTTGCTCTCTGCAGGCCTTGTGAGCACAACCGCACAGTCAGCAGAATTCGCCAGTGCTGATTGTGTAACGGGTCTGAATGAAATAGGCCAGATCTCCGTGAATAATATATCGGGGAGCCCGCAAGACGTTGAACGTGTAGTTGCATTAAAGGCCGATGAGCAGGGCGCTTCCTGGTATCGAATCATCCAGATGCAGGAAGATAACCATGTCGACCATTGGCGCGTACAGGCCATTCTTTATGTTTAACCCCTCCCGATAAAAGCCACTTGTTTTTAGTGGCTTTTTGTTTTTGCAAATTTTTTACCTTGCAACAAACATATCAAAAACAATTAACTAACATTTAGTTACATTAATCTGGTAAATGTAATCTCTGCTCTGCCGTTGAAGAACCATACCTTTTCAATAATGAGCAATTTATGATCAATTCTTTTCGCCGTGCAGGTCTTGGTACGAAACTGTCACTGCTTACGGGTGTCAGTGTCGCCATACTGTTTCTGCTGTTCACTTTTCTGCTCAGTCAAAAAGCCAGCCAGCAGCTTGAAGAGCTTGCTGTCGAGGATCTGCATAACCAGTCCACTGGCATGGTCGATATGGTGCAGATGTTTAACACCAGCCTGAGTGAAGAGGTCGAGAGTTATACCCGACTGTTTTCCACCTTTTTACCGCAGCCACTGAATATTGATCATTCCCAACCCCAGACGATTAACGGGCTTAGCGTTCCGCTTCTGAAAGGCGGAGAAACCGGGCTGCATGAAAATAACACCCTTTCGGACGAGTTCCTGAACCGTACGGGAGCCATTTCGACGCTGTTTGTACGCAGTGGTAACGATTTTGTTCGCGTAGCCACTTCCCTGCGCAAAGAGAATGGCGAGCGGGCAATCGGTACTATTCTGGATGTCTCCAGCCCGGCCTTCGCTGCCGTAAGCAAAGGCGAAGTCTACCGTGGACTGGCGCTACTGTTCGGCAAGCGTTACATCACCCAGTACCAGCCCGTTAAAAACGCCGAAGGACAGATCATTGCGATCGTCTTTGTCGGGGTGGACATCACCCGCTCCTGGAATGTCATGCGTGAGAAAATCCTCAACCGCCGTCTGGGTGAAAGTGGTCACTTCTTTGTGCTGGATCGCAGCAACGGCAAAACACGCGGTCAGTATCTGTTCCACTCCAGCGAAGAGGGTCAGTTACCGACATGGGACAGTGCAACACAACAACAACTGCTGAGTGACAAACCTGGCACACTGGAACGTGTCACCGAGGACGGTCACACGCTGAAAATGGCCTATACCCCGCTACCAGGCTGGAACTGGACCATCGTCGGTGAAGTGGATAAATCCGTGCTGCTCTCAAGCGTGACCACTCTGCGTGACCGCTTCCTGCTGGCTGGCGTGGTGTTGTCTGTACTCTTCGCGGGTCTGTTTGTGATGATTATTCGTCGGATACTAACCCAACCGCTGCGAAATGTGATTCTTCTGGCTCGTCAGTATGCTGCGGGCGATCTGCGTTCCAGCCTTCCCGTGACACGCCAGGACGAGGTTGGTCAGTTGATTGATGCCATCAATGGTATCGGTGGCGGACTGCAAAAAATGGTTCTGCAGGTTCGCGAAGCTGCAGGTGAAATCCATATGGGGACGAACGCACTGGCCTCTGATACCGGCGAGATTTCCGAGCAGATCAACAAACAGGCCAGCAGCGTGGAAGAGACCTCCGCCAGCATGGAGCAGTTGGCCGCAACCGTACAGCAAAACGCGGCCAATATGGAGCAAACACAGCAACTAGTTAGTGAAACCTCGCTCGCGGTACATCAGGGTGGTGAGACAGTAACTCACGCGGTCGCCACCATGGATGACATCCGGGAAGCGTCAAAACGCATCGAAGACATCACGCGCGTGATTGAATCCATTGCTTTTCAGACCAATATTCTGGCGCTCAATGCTGCAGTAGAGGCGGCTCGTGCTGGTGAACACGGAAAAGGTTTTGCGGTGGTCGCGCAGGAAGTTCGCGCTCTGGCTGGCCGGAGCGCTAACGCAGTGAAGGAGATTGAACAGCTGATTGGCGACACGCTCAGGAAAGTGAGTGAAGGACACGCCCTGTCCGAACAGACGCGTCTGGCGATGGACTCCATCATCCTTCATATTGATAACATCAGCCAGCTGGTCATGGAGATTAACCACGCGTCACGCGAGCAATCCGCAGGAATCGGTCAGGTAAATCTTGCTATGACCCACATTGGCGAAGCTTCACATATCAATGCCGATCGCGTCTCACGCAGCGAACAAACTGCACAAACGCTGCGCGAGAAGGGTTCACACCTCACCCAACTGGTGAGCTTGTTCCAGCTGAAAAACTAACCAACCCTGCCAGTGGCACGCAGCAGCAGGTCACTTTGCACCTGCTCGTTCATCAGTGTCCCACCACGGGTATCAAGCATCATGCGGCACCACGCCTGCGCCACGGGTGGCGATGCGTGCCGCAGCATTTGACTCCCGGCACCCAGTAAGAAAAGCTGCTGCGCGATCTCCCGCCCCTGTGCCTCCTGAGGTTTACGCAGTTTTTGCTGAAGTTGCCGCCAGCTACGATCGAAGTGCCTGTCCTGCCCTTTCACCTGCGCAAAATCTTCGGCCAGCAGGTCAAAGATACCGGGCTGCTTCGCCAGTACGCGCAACACATCCAGGCACATAATATTGCCCGATCCTTCCCAGATGCTGTTTACCGGCATCTCGCGGTAGAGTCGTGGCAGTTCGTTCTCCTCGCAGTAGCCCATACCACCGAGGACCTCCATTGCTTCTGCCACAAAGGGAATACCTGCTTTGCACACGCTAAATTTCGCCGCAGGGGTGAATAACCGAGCCCAGGCGGCTTCTTGCGGATCCGCCCGTTTATCCCACGCCCGCGCCAGACGAAATAGCAGTGCAGTCTGCCCCTCCAGCACCAGGGCCATACGGCTCAGCACATCGCGCATCAAGGGTTGATCAATAAGGTTTTTCCCGAACGTCTGTCGCTGATGGGCGTGGTAAAGTGCCACTGATAACGCCCGACGCATCAGTCCGTGGCTGCCTAGCGCGCAGTCAAAACGCGTCAGCCCGCCCATTCTCAGGATCTGCCGCACACCTTCGCCCTCTTCCCCGAGCAGCCAGCCGGAGGCATCGAGAAACTCCACCTCGCTGCTGGCATTGGATCGGTTGCCGAGCTTGTCTTTCAGCCGCTCCAGACGCACAGCATTGCGTTGTCCGTCAGGCAAAAAACGGGGAACAAAGAAACAGGAGAGCCCACCTTTCGCCTGGGCCAGCACCAGATGCGCATCGCTTTGAGGCACCGAGAAAAACCATTTGTGCCCCACCAGCCGGTAGCTGCCATCACTGCATTTTTCTGCTTTGGTGGTGTTGCTGAGAACGTCGGATCCCCCCTGCTTTTCCGTCATCCCCATACCGATTAGCAGACCACGCTTTTGCGATCCTGGGGCAAGATGAGGATCGTAACGATCGCTGAGTAGCGGTGTCAGCCAGTCATGAAATATTTTGGGGAGCGTCTGCTGTAGCAATGGTGTCGCAGCAAAGGTCATGGTTATGGGACAAAGCGTGCCGGCTTCAACCTGCGCATGCAGAACAAACCGTGCGGCTCTGGCAACAAAGGAACCCTTTCGCGCCTCCTCTTCCCACGCCAGGTTGTGTACACGGTTGGCACAGAGCCCTTGCATCAGCAAGTGCCATGCGGGATGAAAACGGACATCATCCAGCCGTTCCCCGCTGGCATCATAGCGTAATAGCTCAGGCGGATTCACGTTCGCCAGCCTGCCCAGCTCCAGTGACTCTGCGGTGCCTAACTGCTGACCGATACTGGCGAGCAGCTCACTATCCCACTCGGCACCCTCACGGGAAACCGCGTCACGCAGGGCGCAGTCAGAGAGGAAAAGATTACTGTTTGAGAGTGGGGCTGGTTGATTAAAAACGGTATGGGTCTGCCAGTGCATGCTGTCTCCCTCCTTCAGTGGCTCAGTGGCAATGAAGATAAGTATGGACAGACCGTGTTCACGCTGCATGGGAGTGAAGTCACACAGTGGTGATCCTGCTGATATCATTCGTGAAATAGCTCACAGAACATAAGAATAAACTATTTCATCACTTCTCTTTTGTTGAATAATTTATTCTTACCCCATTCAGTGAGGATCGTTATGCAAGCAGATGCGCACAAGCGAGCATTAATTGCAGGCTCCATTGGTAACTTTATCGAGTGGTATGAGTTTGCGGTCTACGGTTTTCTGGCGACCGTTATTGCGAAAAACTTCTTCCAGCTTGAGGGGGAAGCGGGGCTAACCAGCCTGATCCTGACCTACGCCTCGTTTGCCATTGCTTTCTTTTTCCGTCCCCTGGGCGCGGTGGTATTTGGCCGCATCGGTGACAGGATTGGCCGTAAGCCGACGCTAATCATTGTGCTGGTATTGATGACGCTCGCTACCGCTGCTATCGGCGTGGTGCCGGTCTACGCCAGCATCGGGATTGCCGCACCGCTTATTATTACACTGCTTCGCATCCTGCAGGGGCTGTTCGCGGGCGGCGAGTACGGCGGTGCGGTCTCGCTGATGACGGAGTTTGCCCCGCGCGGCAAGCGCGGTCTGTACGGCGCGTGGCAATCCTTCACCGTGGCGCTGGGATTGCTGGCAGGCGCGGGTATTGTCGCGCTACTCTCCGCCCTCCTCACCCCTGAAGCTTTGCATGACTGGGGCTGGCGCATTCCGTTCTCCCTGGCGCTGCCCATGGGCGTCGTCGCACTATGGCTTCGGGTAAGCATGGAAGAGACACCCAGCTTTGTGCAGCAGCAGGACAAACCGGTCATCGCTCAGGCGGATACCGCTGCGACCCTCAGAGCTATCATAATGGGGATTGGCAGGGTGATGGTCTGGTCAGCTGCGGGGTATACCTATCTGGTGATAATGCCAACCTACCTGCAGTCAGCGCTGCACACCGGCTTTAACCAGGCGTTACTAATAGCGGTGATTTCGAATATTGGTTTTGCACTCACCATTATTCCCTCTGGGATCCTGAGCGACCGGATCGGGCGCCGCACGGTGATGATTATCGCCACCACGCTGCTGCTGATCCTCGCCCTGCCACTCCTGAAAATCCTGCAGGCCGAATCCAGTACGCTGGCAGTGAAAGCGCTGGTGGTATTGATTGCAGGCGGTCTGGTGGGAATGCTGGCAGGGCCAGGCCCGGCAATGCTCTCAGAGATGTTCCCAACGCGTGTACGTTATACCGGGCTTGGGCTGGCTTACTCTCTGTCGAATGCGATTTTCTCAGGCTGCGCAGGGTTGATTATTACCGGGCTGATTAAAGAGACAGGCAATCTGGATATTCCAGCGTACTACGTCATGACGACAGCAGTGGTGAGTATTGTGGCACTGATGACGCTCAGAAAGGATGACCATTTGCGGTCGTTAGAGGAGTGAGGTTAATGCCCGGTAGCGTTTCGCTTACCGGGCACAAAAGGCTAGCCTCGCTGACGCACCGCTTCAAACAGGCAGATACCCGTCGCAACAGAAACGTTCAGAGACGACACGCTGCCCGCCATCGGAATACTGATGAGCTCATCGCAGTGCTCGCGCGTCAGGCGACGCATACCTTCACCTTCCGCTCCCATCACCAGCGCCAAACGGCCAGTCATTTTGCTCTGATAGAGGGTATGGTCGGCTTCACCGGCGGTACCGACAATCCAGATATTCTCTTCCTGCAGCAGACGCATGGTGCGTGCCAGGTTGGTAACACGGATCAACGGAACGTTCTCTGCCGCGCCGCAGGCCACTTTTTTGGCCGTGGCGTTCAGCTGTGCAGAGCGATCTTTTGGCACGATGACCGCATGTACACCGGCAGCATCAGCACTACGCAGACATGCACCGAGGTTGTGCGGATCGGTAACGCCATCGAGGATCAGGAAAAATGGGTTATCCAGCTCGGCAATCAGATCCGGCAGATCGTTTTCCTGATACTGACGACCCGGCTTCACACGGGCAATGATCCCCTGGTGAACCGCGCCTTCACTTTTCTCATCCAGGAACTGGCGATTCGCCAGCTGGATCACCACACCCTGTGCTTCCAGGGCGTGGATCAGCGGCATCAGACGCTTGTCTTCACGCCCTTTCAGAATGAACACTTCCTGAAAACGCTCCGGTGCGCGCTCCAGCAGGGCTTGCACCGCGTGGATGCCGTAAATCATTTCACTCATTGATGGTTCTCATTATGACGATACTTTTCCCTCTCCCCGATAGGGAGAGGGTCAGGGTAAGGGGCGGAATTACTCCGCCTGCTTTTTCTTAGCCGCGCGCTTAGCTTTGGTAGCGGCGGCAATTTTCTGGGTCTTAGCAGAAGGCTTTTTCGCTGAGCGAGCTTCTTTCTTCGCTGCCTTCGGTTTCTTTTTCTTCTCGCCACGGAAGGCGCTATCTGGCTCGAAGTTCACTTTCTTACCCGCCTGACGACGTTTGCCGCTGGCGTTACCGTTGCCACCTTTTTTCGCCTTCTCACGCGCCGTTTTACCCACATTACGTGGGCCACGCTCGCTGGAGATCAGGCTGAAGTCGATCTTGCGCTCGTCCATATTGACCGCTTCAACCTTCACTTCCACGCGATCTCCCAGACGATAGGTCTGACCGCCGGATTCGCCAATGAGGCGCTGCCCGACCTGGTCAAAACGGTAGTAGTCGTTATCCAGGCTGGAGACATGCACCAGGCCGTCGATAAACAGCTCATCGAGACGAACAAAGAAACCAAAACCGGTCACACTGGCGATCACACCTTTGAACACGTTACCGACCTGATCCAGCATAAAGTCGCACTTCAGCCAGTCAGAAACTTCACGGGTCGCTTCATCCGCGCGGCGTTCAGTCATGGAACAATGCTGACCCAGTTGCAGCATCTCTTCCATCGAATAGTGATAGCCACCGGTTTCAGTCGTCTTCCCTTTATGACCCTGCTCCTGCGCCAGCAAATATTTGATTGCACGGTGCAGGGAAAGGTCCGGGTAACGACGAATTGGCGACGTAAAGTGTGCGTAGGACTGCAACGCCAGACCGAAGTGCCCACGGTTTTCCGGATCGTAAATCGCCTGTTTCATGGAGCGCAATAGCATGGTCTGCAGCATTTCTGCATCCGGACGGTCGCCAATGGATTCCAGCAGCTCGGCATAATCACGCGGCTCAGGCTTGTTACCACCTGGCAGCTCCAGACCCAGTTCAGCCAGTACTGAACGGAACGCGGTAATGGCTTCCGTCGACGGTTTATCGTGAATACGGAACAGCGCAGGTTCTTTAGCTTTCTCAACAAAACGTGCCGCCGAGATGTTCGCCAGGATCATACACTCTTCGATCAGCTTGTGCGCGTCGTTACGCTGGGTCTGTTCGATACGTTCAATGCGACGTTCCGCGTTGAAGATAAACTTCGCCTCTTCGCTCTCAAAGGAGATCCCGCCGCGCTCTTCGCGCGCCTGATCCAGCGTTTTGTAGAGGTTATGCAGCTCTTCAATGTGTTTCACCAGCGGCGCATATTGTTCGCGCAGATCCTGGTCGCCCTGCAGCATATGCCAGACTTTGGTATAGGTCAGGCGCGCATGTGAGCTCATGACTGCTTCGTAGAATTTGTAACCTGTTAAGCGCCCTTTGGTGGAGATGGTCATCTCACAAACCATACAGAGGCGGTCAACCTGCGGGTTCAGGGAGCACAGACCGTTAGAGAGCACTTCCGGCAGCATCGGCACGACCTGTGACGGGAAGTAAACCGAGGTACCGCGGTTGCGCGCTTCGTTATCCAGCGGGGTATGCGGGCGAACATAGTAGCTCACATCCGCGATGGCAACCCACAGACGCCAGCCGCCACCGCGTTTTTTCTCGCAGTACACGGCATCATCGAAGTCGCGGGCATCTTCGCCATCAATCGTCACCAGCGGCAGATCGCGCAGATCCACGCGGCCAGCTTTAGACTCTTCAGGCACTTCTTCACGAAGGCCTTCAATTTGTTCTTCAACCGCTTTCGGCCAGATGTACGGGATCTCATGGGTACGCAGCGCCATATCAACAGCCATGCCGGTGCCCATGTTATCGCCCAGTACTTCCACGATTTTCCCGACCGCTTTAGTGCGACGGGTAGGACGCTGGGTGAGCTCAACCACCACCACAAAGCCCATGCGCGCGCCCATAACCTCTTCAGGTGGGATCAGGATATCAAAACTCAGACGGCTATCGTCCGGCACCACAAAGCCGACACCAGCGTCGGTAAAGTAGCGGCCAACAATCTGGCTGGTTTTTGGCACCAGCACACGCACCACGCGAGCTTCGCGGCGACCTTTACGGTCAGCGCCCAGCGGCTGGGCCAGGATCTGGTCACCGTGGATACACATTTTCATCTGTTCAGATGAAAGGTACAGATCGTCTTTACGGCCTTCCACGCGCAGGAAGCCATAGCCGTCGCGGTGACCAATGACGGTTCCTTTCAGCAGATCAAGGCGTTCTGGCAGCGCATAGCACTGACGGCGGGTAAAGACCAGTTGCCCGTCACGCTCCATGGCGCGCAGGCGACGGCGAAGGGCTTCAATTTGCTCTTCACCTTCAATATTTAATTCAACAGCAAGTTCTTCACGATTGGCGGGTTTTTCGCGTTTTGTTAAGTGTTCAATGATGAACTCGCGGCTGGGGATAGGGTTCGCGTATTTTTCGGCTTCGCGTTCCTGGAATGGATCTTGCGACATGTCGGTTCCTCCGTTGTCAGCTCCGGTGGAAATTTTCTTCATTCCACCAGCAATAATTTATAAAGCGGTTGATTCTCTTCAACCAAATCGGCCAGCGTGTAGTTATCCAGTTCCTTGAGAAAACTTTGCACGGCCTTAGAAAGCGCCTTTTTCAGACGGCAAGCGGGCGTAATGTGGCAGAACTCGCTGCTGCAGTTCACCAGAGACAATGGCTCCAGCTCACGTACCACATCGCCAACACGAATACTCTGCGCCGGTTTACCGAGACGGATCCCCCCATTCTTCCCGCGAACGGCAGCAACATATCCGGCACGACTAAGTTGATTGATTATTTTGACCATATGATTACGAGACACGCCGTAGACCTCTGTCACTTCAGAGATACTGGTCATTTTCCCATCGGGTAACGACGCCATGTAGATCAGCGCGCGTAAGCCGTAATCGGTGAAACTTGTTAACTGCACATCAACCTCAGGAAAAAAGGAAAACGCGGATAGACCGCAAAGTGATTCATTAATGATGATAAACCAGCCAGATAGTTAGCGGCTAATTTATTTGACAGACGGGGCTAAAAAGCGGAGATCAAGGAGCGGTCGCCGGATGGCGGTACGCTTATCCGGCCTACGGGTCACCCCGCAGGCCAGCAGTCACGAAGATTATGCGTCGAACGGGTCGCGCAGAATCATCGTTTCAGTACGATCCGGGCCGGTAGAAATAATATCGATCGGCACTTCGGTCAGTTCTTCAATACGCTTGATGTAATCCAGCGCCGCCTGTGGCAGGCCACTACGTTCTTTCACGCCGAAAGTGGTCTCAGACCAGCCGGGCATGGTTTCGTAGATTGGCTCGATGCCTTCCCAGTCGTCAGCCGCCAGCGGAGTGGTGGTCACTTCGCGGCCATCTGGCATACGGTAGCCTACGCAGATTTTCACTTCTTTCAGGCCGTCCAGTACGTCCAGCTTGGTCAGGCAGAAGCCAGACAGGGAGTTGATCTGCACTGCGCGACGCACTGCAACCGCATCCAGCCAACCGGTACGACGACGACGACCGGTGGTCGCGCCAAACTCGTTACCTTGCTTGCACAGGAACTCGCCGGTTTCATCAAACAGTTCGGTCGGGAATGGACCTGCACCCACGCGAGTGGAGTAAGCTTTGATGATACCCAGAACGTAATCCACATAACGTGGGCCCAGGCCAGAGCCGGTTGCCACGCCACCTGCGGTGGTGTTAGAAGAGGTCACGTACGGATAGGTACCGTGGTCGATGTCCAGCAGCGTACCCTGCGCACCTTCAAACATGACGAAATCGCCACGCTTGCGCGCCTGGTCCAGCAAATCAGATACATCAACAACCATACCGGTCAGGATGTCAGCAATCGCCATGACGTCATCCAGTACTTTCTGGTAGTCAACGGCATCCGCTTTATAGAAGTTCACCAGCTGGAAGTTGTGATATTCCATCACTTCTTTCAGTTTTTCAGCGAAGGTTGCTTTGTCGAAGAGGTCACCCACGCGCAGACCGCGACGAGCTACTTTGTCTTCGTAAGCCGGGCCGATACCACGACCGGTGGTACCGATCGCTTTTGCGCCACGCGCTTTTTCACGCGCAACGTCCAGTGCCACGTGATAATCCAGGATCAGCGGGCAGGCTTCGGAGAGCAGCAGACGCTCACGAACAGGGATACCACGGTCTTCCAGACCTTTCATCTCTTTCATCAGCGCAGCCGGAGACAGCACAACGCCGTTACCGATGATGCTGGTGACGTTATCACGAAGAATGCCTGATGGAATAAGATGGAGGACGGTTTTTTCACCGTTGATTACGAGAGTATGGCCTGCGTTGTGACCGCCCTGGTAGCGTACAACATATTTAGCCCGTTCAGTCAGAAGATCAACAATCTTCCCTTTACCTTCGTCACCCCATTGGGTGCCCAGTACGACGACGTTGTTACCCATTTTTTTCAAAATCACCGTTTGCTTAAAAATGGATTCTACCATCGCTTTTTCAGATATACAGCACTTTTTGACCTCAAAATACGCCAAATCCGACCACTTTTTGATCAGCCAATCGTTTTCTTCAACATGTAGTAGATCACGATGCCAGCAACCACAAGACCACCGCCAAAACGACGCAAAATATTATCCGGGAGCTGGCTCATCGTCGCAATCATACGACGCCATGCGCGCGGATAAAGCATAGGGCCAAGACCTTCCAGCACTAACACCAGCGCCAGCGCGAGCCAAATGGTTGAATTCATTTTTATTCCTTATAAAAGAAAACCACCGCTCCGTGAAGAGCGGTGGTTTGAATACTCAAACGGGCTTGAGTTTATCGCGTCGCGTTGGTCGGCGTCTTCATATAACGGAAGAAATCGCTGTCCGGGCTGAGGACCATCACATCCTGGTTACTCTGGAAGCTATTCTCGTAAGCTCGCAGGCTACGGATAAAGGCGTAGAAGTCCGGATCCTGGCTGAAGGCATCTGCAAACAGCTTCGCGGCTTCTGCATCACCTTCACCGCGCAGAATACGTCCCTGACGCTCAGATTCCGCCAGTGTCTTGGTGACTTCGTAGTCCGCTGCAGCGCGCAGCTTCTCAGCCTCTTCCTGGCCCTGTGAACGGTGACGACGGGCGACCGCTTCACGCTCAGCGCGCATACGGTTGTAGATCGCCTCGGACACTTCCGCTGGCAGGTTGATCTGCTTAATACGCACGTCAACCACTTCAATACCGAGTGCCGCCATACTGTTCGGGTTGATCACCGGCACTTTGCCGTTGGTTTCAGCCTGAACACGTTCCGCCGCTTTAGCAATCGCATCATCAGCTGCCGGTGTTGAGACTTCGTCTTCTGTTCCTGCGGTACCGGAGTTCAGCGCATCACGCACTTCCAGCGTCAGACGACCACGGGAGTCGGTGACGATGTCTTTCACATCCAGGCGACCAATCTCAGAACGCAGACGGTCAGAGAACTTACGTTTCAACAGCACTTCTGCCTGAGAAACATCGCCACCGCCTGTCGCCAGGAAGTAACGGCTGAAATCACTGATACGCCACTTGATGTAAGAGTCAACGATCAGGTCTTTCTTCTCTTTGGTCACGAAACGGTCAGCCTGGTTATCCATAGTCTGGATACGGGCATCAAGCGTTTTCACCGACTGAATGAAAGGCACTTTGAAGTGCAGGCCCGGCTCATAGATCACCGGACGCTTGTCGCTATCACGGACGACGCTGCTGAACTGGAATTTGATCCCTCGTTCACCCTCTTTCACAACGAAAATAGAGGTGTAAAGCACGACCAGTACGATGATGATGATCGCAATAACTGACTTACGCATCCTTATTCCCCCTGACGCTGGTAGTCGTTACGCTGCGCGTTAGCACGGCGTTGGTCCATGATGTCACCATCGTTCGAAGAAGGCGTGGTTGTTGCGCTTGAGCTACTGGACGACGCAGGTGGCAGACGCAGCAGGTTGTTGGAACCGCTGGTGTCAGCTTTCGCCGCCGGAGCCGAACCGCCTTTCAGCATCTGGTCCAGTGGCAGTACCATCAGGTTTCCGCCTTTGTTGTCGTTAACCAGCACTTTACGCGTGTGGCTCAGCACTTTTTCCATGGTCTCGATATAGAGACGTTCACGGGTAATTTCCGGAGCCGCTTTATATTCCGGCAGAATTTTCGCGAAACGCGCCACTTCACCCTGTGCTTCCAAGATGGTCTGGGTTTTATATGCGCGAGCTTCTTCAAGAATACGCTGCGCCTGGCCGTTAGCACGTGGCTGAACTTCGTTGGTGTACGCTTCCGCTTCACGGATGTACTGCTGTTCGTTTTCACGGGCAGCAATCGCGTCATCAAACGCCGCTTTCACCTCTTCCGGCGGACGAGCAGCCTGGAAGTTGACGTCCAGCAGGGTAATACCCATGTTGTACGGGCGAATGGTCTCTTCCAGCTCACGCTGGGTATCGCTACGAATAACGGTACGACCTTCGGTCAGGATGCGATCCATGGTGTATTTACCGATAACACCACGCAGGGCGCTGTCGGTTGCCTGACGCAGGCTGTCATCGGCGCTGGTCACGCTAAACAGATAACGTTCAGGATCGGTTACACGGTACTGCACGTTCATTTCAACGCGCACCACGTTCTCATCAGACGTCAGCATCACACCAGACGCCGCCAGTTCACGGACAGATTCCACGTTTACCGCGGTAACGTCGTCAATGAAGGTCGGTTTCCAGTTAAGACCTGGCTCCACCAGATGACTGAACTTACCGAAACGGGTGACGACACCGCGTTCCGCTTCTTTAATGGTGTAGAACCCGGTGGCTGCCCAGATGATCACCGCCGCAGCGGCAACAATGCCCACCACGCGGCCACCCATTTGCGGGCGCGGCCCCTGGGTAGAATTTCCACCCGAACCAGAACCTTTACCTCCGCCAAGGCCACCAAGCTTTTTGCTCAGCTTGCGGAAGATATCATCCAGATCCGGCGGCCCCTGCTCGCGACCACCTTTGTTGCCATTTCCCCCAGAGTTGCCGCCTTGATTATTGCTGCTTCCCCACGGGTCGCGGTCTTGTCCGTTGTTACCGGGCTGATTCCACGCCATGTATATGCTCCATATTTGTTATGCAAGGGCGAATTATTCAGGCATCCCCTTTCTGATCAGACGATATAGTCGACCAGCGCAGGTTCTTGTTTACAGAGGCGACGCCAGTCAACGATCGGCATACGCACCTGCATCCCCACGCTGCCGTCATCCTCCATCCACTCTTTTTCTATCGCCTGAAGCTGATAAAACCGGCTGCGCAGCCTGCCTTCCTGTGGCGGCAATCGCAGCGTGTGCTGAGCTACCTCACCGGAAAGACGTTCTGTCAAAGCCTGGAAAAGCAGTGGCACACCAATACCGGACTGGGCAGAAAGCCAGACCCGAATCGGTTTGTTCTCTTCATCTCGATCAATGCGCGGCTCGAAATCCTCCAGCATATCGATCTTGTTCATCACCAACAGCGTTGGGATCTCGTGGGCATCAATCTCTTCGAGCACCACGTTTACCGCGTCGATGTTCTCCTGTACACGAACATCAGCCGCATCAATCACGTGCACCAGCAGGGTCGCCTGTCGCGTCTCCTGCAGGGTGGCTTTAAACGCCGCCACCAGGTCATGCGGCAGATGACGGATAAACCCTACGGTATCCGCCAGCACTGTTTCACCCACATCGGCGACGTCAATACGACGTAACGTTGGGTCCAGGGTCGCAAACAACTGGTCTGCGGCATAAACCTGGGCCTCAGTAATCTGGTTAAACAGGGTGGATTTACCGGCGTTGGTATACCCCACCAGCGACACCGTTGGGATGTCGGCTTTTGAGCGCGCACGACGACCTTGCTCACGCTGTTTCTCAACGCGTTCCAGACGTGAGAGGATCTGGGTAATACGGCCACGCAGCAAACGACGGTCGGTTTCGAGCTGGGTTTCACCCGGACCGCGTAAACCAATCCCGCCTTTCTGTCTCTCAAGGTGGGTCCAGCCGCGCACAAGCCGCGTTGCCAGATGGCGCAACTGCGCCAGCTCAACCTGCAACTTACCTTCATGGGTACGCGCACGTTGAGCAAAAATATCTAAAATCAAACCCGTGCGATCGATAACACGGCATTCGCAAAGCGCTTCCAGGTTACGTTCCTGGGCCGGAGACAGCGCATGATCAAACAACACAACTGAAGCGCCAGTTGCTTTTACGGCATCCGCAATTTCAACTGCTTTACCTTCACCAACAAAATACTTTGGGTGCGGCGCTTTACGGCTACCGGTAATCACCTGCATTGCTTCGACACCGGCGGAAGAGACCAGAGATTCAAACTCCTGGAGATCTTCCATATCTTTGTCTTGCGAAAAATAGATGTGTACCAGCACCGCCTGCTCACCGGCATCATAACGGTCAAACAAGCGTAAACCTCTCTAAAAAGATCAGCGGGGAACGCAGGATCCCTGGCTCCCCGTGTGGATAACAGCAGAGACCTTATTCGGTCTCGTCGCTGTCCTGCGCTGGCGTTGAAGAACCCTGCGCGTTGCTGCCGTGATGGTAGTTACTGCCAGTGCCGCCGCCAGCGTTATTGCTGTGATGAGATACCGGACGAGACGGAACAACAGTAGAAATCGCGTGCTTGTAGACCATCTGACTGACCGTGTTTTTCAACAGGATCACGAACTGATCGAAAGACTCAATCTGACCTTGCAGCTTAATACCATTCACCAAATAAATAGAAACTGGAACACGTTCCCGACGCAATGCGTTCAGGAACGGATCTTGTAAAGATTGCCCCTTAGCCATTCTATCTTTTCCTTATATGCTTGTTTTGTACTTAGAACCTTGCGATTCTGAAAAATTGCGCACGATACGTCTCAATTGTACACATTCAGTGAGCGATATCACCAACAACCTCAATCACTTCGTTTAACGCCTGTTGCGGTTTTTCACTGTCTAGCCAGTGAACACCCTCCCAACCGCGCAACCAGGTGATCTGGCGCTTCGCTAACTGTCTCGTGGCGCAAACACCTCGATAAACCATTTCATCGTATGAAATCTCACCTTCAAGATACGACCACATCTGGCGGTATCCCACACAACGAATGGAAGGCATATCCGTATGCAAATCTCCACGGGCAAATAGCGCCCGCACTTCTGCTTCAAAATCTGAAGCTAACATCTGATGAAAACGCTGCTCAATTCGCTGATGGAGCAGTTCACGGCTCGCCGGGGCGATGGCGAACTGATGCACCTGGTACGGCAGAGCCTCTCCTGACGTTTGCGTCAGTTCCGTTAAAGTTTTACCCGAAATGAAAAAAACTTCCAGTGCCCGGGAAAGCCTTTGCGGATCATTTGGATGGATCCGTGCTGCGGCAACCGGATCAATCTCTGCCAGTTGCTTGTGCAAAACGTCCCAGCCCTGCTCTGCCGCCTGCTGCTCAATTTTCGCTCTAACTTCTGGATCCGCTGATGGCAGAGGTGATAGCCCCTCCAGCAACGCCTTGAAATAGAGCATGGTTCCGCCAACCAACAGCGGTATACGTCCCGCCGCTGTTATCTCGGCCATCTCAGCTAAGGCATCCCGGCGGAAATCCGCTGCGGAGTAAGCCTGAGAAGGGTCGAGAATATCCAGCAAACGGTGCGGTGCCGCACGCAACTCTTCTGCGTCAGGCTTCGCCGTGCCGATGTCCATCCCCCGATAGATGAGGGCGGAATCAACGCTAATCAACTCTACGGGCAAAACTTTACGCAACTCAATGGCCAGTGCCGTTTTGCCGGAGGCCGTTGGGCCCATCAAAAAAATCGCCTTAGGCAGGCTCGCCTTGCTTACGTCAATCATGTTTCAGGGCGTTCATCGCCGTTTGTAAATCAACAGGTTGTAATAGACCCCCTGGCGGCGTTTTCACCAGCTGCGGACAAAGACGTTCAACCTCTGCCAGCACGCTAATGGCCTGCGCCATACTCCACGGCGTGTGTTCGCTTGCCAGATGACGGGCGATCCACTGCGCGGTGTTGGCGGCATCAAACGATGTTTGCTGCGCCAGGTAGCCTATCAGTTCAGGAATCAAGTTTTGTAAATTTTGTTGGCGTAAGGGTAAAGGCACGGCACGAATTGTCACATGTTGTGGTTCGAGCACAATTTCAATGCCCATCTGCGCCAGTTGTGCCTCTGCACGCTGCAATATCCTTGTTTCTTCAGTGGATACCTTCAGGCGAACCGGGATCAATAGTGGCTGCGCACAGGCCGAATGTTCTCCCGGCGTGAGCTGCACCTGTTTGAGCCAGCGTTCAGCGACTGGCAATGCCAGAAGCATCAATTTACCGTCACGCTCAAGCAGTGCCATATCCGGTACGACAATCGTCAACACCCGGCCAAAGCTCTGGCTATGACCGTCCAGGGAAGACGACGCGACCGGGATGTGTTCTTTACGCTCAGCGGTTGGGGTTTCCAGCAATTTTCGATACAACGCCCCCTGCTGCTTTTGATAGCCAGGCTGGGCATTCGGGTAGTTTGCTCCCGTTGGGCGTGGAGTGCTCCCTGCTGATGAGAAACGCGGCGCTTCCGGCTCGCGTACCGCAGCGGGTTCGGCAAAATGGTTCCGGCCCGCAGCAATACGGTTTTCCGGGAGTGAACGAGGGGCAGGTTCTTCATTTGCCAGTGGCAACACCGGTTCAACCTGCTGCTGCAATACGCTCAGCACGCCCTGATAGATAAAATCATGTACCAGTCTTGACTGGTGGAACCGGACTTCATGCTTGGCTGGATGGACATTCACGTCGACCTGATGCGGGTCGATCTCCAGATACAGCACAAAAGCAGGTTGTTGGTCGGCTCCAAGTTTGTCTTCACAGGCCTGACGAATGGCGTGATTAATGAGACGGTCCCGCATCATGCGGCCGTTCACGTAGCAATACTGGATCTCCGCGAACGCCGCGCTGCTGGCGTTTGGGTCAGCCACCCAGCCACGTAAAGCCAAATCGCCATGCTGCCACTCAATGGCCAGCGCCTGTTCCAGAAACGGTGTCCCGCAGATAGTTCCCAGTCGACGCTCTTTCTGCCCACCTTCGGCCACCGCTCTGAACTGGCGCATCACTTTGCCATTATGACTGAGGTTAATGGTGACATCGAAACGGGCCAGCGCGATACGGCGGATGATTTCGTCGATATGGCCGAACTCGGTTTTTTCGGTACGCATAAACTTGCGTCGGGCGGGAGTGTTGTAGAACAGATCCAGGACTTCCAGCGTCGTACCGACAGGGTGCGCCGCGGGTTTGACCGTCACATCCATATCGCGCCCTTCCGCATAGGCTTGCCAGGCTTCTGGCTGGTCAGCCGTGCGGGAGGTCAGCGTCAAACGGGAAACCGAACTGATACTGGCCAGCGCTTCACCGCGAAAGCCGAGGCTAATGATGGCTTCCAGATCATCCAGAGAAGCAATTTTACTGGTAGCGTGACGAGCCAGCGCTAACGCCAGCTCGTCTTTTTTAATGCCACAGCCGTTGTCACGAATGCGGATAAGCTTTGCGCCACCGCGTTCAATATCAATATCAATGCGGGTCGCGCCCGCATCGAGGCTGTTTTCCACCAGCTCCTTCACCACCGACGCAGGGCGTTCTACCACCTCACCGGCGGCGATTTGGTTCGCAAGCTGCGGCGGTAGAACCTGAATCGGCATGAATTCTCCTTAGTTAGTCGCAGTTATCTCGCCTGGCTGCGCGGCACTGGCCGTCTGAGCTGCCCCGCCCTGTGGCGCGGACTGCAGAGGATGCGCCTCAAAATATTTACGCAAACCGCTATAAATGGCTTCGGCAAGTTGCTGCTGGTAGCTGTCGCTGCCCAGCAGGCGCTCTTCACTGTTATTGCTGATAAAGCCTGTCTCCACCAGAATGGATGGAATATCCGGCGAACGCAGAACCCCCAGGCTCGCATGCTCCGGACGACGCTTATGCAATGCTCCGATGCCCTGCAACTGATTCAATACGTTAGTGGCGACATCATAACCGACGCGCTGGGAATGACCGAACTGTAAATCCAGTACTGCCTGGCTGAGATATGGATCAGACTGGCTGTTTGCCAGTACATCACCCGCACCGCCTAACAGTTCAGACTGTTTCTCGTGCTCTTCCAGCCAGTTTGCCATTTCGCTGTTCGCCCTGCGGTTCGAAAGCACCCATACCGATGCGCCAGTCGCGCTACGGTTTGGCGCTGCATCCGCATGAATGGAGACCAGGAAGTTGGCATTTTGTTTACGCGCCACATCTGAGCGACCCATTACCGAGATAAAATAGTCGCCGTCGCGAGTCAGCACGCCTTTGAACATCGGATCATCGTTTAACAGCGTTCGCAGCTTCCGGGCAACCGCAATCGTGACGTTTTTCTCCCGCGTGCCACCAGGACCAATCGCGCCGGGATCCTGACCACCATGCCCTGCATCAATCGCGATAATCACCTTATCACCGCTAACCGCGCGCCGTGTGCTGGCTGCAGGGCGCGTGACGGTATTACTGCTGGTGACGCTGGTAATGCGGTCGCTGTCCGATTTAAACGGATTGCGTGCAGGTTCAGAAGGACGCGGCGTGTAAACCGGTTCTTCGACGCGTTTTGCCACCACTGGCGGAGGCGGCGGCGGTGGAGGCGCGTCAGCGTTGATGGTAAACACCACCGTATAATTTGCGCCGTTTTGCTGCTTCACCGCCCGCGTTTTCCCCTTTTCGGTCAGATCGACCACCAGGCGCAATGACTGACTATCTTTTGGCGTTCCCGAGCGGATACTTTTCACCAGGTTGTTACCGCTGAACTGCAAAGGTAAGCCCTGGATCACACCCGTTTGTTTGATATCCAGCGCCACGCTGTGGCTGTCTGGCTGTGAAAAAGCATATTCAGGATCGCCCATAAAACTGAACGTGATCCGGGCCTGGCTTTCGCCATTCGATACCTGAATATCTGAGAGGTTTGCCGCCCCGGCCTGCGCGCACAGCAGCACGGTGGCAGCCAACAACCAACTTTTAACGCGATTAATCATCCCGTTATCCCTAAGCTTAACCGGCTAAACGAGCCAGTAAGGAACACCCTGATGAGGAAACCGCACTGATGCGTGCCTCACGCCCTTGTGCCTGGTAATCTAAGTGAATTTCGACATCCGGGTCAGGCAACACACCCGCACCTTGTTGCGGCCACTCCACCAGGCAGATGGCATCATTGGCAAAATAATCACGGATCCCCATAAATTCCAACTCCTCAGGATCCGCAAGGCGGTATAAATCGAAGTGGTACACCATGAGATTTTCAAGGGTGTACGGTTCTACCAGCGTGTAGGTTGGGCTTTTCACATTCCCGCTATGCCCTAACGCCTGTAAAAAGCCCCGGCTGAAGGTGGTTTTACCCGCACCTAAATCACCATACAGATAAATGACGGTTGCCCCCTGACAGGCCTGCGCCACGCGCTTGCCGAGATCTAAAGTGGCTTGTTCATCAGGTAAAGGAATCGCTCGATTAGTCATTTTCTACGTCAATCACATCCGGGTTAACAACACGCCGCAGCGTGCAAAAAAGATCGGTGGCCAGCATACCGCGTGTACCGTAACGTGCAGCCAGTTGATCTGCCGCTGCACCGTGAGCCACGCAGCCCGCACAGGCTGCATCATAAAGGGGAAGTTTCTGTCCAAGCAATGCGCCAATGATGCCTGAAAGCACATCACCCATTCCGCCACTCGCCATGCCCGCATTTCCGGCATCAATAATACCCAGCGTCTCGTCACTGGCGACGACGGTTCCTGCCCCTTTCAAAACGGCAACACCTCCGTAACGTTTTACCAGACGTCGTGCAGAAAGTAAGCGATCGCTTTCAATTTCTGCCACGCTGCAATTAAGCAGCCGCGCGGCTTCGCCGGGGTGTGGCGTCAGAATGCGATTGTGACGCTTATCCGGGTTGATTGCCAGAAGGTTCAGCGCGTCAGCATCCCACAGCATCGGTTTACGAAAATTCTCGACCTTTTGCAGGGCCTGTTTACCCCACGCCTGCTGCCCAAGCCCGGGGCCGATAACGACCACATCTGCCCACTCGAGGCTTTCCTCGAGCATCGGGAGCGTAAGCTCATGCACCATCAACTCGGGCCTGGCAGTAATGATCGGCGCAATATTCTCAATGCGCGTGAGGACTCGTACCAGACCAGCACCGCTTCGCAATGCCGCTTCACCCGCCATGCGGATAGCCCCCGCCGTACCGTAGTCCCCCCCTACAATCACCAGTTTGCCATGATCGCCTTTATGGGATGTGGGACGTCTCGGGAGCAGCCACTCTGCAAGCTGCGAAGCATCAAAGCGCGAAAGGTGCGTTTCCTGACCGGCTAGCCAACTGTCCAGCCCCAGCGCATTGTGGTGCAACCCACCGACTACATCCCGCGCTTTGCCAGTCAGTAAACCCGGTTTCAGGGCGATGAATGTTACCGTATGCGCAGCCTGAATCACTGCCCCCGGCGTCGCGCCAGTTTGGGCCATCAGGCCTGAAGGAATATCCAGCGCCACCACCGGCGCGGAATGACAATTGGCATGTGTAATCAGCGCGGCAATGTTCTCACGCGGCGCACTGCGTAGACCGGTCCCGAGCAGACCATCAATAATCAGATCCATATCCTCCGGCCAGAGGATATCAGGTGCATGAATCACACCGCCGGCATTCAGCCAGGCATCCCGAGCCGTGCTGGCCTCCTCCGGCAGCGGTTTATCACTCTCCAGCGCCAGCAACGTAACGCGGATCCCCGCAGCAACGGCAAGACGGGCGACGACATAGCCGTCACCACCGTTATTGCCGTGCCCGCACAAAACCAGCCAGTGTCTGGATTGCGGGTATGCATTGTGGGCAACGTTAAATGCAGCTTCGCCTGCGCGCTGCATGAGTTCATAGAGGGTGATACCGAGGCTGTCTGCTGCCTCTTTTTCGGCGCGCCGGAGGTCGTCCGCATGCCAGATGGAATGTGGTATACTTGCGGGGTTTTTCTTCACTGTATGGTCCGTCATGTCACAGCCCCTCGATCTCAATCAGTTAGCGCAAAAAATTAAACAGTGGGGTGCTGAGCTTGGCTTCCAGAAGGTAGGCATTACCGATACCGACCTCTCCGCCAGCGAGCCGAAACTTCAGGCCTGGCTGGACAAACAATACCACGGCGAAATGGAGTGGATGGCGCGTCATGGCATGATGCGCGCCCGTCCACACGAGCTTTTGCCGGGCACATTACGTGTCATCAGTGTGCGCATGAACTACCTGCCCGCCAACGCGGCTTTTGCGCGCACGCTAAAAAACCCCTCGCTGGGTTACGTCAGCCGGTACGCCCTGGGACGTGATTACCATAAGCTTCTGCGTAACCGTTTAAAAAAACTCGGGGAAACTATTCAGCAGCACTGTGTTTCGCTGAATTTTAGACCCTTTGTCGATTCTGCGCCTATTCTTGAGCGCCCGATCGCTGAAAAAGCCGGGCTTGGCTGGACAGGTAAGCACTCACTAATCCTTAGCCGCGACGCCGGATCGTTCTTCTTCCTCGGGGAACTGCTGATTGATTTACCCTTGCCGGTAGACGGCCCGGTGGAGGAAGGCTGTGGCCGCTGCGTGGCCTGTATGACCATCTGCCCCACCGGCGCGATCGTTGAACCCTATACTGTTGATGCTCGCCGCTGCATCTCCTACCTCACTATCGAACTGGAAGGTGCAATCCCTGAGGAGTTCCGGCCACTTATCGGCAACCGAATCTATGGCTGCGATGACTGTCAGTTGATCTGCCCATGGAACCGCTATTCACAACTTACGGATGAAGAAGACTTCAGCCCGCGTAAGGCGCTGCACGCACCACAACTCATTGAGCTGTTCACCTGGAGCGAAGCCTGGTTCCTGAAAGTGACCGAAGGGTCTGCCATTCGTCGTATTGGACATCTACGCTGGCTACGTAATGTTGCCGTTGCACTGGGTAATGCGCCCTGGGATGAAGCCAATATTCAGGCGCTCGAAAGCCGCAGAGGTGAGCACCCACTTCTCGATGAACACATAGAATGGGCGGTTGCACAGCAAATCGAGAAGCGAAATGCCTGCGTAGTCGAGGTGCAATTACCGAAGAAACAACGTCTGGTGAGAGTGATTGAGAAAGGGCTTACGCGCGACGCATAATATATTCACAGCCTGTGTATAAAAATACAAACTCAAGCAGCATCGGGACTGGAGAAGAGGTCAAGTGATCTCAATAACATTTTGAAATCAAATTTTATTCATATAATACAACATATTACATGAATACTATTCACCCTGCTAAGTTTTTAGCCGATTCCGGTTAAACGTAGTTTCTGTGGATAACTCTGTTTACAAGAGTATTTCAGATGCAACGAAAATCGTCCCCAACGAATCTTTTCGCTGTGGATAATTTAGAGATGAAGAAGAATCTGGAGCGGGAAACGAGACTCGAACTCGCGACCCCGACCTTGGCAAGGTCGTGCTCTACCAACTGAGCTATTCCCGCTTGGGTGGTCCGTGCTGTGGAAGCACTTTCAAATTTTGGAGCGGGAAACGAGACTCGAACTCGCGACCCCGACCTTGGCAAGGTCGTGCTCTACCAACTGAGCTATTCCCGCTTGGGTGGTGCATGCTTTAAAAGCACTTTCAAATTTTGGAGCGGGAAACGAGACTCGAACTCGCGACCCCGACCTTGGCAAGGTCGTGCTCTACCAACTGAGCTATTCCCGCAAATCTGTACTGCTTTTGTTGCTGTCGTAACGTGTAATTCTCTGTCGTTACGGGAGGCGCATTATACGAGAAATCCTTTTAGCTGCAACCCCCCTGAAAGCGATTTTTTTGAAATTCAGTTCAAATGCTTATTTAATCGGCAAGCTGCACAATTTAACGGCAAAAACCCGGCCACGCAAGGCGCCGGATCTCAAAATCACAGCTTAATGAAGTTTTCGCGGTAGTACGCCAGCTCTGCAACAGACTCACGAATATCGTCCATTGCCTGGTGCGTCCCCTGTTTTTTAAAGCCATCCAGGATTTCAGGTTTCCAGCGACGAGCCAGCTCTTTCAGGGTGCTCACATCCAGATAGCGGTAGTGGAAGTAGGACTCGAGCTCCGGCATGTACTTAAACAGAAAGCGGCGATCCTGGCCGATGCTATTACCACAGATTGGCGATTTGCCTGCCGGAACCCACTGTTTCAGGAATTCAAGCGTCGCCAGCTCCGCCTCACGGTCGCCCTGAGTACTGGCCTTCACGCGATCCACCAGACCGCTGCCGGTATGGGTACGCACGTTCCAGTCATCCATCAATGCAAGCTGTTCATCAGATTGATGAACCGCAATCGTCGGCCCTTCCGCCAGAATATTCAGGTTGGCATCGGTCACCAGGGTTGCAATCTCAATGATGCGATCGCGCTCGGGATCCAGCCCGGTCATTTCAAGATCGATCCAAATCAGGTTGTTTTCATCCGCGCTCATGTTATTTTCCACCCTTCTCGCATAACCGGCAGTAGCAGGTTAACTAGTATTAATTAGAGTGTATCATAGAGGTTTTGCCCCTTACGGGCGACCAGGAGCCAGCGCGATTGAGTAAAAATAAACTCTCCAAAGGGCAGCAGCGCCGTGTGAATGCCAATCACCAGCGCCGTCTTAAAACCACTTCGGAGAAGGTCGATTACGACGACAACCTGTTTGGCGAACCAACGGAAGGCGTAGTCATCAGCCGTTTCGGTATGCATGCCGATGTGGAATCCGCCGATGGCGAGATCCACCGCTGCAACATCCGCCGGACCATTCGTTCTCTGGTGACCGGTGACCGGGTCGTCTGGCGTCCAGGTAAAGAGGCGGCGGAAGGCGTTACGGTAAAAGGTATCGTTGAAGCGGTTCATGAGCGCACTTCTGTGTTAACCCGTCCTGATTTCTACGACGGCGTGAAACCGATTGCCGCCAACATTAACCAAATCGTTATCGTCTCGGCGATTTTGCCCGAACTTTCACTCAATATTATCGACCGATACCTCGTCGCCTGCGAAACGCTGCAGGTTGAACCGATTATCGTGCTGAACAAAATCGATCTGCTGGATGACGAAGGGATGGCGTTCGTCAATGAACAGATGGATATCTATCGCAAAATTGGATACCGCGTTCTGATGGTCTCCAGCTACACCAAAGATGGCCTGAAACCACTGGAAGAGGCGCTCACCGATCGTATTAGCATCTTTGCGGGTCAGTCCGGCGTGGGTAAATCGAGCCTGCTGAATAACCTGCTTGGTCTCCAGCAGGAGATCCTCACCAATGATGTGTCTGATGTCTCGGGCCTGGGCCAACACACTACCACCGCATCGCGCCTGTATCACTTCCCACATGGTGGCGATGTGATCGACTCTCCGGGGGTGCGCGAATTCGGTTTATGGCATCTCGAGCCGGAACAAATCTTCAACGGATTTGTCGAATTCCATGATTATTTAGGCGCTTGCAAATACCGCGACTGTAAACACGATAACGACCCGGGTTGCGCTATCCGTGAAGCGGTCGAGAACGGTGAAATCGCGGAGACTCGCTTCGAGAATTACCACCGTATTCTTGAGAGCATGGATCAAGTAAAAACGCGTAAAAACTTTTCTGATTCTGATAACTGACAACTAAGCTAAGCATCGCTAAAATCGTCCCCCATTTTTCAGGTTCCGGTGCTTTGCCACCGGATCAGGAACGACAAAACAATGGCCTGGAGGCTACCTTGTTAAACGCATTTAAACTTTCGCTTCAATACATTCTGCCAAAACTGTGGCTCACTCGCCTGGCGGGCTGGGGCGCAAGCAAACGAGCAGGCTGGCTGACCAAACTGGTCATCGACCTTTTCGTAAAATATTACAAGGTCGACATGAAAGAGGCGCAGAAGCCGGATACCGCCAGCTATCGCACCTTCAACGAATTCTTCGTGCGCCCACTGCGCGACGAGGTTCGTCCGGTTGATACCGATCCTAACGTGCTGGTGATGCCTGCAGATGGCGTGATTAGCCAGTTAGGTAACATCGAAGACGACAAAATCCTGCAGGCGAAAGGCCATAACTACAGCCTGGAAGCCTTACTGGCGGGTAACTACCTGATGGCAGACCTGTTCCGCAACGGTACTTTTGCCACCACGTATCTCTCACCGCGCGACTATCACCGCGTGCACATGCCGTGCAACGGTATCCTGCGTGAAATGATCTACGTCCCGGGAGATCTGTTCTCTGTGAACCATCTGACCGCGCAAAACGTACCGAACCTGTTTGCCCGTAACGAACGCGTCATCTGCCTGTTTGATACTGAATTTGGCCCAATGGCGCAGATTCTGGTGGGGGCAACCATCGTGGGTAGCATTGAAACCGTCTGGGCAGGCACCATCACCCCGCCACGTGAAGGCGTCATCAAACGCTGGACATGGCCTGCCGGTGAAGTAGAAGGCTCTGTCGCCCTGCTGAAAGGTCAGGAGATGGGGCGCTTTAAGTTAGGCTCAACCGTTATCAACCTGTTTGCGCCGGGCAAAGTGAAACTGGTGGAACAGCTCGAAAGCTTGTCAGTCACCAAACTGGGTCAGCCGCTGGCGGTCTCTACCGAAACCTTCGTGACGCCAGATGCAGAACCTGCTCCGCTGTCACAGGAAGAGATCAACGCTGAGCACAACACCAGCCCGTTGGTTGATGACAAACAAGACGAAGGCTAATAACAGAAGGATCGCTGACGTGCGCCCGATTATCGTTCTACTGATGGCCTGGTGCCTCAGCATGGGGGCGTACGCAGCGACAGCCCCCGACGCAAAACAGATAACACAGGAACTGGAGCAGGCAAAAGCGGCAAAGCCCGCTCAGCCAGAGACCGTTGAGTCGCTCCAGTCCGCACTGAATGCGCTTGAGGAGCGGAAAGGCTCCCTTGAGCGCGCTCAGCAATATCAGCAAGTTATCGACAATTTCCCCAAACTTTCGCAAACGCTACGCACCCAGTTGAGCAATCTGCGCGATGAACCGCGCGATGTGCCTGCTGGTATGACCTCTGACGCGCTGAATCAGGAGATTCTGCAGGTTAGCAGTCAGCTTCTGGAAAAGAGCCGTCTGGCACAGCAGGAGCAGGAACGTTCGCGTGAAATCGCCGATTCGCTGAGCCAGCTTCCGCAACAACAAACCGATGCCCGCCGTCAGCTCAACGAGGTTGAGCGCCGCGTCGGTACTCAAACGGGTAACACGCCGCAAAACCAGGCGCAAAATCTGTCGCTTCAGGCTGAATCAGCCAGACTCAAAGCACTGGTCGATGAACTGGAGCTGGCGCAACTCTCGGCAAATAACCGCCAGGAGCTGTCGCGGATGCGCTCTGAGCTGGCACAAAAGCAGAGCGAACAGCTCGATGCTTACTTGCAGGCACTCCGTAATCTGCTCAACAGCCAGCGTCAGCGTGAAGCCGAACGCGCACTGGAAAGTACCGAGCTACTGGCGGAAAACAGCGCGAACTTGCCTGTCGGCATCGTCGATCAGTTCAAGGTCAACCGTGAGCTTTCAGCGGCACTGAACCAACAGGCACAGCGTATGGACCTGGTCGCTTCACAACAGCGGCAGGCGACGAACCAAACCCTGCAGGTCCGCCAGGCGCTCAACACTCTGCGCGAGCAGTCTCAGTGGCTTGGGTCATCAAACCTGCTGGGCGAGGCGTTACGTGCTCAGGTTGCACGCCTGCCGGAAATGCCGAAGCCGCAGCAGTTGGATACCGAGATGGCCCAGCTACGCGTTCAACGACTGCACTTTGAAGATCTTCTCAATAAACAACCGCAAATTCGCCAGATCCGTCAGGCTGACGGGCAACCCCTGAGCAGTGAGCAAAACCGGATCCTTGAAGCCCAGTTGCGCACCCAGCGTGAACTACTGAACTCACTGCTCCAGGGCGGTGATACGCTGATCCTCGAGCTTACCAAGCTGAAAGTGTCCAACAGTCAGCTGGAAGATGCGCTGAAAGAGGTGAACGAGGCAACACACCGTTATCTCTTCTGGACCTCCGACGTGCGTCCGATGACCTTCTCGTGGCCAATTGAGATTGTTCAGGATCTGCGCCGCCTGATTTCGCTGGACACCTTTAGCCAGTTGGGAAAAGCCAGCGTGATGATGCTCACCAGCAAAGAGACCATCTTCCCGCTCCTGGCCGCATTGATTCTGGTGGGTTTCAGCATCTATTCGCGCCGGCATTTTACCCGTTTTCTGGAGCGTTCCAGTTCCCGCGTGGGCAAAGTCACCCAGGATCACTTCTGGCTGACGCTACGCACGGTGTTCTGGTCGATTCTCGTGGCCTCCCCCCTGCCGGTATTGTGGATGACGCTGGGGTACGGCTTGCGGGAAGCCTGGCCCTATCCACTCGCCGTGGCGATAGGCGATGGCGTCACCGCGACGGTTCCACTGCTGTGGGTCGTGATGATTTGCGCCACATTCGCGCGGCCAAATGGCCTTTTCATCGCCCACTTTGGCTGGCCGCGTAATCGTGTTGCACGCGCCATGCGTTACTACCTGATGAGCATCGGGCTGATTGTGCCACTCATTATGGCGCTGATTATGTTCGATAATCTCAACGACCGGGAGTTCTCAGGCTCACTGGGTCGCCTGTGCTTTATGCTGATATGCGGGGCGCTGGCCATCGTCACGCTCAGCCTGAAACGCGCCGGCATACCGCTCTATCTTGATAAATCCGGTAGCGGCGACAACATGTTCAACCGCCTGCTCTGGAACCTGCTGCTGAGCGCTCCGCTGATTGCGATGCTGGCAGCGGCGGTGGGTTACCTGGCGACCTCGAAGGCGCTACTGGCACGACTGGAAACCTCGGTGGCGATCTGGTTCCTGCTTCTGGTGGTGTATCACGTCATCCGTCGCTGGATGTTGATTCAGCGCCGCCGACTGGCCTTCGACCGTGCCAAGCATCGCCGGGCAGAGATCCTCGCTCAGCGTGCGCGCGGTGAGGATGAGCCAAACCACGTCAACAGTACGGAAGGGACGACGGAAGCGGACGACGTAGAGCTAGATCTGGATGCCATCAGTACCCAGTCCCTGCGTCTGGTGCGCTCCATTCTGATGCTGATTGCTCTTCTGTCGGTGATCGTGCTGTGGTCGGAAATTCACTCCGCATTTGGCTTCCTGGAGAACATCTCTCTCTGGGACGTGACATCTACAGTTCAGGGCGTGGAAAGTCTGGAGCCTATAACCTTAGGGGCTGTGTTGATTGCCATTCTGGTGTTGATCATCACCACCCAACTGGTACGTAACTTCCCGGCGCTGCTGGAGCTGGCTCTGCTGCAACATCTGGATTTAACCCCCGGCACGGGCTACGCCATTACCACCATCACTAAATATCTGATCCTGCTCTTTGGCGGGATGGTCGGTTTCTCAATGATCGGCATTGAGTGGTCTAAATTGCAGTGGCTGGTCGCGGCACTGACATTTGGGCTTGGCTTTGGCATGCAGGAGATTTTCGCTAACTTTGTTTCTGGCCTGATCATCCTGTTCGAAAAACCGATTCGTATTGGCGATACGGTGACGATCCGCGATCTGACCGGTAGCGTAACGAAGATCAATACCCGCGCCACAACGATCAGCGACTGGGACCGTAAAGAGATCATCGTGCCGAACAAGGCATTCATCACCGAGCAGTTCATCAACTGGTCGCTGTCAGACTCGGTCACACGTGTGGTGCTGACACTACCGGCACCGTCGGATGCCAATAGTGAAGAGGTGACACAGATCCTCTACACCGCGGCCGAGCGCTGCACACTGGTGCTCGATACCCCGGCACCGGAAGTGTTCCTGGTCGATTTGCAGCAGGGGATTCAGATTTTCGAGCTGCGTATTTACGCTGCAGAAATGGGACACCGTATGCCGCTGCGCCATGAGATCCACCAGCTGATTCTGGCTGGCTTCCGCGAGCATGGTATTGATATGCCGTTCCCACCGTTCCAGATGCGTCTGGAAAGTCTGGACGGACGTAAAACGGGAAGAACATTGACGTCGGCAGCACGTAAGCGCCCGGCGGGAAGCCTGTAAATCTTCGCCCCTCTCTTTCGGGAGGGGCGCTTTAACCGCTACACCGCTTCTGTAACGTACGCCACTGAGCGTCGGCGGTAATTCTCATAAATCCCCATCGCCAGCAGAGAGAAGAAGATCGGGCCGCCAACCATCCACAGCGCGCTGTTCCAGTCATTCGCCTCAATCACTGGCTGAATGACAGTGAAGATATTCGCGAACGCCACCACCAGCACGACCACTGTCGTCGCCAGTAGCGTTGATGTGCGGGTTTTAAAAATCACAAACGGACGTTCAAGATCCTGCTTCGCTTTGAAGAACGGGAACGCCAGCGTCAGGAACAGATACGGCAGCGTCATCGACACGTTCGCCATCAGAGTCAGCTTGTTATAGAACGCTGACGCGGTATCACCGCCAAACGACACCAGCAGAATGAACACGCACACCAACAAACATTGCATCCACATCGCGTTGGCAGGCATTCCCGCCGTATTCAGTTGCGTCATACGCGCTGGCCACAGCGCTTTTGGCGTGCCCTGGATTATCGCTTTCAATGGCGAGTAGATCAGCGTGAAGAACGCGCCGGTATAGGCGAGGAACATTGACAAGCCGGTAATGCGTGCAAACCAGACGCCCATTGTCGCCGCCGCTTCCGGTGTCAGGTTCATCGCCTGCCCCAGCGTCATTCCCAGGCTTTTCATCAACACATAAGTAATGTTGCCAAGGTTAGTGGTGTTGTTGCTCAACACCTGCTGCCAGTTGGTACTGACACCCCAGAGGAAGATTGCCAGCGAATAACCAATGGAGATGACGATAGCAGCAAATATAATCCCTTTCGCGAAGTTCTTTTCCGGGTTCTCCGTTTTGTCGACCAGACCACCTACCGCCTCGATCCCCCCGTAGGCGAAAATGGCGAACACCACGAAAGAGAGCATCGCAAGGCCGGACTGATAACTTGGGTTAGGCGAAGCAACAAAGTTCACCTCCTGCGCAAAGTGACCGCCGTTCAGGCACAGAATAGCGATACTGACCAGCAGCAGTACCAGATTCAAACACATTACTGCGATCCCGCCTACGGCGGTAATCCGGGCAATTTTATTGATGCCTTTAGACGCGACCAGCGTCACAACCACCATCCAGCAAACAGCCAGAATCCCGACCACCTGTGTAGAACTGAGGCCCGCCAGAGACCAGACCTGGGTTTTATCGCTACCGAAAACAAACGTCGAGAACGGTACCCAAACTTTGGCCGCAGTACTGACCATCCAGACGACGTAAGAAGAAAACCACATAAACGTGCCAATAAACGCGTAGCGCGGGCCGATACTGTTATTCATCCACGAGTAGATCCCTCCTTCTTCTTTCCGGTATGCCGACCCCATTTCGGCCATCATCAGCGCGAATGGGATGAAGAAGAACAGGGCTGAAACGATATAGAACGGCGTCGCACTGTAACCCATCAGGTAAAAGGCCGACGGGCTATTAGCAAAGCCAAAGACGGAGGTAAAAATCATCAGGATGAGCCCGGTAAGGGTCATCTTTTTGAGTGAGTGAGACATAGAACCATCCAAAGGAAATTAATCTGCGCGGATGGTAGCAGAAGACCAGATAAACATTGTGGTTATAGGAAGCAAATTAAGAAAAAGACCCGTGTATAGAGAAAATGGCAGTTTTTAATATTGTCACACGGAAATGGAAAGGAAAATTGCCAGAGGGGGCGTAGGCCGGGCAAGCGCAGAGCCTCCCGGCATTTTTTCAGGCGCGATCGACCGTAAACGCAATCACATCGCCCAACTGTTCTGCACCCAGCGCCAGCATCACCA
Organism: Pantoea sp. LS15; assembly: GCF_012241585.1. Classification (NCBI taxonomy): domain Bacteria; kingdom Pseudomonadati; phylum Pseudomonadota; class Gammaproteobacteria; order Enterobacterales; family Erwiniaceae; genus Pantoea; species Pantoea sp. LS15. The sequence goes on from NZ_JAAVXA010000014.1 coordinate 106,619, forward strand.
GACGATCAACACCCAGCGCCACACCGGAGCAGTCCGGCAGGCCCGCTTTTAACGCCTCCAGCAGGTTGGTATCAATCGGCTGCTGCGGCAGACCGCGCGCGGCACGCTTGCGGTTATCCTGCTCGAAGCGCTGCTGCTGTTCGCGCGCGTCGGTCAATTCGTGGAAACCGTTCGCCAGCTCAATACCTTTGTAATAGACCTCAAAACGCTCTGCCACACGATGATCTTCCGTACTGATCTGCGCCAGCGACGCCTGGCTTGCCGGGAAGTGATAAACAAACGCCGGACGGTCTTTGCCAATCTGCGGTTCAACACCAAAAGTGAACAGCAACTGCAGCAGCGTGTCGCGATCTTCTTCAGTATCCGCCACATTGCTGAGATCCAGTTTTGCCGCCACTTCGCGCAATTGAGCCTTGTCTGCTGACAACGGATCGATTTCCAGATAGCGCTGGAAAGCCTGCTGATAGGAGAGAGTTTCCGCTTCTGAGCAATCCAGCACCTGCTGCAACAGGTCATCCACCTCATTCATCAGGCGGTACATATCATAGTGCGGTCGATACCACTCCAGCATGGTGAATTCCGGATTGTGGTGACGTCCCATCTCTTCATTACGGAAGCTTCTGCACAGCTGATACACCGGACCACATCCCGCCGCCAGCAGGCGTTTCATGTGGTATTCCGGGCTGGTCATCAGATACAAATTCATGCCCTGAGAGTGCCCCGGGCCAACAAAACGGGTTTCAAACGGGACCAGATGAATATCGGTTACCGTTGCCTGACTCATGCACGGCGTTTCCACCTCCAGGACTCCGCGGTCAGCAAAGAAACGGCGGATCTCCGTCATAATTGCAGCGCGTTTTAACAGATTTGGGATGGATGCGCTCGGCTGCCAGGTGGCCGTTTCGCTCATGGGTAATTCTCCGATTTCAGACAAGGGCACGAAGTCTACTCGTTAGCGGGGACAGAGACAAATTTTGCGCAGTAAAAACGCGCATTTCATTTAGGTGCGCAATTACGTGACGCAATTCATCAACCACGATGATAAATCACCGTACAGAACAGCAAAAAAATCGAACACGTCAAATTTCCCTGACATCTACACGGTTATACTGTTTTACCCATAAAGGAGCAGTGGAAACGCTTTCGCAATTGTCCCTTTGGGCAGGTGAACTACCTTTAGTTTGTCGCGTTGCGAAATAACAAAAATCTGGAGGAATGTCGTGCAAACTTTTCAAGCCGATCTTGCCGTAATTGGCGCTGGCGGTGCTGGATTACGTGCTGCGATTGCTGCAGCACAAGCTAATCCCAACGCTAAAATCGCATTGATTTCAAAAGTCTATCCAATGCGCAGCCATACGGTTGCAGCTGAAGGAGGGTCCGCCGCCGTCGCGCAGGATCATGACAGCTTTGAATACCATTTCCACGACACGGTTGCAGGGGGCGACTGGCTTTGCGAACAGGATGTGGTCGACTACTTTGTGCACCATTGTCCTACGGAGATGACCCAGCTTGAACAGTGGGGATGTCCGTGGAGTCGCCGTCCGGACGGCAGCGTCAACGTTCGCCGCTTCGGCGGGATGAAAATCGAACGTACCTGGTTCGCCGCCGATAAGACCGGCTTCCACATGCTGCACACTCTGTTCCAGACCTCTCTTCAGTTCCCACAAATTCAGCGCTTTGATGAACATTTCGTCCTCGACATTCTGGTTGATGACGGACAGGCTCGCGGCCTGGTGGCGATGAACATGATGGAAGGCACGCTCGTCCAGATCCGCGCTAATGCGGTGGTGATGGCAACGGGCGGTGCGGGCCGCGTGTATCGCTACAATACCAACGGCGGCATCGTCACCGGTGACGGTATGGGCATGGCGCTCAGCCACGGTGTGCCGTTGCGCGATATGGAGTTCGTACAGTATCACCCGACCGGTCTGCCAGGCTCCGGCATTCTGATGACAGAAGGCTGCCGTGGTGAAGGCGGTATTCTGGTCAACAAAAATGGCTACCGCTATCTGCAGGATTACGGCATGGGCCCGGAAACCCCGCTTGGCGAGCCGAAAAACAAATACATGGAACTCGGTCCGCGCGACAAAGTCTCCCAGGCCTTCTGGCACGAGTGGCGCAAAGGCAACACCATCTCCACGCCACGCGGCGATGTGGTCTATCTCGACCTGCGTCACCTGGGTGAGAAGAAGCTGCTGGAACGCCTGCCGTTCATCTGCGAACTGGCAAAAGCTTACGTCGGTGTTGATCCGGTGAAAGAACCGATTCCGGTACGTCCAACCGCGCACTACACCATGGGCGGGATCGAAACCGACCAGCAGTGCGAAACCCGTATCAAAGGTCTGTTCGCGGTCGGTGAGTGTTCCTCTGTGGGCCTGCACGGCGCAAACCGTCTGGGGTCTAACTCGCTGGCAGAGCTGGTCGTCTTTGGCCGCATGGCGGGCGAGCGCGCAATGGAACGCGCGGCTACAGTGGGCGAAGCTAACGGTGCCGCGCTTGATGCTCAGGTTACTGACGTTGAAAAACGCCTGAAAGACCTGGTGAACCAGGAAGGTAACGAGAACTGGTCTAAGATCCGCGATGAAATGGGCCTGTCGATGGAAGAAGGCTGTGGTATCTACCGTACCCCTGAGCTGATGCAAAAAACCGTCGATAAGCTGGCGGAATTGCAGGAGCGTTTCAAACGTGTGCGCATTACTGATACCTCCAGCGTCTTCAACACCGACCTGCTCTATACCATCGAGCTGGGTCACGGCCTGAACGTGGCAGAATGTATGGCGCACTCTGCGCTGGCGCGTAAAGAGTCACGCGGGGCGCATCAGCGTCTTGATGAAGGCTGTACCGAACGTGACGACGTCAATTTCCTGAAACACACTCTCGCCTGGCGCGATGCAGATGGCACTACGCGTCTGGACTACAGCGACGTGAAAATCACCACGCTGCCACCGGCTAAACGCGTGTACGGCGCAGAAGCAGAAGCCGCCGAGAAGAAGGAGAAGGCGAATGGCTGAGATGCAAAAACTGAAAGTTGAAGTGGTGCGCTACAATCCGGAAGTGGACACCGCACCACATAGCGCTTTCTATGAAGTCCCCTATGACGAGCAAACCTCTCTGCTGGATGCGCTTGGCTATATCAAAGATAACCTCGCACCAGACCTGAGCTACCGCTGGTCCTGCCGCATGGCCATCTGCGGCTCCTGCGGCATGATGGTTAACAAAGTGCCGAAACTGGCCTGTAAAACCTTCCTGCGTGATTACACCAGGGGCATCAAGGTTGAAGCGCTGGGCAACTTCCCGATTGAGCGCGATCTGGTGGTCGATATGACCCACTTTATCGAAAGTCTGGAAGCCATTAAGCCTTACATCATCGGCAATCCGCGCACGCCGGATCAGGGTCCAAATACCCAAACACCGGCCCAGATGGCGAAATACCATCAGTTCTCCGGCTGCATCAACTGTGGCCTGTGTTACGCCGCATGTCCGCAGTTTGGCCTGAACCCAGAATTCATCGGCCCAGCCGCCATTACGCTGGCGCACCGCTATAACGAAGACAGCCGCGACCACGGTAAAAAAGAACGTATGGCGCAGCTTAACAGCCAGAACGGCGTCTGGAGCTGTACTTTCGTGGGTTACTGCTCCGAAGTCTGTCCGAAGCATGTCGACCCGGCCGCCGCTATTCAGCAGGGTAAAGTGGAAAGCTCGAAAGACTTTCTTATCGCTACCCTGAAACCACGCTAAGGAGTGCATGATGACGACTAAACGCAAAGCCTATGTACGGCCTGTGCCGTCCACCTGGTGGAAAAATCTGCCGTTTTATCGCTTCTATATGCTGCGTGAAGGCACAGCGGTGCCGGCGGTCTGGTTCAGTCTTGAACTGATGTACGGTGTTTTCGCCCTCAAGCATGGTCCAGAAACCTGGGCAAGCTTTGTTGGTTTTCTACAAAACCCGATCATTGTTGTCCTGAACCTGATTGTGCTCGCGGCCGCGTTGCTTCATACCAAAACCTGGTTTGAACTGGCGCCAAAAGCAGCGAACATTATCGTAAAAGGCGAGAAAATGGGGCCAGAGCCGGTGATTAAAGGGCTCTGGGCAGTGACGATTCTGGTCACTGTGGTCATTCTGTTTGTCGCACTGTTCTGGTAAGGAGACTACTGTGATCAATCCAAATCCAAAACGTTCTGACGAGCCGGTCTTCTGGGGGCTGTTTGGCGCTGGCGGCATGTGGAGTGCCATCATCGCACCGGTGATTATCCTGCTGGTCGGCATTATGCTGCCGCTGGGGCTGTTCCCGGGCGATGCACTGAGCTACGAACGCGTACTGGCGTTTGCGGGCAGCTTTATCGGCCGCGTATTTATCTTCCTGATGATCGTCCTGCCGCTGTGGTGTGGCCTGCACCGTATTCACCATGCGATGCATGACCTGAAAATCCATGTCCCGAGTGGTAAATGGGTCTTCTACGGCCTGGCAACCATTCTGACCGTGGTAACGCTGATTGCCGTGGTCACCATCTGACCCTTCTGGCCCGCCCTCCGGCGGGCCTTTTTATTTCTGCATTTTGCCCACCAGCCACTGCGCAAACTCACGCATTGCCGGGGTTTCGGCTCTCGACTGTAGTCTTGTTAACCAGTAACTACCCAGATCAATCTGTGTGGCAAACGGCTGCACAATACGCTCGCTGTTGAGTAAATGCGTAAACATATCGACCGGAGCGATCGCAATTCCCACACCGGCCTGCGCAGCTTCCAGCATGGTGACAGACGAATCAAACACCATCACCCGATGCGTAGGTGACGGGGGATGCTCCCCCGCCGCCTGCATCCACGCCGACCACTCATCACGTCGGTAGGAGCGCAGCAGGGTAAATTTCAGAATGTCGGCCGGAGTATGTAGACCGGCGGCGATATCAGGTGAGCAAAGCGGGGCCAGCGGCGCATGACAAAGAAACTGCGCTTCGGTGCCGTGCCATGCACCGCCACCATAGCGGATCGTGTAATCAAGCCCCTCAGCCGCCGGATCAACGCGATTGTTATGGGTTGAAAGGTGAAGATCGATATGCGGGGAGCAGCGGCGGAAATCAGCCAACTGCGAGAATAAAAAACCGGTCGCGAAGGTTCCTACCACACCAATTTTGAGCTTCTCCTGGGCGCGATGGCTGGCGAAGCGATCCAGCATTCCCGCGATACGATCGAACGAATCGTTAAGCACTGGCAGCAAATTCTCACCTTCTGTCGTCAGCATCAGCCCGCGCGAAACACGGACAAAAAGCTGGCAGTTCAGATGCTGTTCCAGCGTCTTAACATGCTGGCTGATAGCAGAATGGGTAACATTCAGCTCTATTGCAGCATGAGTAAAACTAAGGTGCCTTGCGGCTGCTTCGAAGGCACGAAGCGAATTAAGCGGGAGATAGCTGCGAGTCATTGTCCCATCCGTTAGAAAAATTAACAGCTAATGCTAAATTTAACCGTTTGTCAGCGACAGTCAAATCCCACAGACTACAGCAGTCTGACGGGCCCGGACACTCCCTTGACCTGCTATTATGGAAGATAACTGATGATGAAAAAATCCCTTTGCTGCGCCCTGTTACTCAGCACCTCCTGTTCCGTCTTTGCTGCACCGATGTCAGAAAAACAGCTGGCTGCAGCGGTCGAACGTACCGTTACCCCGCTGATGAAAGCGCAGGCCATCCCGGGGATGGCGGTCGCGGTCATTTACCAGGGTCAGCCGCACTACTTTACCTTCGGCAAAGCCGATATCGCGGCGAACAAACCTGTTACCCCGCAAACGTTGTTCGAGCTGGGTTCTATAAGTAAAACCTTCACCGGCGTTCTGGGTGGCGATGCCATTGCTCGCGGTGAAATTTCCCTGAGCGATCCGGTGACGAAATACTGGCCTGAGCTGACAGGCAAGCAGTGGCAGGGAATTCGCATGCTGGATCTGGCTACCTATACTGCGGGTGGTCTGCCATTACAGGTACCGGATGAGGTGACCGATAACGCCTCCCTGCAGCGCTTCTATCAAGACTGGCAGCCAGCGTGGAAGCCGGGAACCACGCGTCTTTATGCGAACGCCAGTATTGGTCTTTTTGGCACCCTTGCGGTCAAACCTTCCGGCATGAGCTATGAGCAGGCCATGACGACGCGAGTCTTTAAGCCGCTCAAGCTGGACCATACGTGGATTAACGTTCCGCAATCTGAACAAGAGCATTACGCCTGGGGATACCGTGACGGTAAAGCAGTCCACGTTTCGCCGGGCATGCTGGACGCTGAAGCCTATGGCGTGAAAACCAACGTCAAAGATATGGCAAGCTGGGTGATGGCGAACATGTCCCCCGAGACTCTGCAGGATGCCTCTCTGAAGCAAGGGATCGCCCTTGCGCAATCCCGCTACTGGCGCGTAGGTGCTATGTATCAAGGGTTAGGCTGGGAGATGCTGAACTGGCCGGTAGAAGCCAAAACTGTGGTCGAGGGTAGCGATAATAAGGTGGCCCTGGCACCGTTGCCTGCGGTAGAAGTGAACCCCACGGCCCCCCCGGTAAAAGCGTCCTGGGTGCATAAAACGGGCTCTACTGGCGGGTTTGGTAGCTATGTGGCGTTTATTCCAGAAAAGCAGCTCGGCATTGTGATGCTGGCAAATAAAAGCTACCCGAACCCGGCGCGAGTTGAGGCGGCATATCGTATCCTCGACGCGCTGAAGTAAAACATTGCCGGGTGGCGACTCCGCTTACCCGGCAAAACACCCCGCATTTTCCTTGCCGTCATCTACACTTAACAAAAAAACAGTAAGGAAACTCCTATGCGCATTCTGCCTGTTATCGCCGCGGTGACAGCCGCGTTTTTAGTGGTTGCCTGTAGTTCCCCTACCCCACCTTCTGGCGTTACCGTTGTCACGCCTTTCGATGCACAACGCTTCCTCGGAACATGGTATGAAATCGCCCGCCTGGACCATCGGTTTGAACGGGGCTTAGAGAAAGTGACAGCACATTACAGCCCAATGGATGATGGCGGTATTCAGGTTATTAACCGGGGTTATAATCCTGATCGGGAGATGTGGCAGCAGTCGACAGGAAAAGCATACTTCACTGGCGACCCACGGAGGGCCGCGCTCAAAGTCTCCTTCTTTGGCCCCTTCTATGGCGGCTACAACGTGATAGCACTCGACAAAGAGTACCGCCATGCGCTGGTTTGCGGGCCGGATCGCAACTACCTGTGGATACTCTCCCGCACGCCGACCATTTCGTCTGAGATGAAACAGCAGATGCTGGATGTTGCGACCCGACAGGGGTTTGATGTGTCAAAACTCATCTGGGTAGAACAACCCCATTAATGCGTGCTGAGTTTCAACCCAATGATACCGGCCACGATCAGAGCGAGGCTGGCGATACGCGCCAGGCTCGCTGACTCTCCCAGCAGCAGAATGCCCGTGATGGCCGCGCCTACGGCGCCAATCCCTGTCCAGACAGCATAAGCCGTTCCCACAGGCAGAGAACGCATCGCCCACGACAACAGGACGATACTCACTATCATCGCGCTAACGGTAATGACGCTGGGCGTCAGACGGGTAAATCCGTGGGTGTACTTGAGACCAATCGCCCATACCACTTCGAGCAGGCCGGCAATTAAAAGAACGATCCAGGACATTTCAGGCTCCTTAACTTACAGGTAAGTTGGGGCCGTCCCCGGTGAAAGATACGCTTACGGGTCGTCCCGCAAGGCAAAGATTACGCCCTTTATTTTGCTTAGCGTGCGATTTTTTTTCAATCCTTTTCTGCTGAACACGTTAAGGCAAGAAATAGCCGCAGTATGGCGCGGAGTTCAGGCATTTATCACTCATCTGACTTCTCTATGATGATGTGCTTTCTGATGGCAGGAAGCCAAACCACTAGCCGACTGCGAATAAAATATGTTCAAAATTCTATTGATTGACCGTTGTCACTTCACCCGTGCAGGGTTTGAAGCATGGCTCAATCACTCCGGTTTGTTCCCGGGGCACTACGTTGTGACCGGGCTGAATAATCTATTTCTTGCCAGAGAGCACATTCTGCAATGGAAACCCAATCTGGTTATCGCTGACCTTTACGGTTTCAGGCAGGATATTCACCATTACCAGCAGCTCTCTACCTTACTTAACGCCAGTGAAAGATTACCTTTTATCTTGCTGCAATCGGGAGAAGACAGCGGTATGAAAGACTGGCTCAGACAGTTCCCTGTCTGGTCTTCGCTGTTGAAAGATACCGTTCTTGAAGAACTGGCAACGGTGATCAACGACGCATTAATCTCACACAAGAATGCTGACAGACCAAAAGTCGCAGTCCCCCTGCTGACTCGCCAGGAAGAGAAGGTGCTGACATTGTGGATGGACGGCGCGAGCAATCAGAAAATTGCCGCTCACCTGAGTATCAACGGGAAAACGGTCTATACCTATAAACGAAATATCCGCATGAAATTGCATATGGATACCCGTTTTTCACCGTTTTTATCCCTGCAGGAATCAGAAAGCTGACGGTACGAAACCCGTCAGGTCTCGTACCGTTTGTTAATTACTGCTGAGCTTTTGTTGCAGCGCCAGAGATTGCGTTACCACCTTCAGAAATATCCTGACCTACGCCACGCGTGGTATTACAGGCAGTTAACACAGAAGAAAGAACCAGGACTGAAAAGATCGCTGCAATTGTCTTCTTAACCATAATATCTTCCTTTTATAGCCAAAGTTGTTTTGTGTATAGCAACTTAAGAATAGACAAAATCCCGTCAGTTGACGGAAAGGGAGACATTTTTAGGAAAAGTAAACGAACTTAGCTGGCTGCATGAGAAATGATATGACCAAGATCCTGGATATCTTCCCCCATTCCACGCGTAGTGTTACAGCCGGAAAGCAAGGCGCTGGAGAGTGCTAACAGAAGTAGAATTTTAACGGTACGTTTCATCATCCCTGCCTGCAAAAATCAGGCGCAGCGGGCGCTGCGCCTTTACTATTACTTCACGCGAGATACGTATTCGCCGGAGCGGGTATCCACTTTGATCACTTCGCCAGTCTGTACGAACAGTGGAACTTTAACCACTGCACCGGTAGACAGTTTGGCTGGCTTACCACCAGTACCTGCGGTGTCACCTTTCAGACCTGGATCGGTTTCAACGATTTCCAGCTCAACGAAGTTCGGTGGGGTCACAGCGATAGGCTGGCCATTCCACAGGGTTACGATGCACTCAGCCTGATCCAGCAGCCATTTCGCGCTATCACCTACCGCTTTCTCATCAGCAGACAGCTGTTCGAAAGTGGAGTTGTTCATGAAATGATAGAACTCACCGTCGTTGTACAGGTAGGTCAGGTTCATATCAACAACATCAGCGCCTTCAGCAGAGTCAGTAGACTTGAAGGTTTTCTCAACACGAGTACCGGTCAACAGGCGGCGCAGCTTAACGCGTGCGAATGCCTGGCCTTTACCTGGTTTAACGAATTCGCTGGCTTCAACCGCGTACGGTTCGCCGTCCATCATGATTTTAAGACCAGCACGAAAATCGTTGCTATAGTACGTTGCCATAAGGCCCTCTAAATTTGTTAACTGGTAGCTAAGCCACAAAATGGCGCATATTGTAACCCTAAACACCCCGTCCAGAGAAGATTGGTTATCGCAACTTGCCGATGTAATCACCAGTCCTGATGAATTGCTGCGTCTTTTAGACCTCGATCAGCACCCAGAGTTGCTTGCAGGCCGTGAGGCGAAGCGCCTCTTTGCCTTGCGTGTTCCCCGCGCGTTTGTTGCCAGAATGGAGAAGGGGAACCCCGATGATCCTTTATTAAAACAAACGCTTACCTCGCAGGATGAGTTTATTACTGCGCCGGGATATAGCACTGATCCTCTGGAAGAGCAGAACAGTGTGGTGCCAGGTTTACTGCATAAGTATCTCAACCGAGCCCTGCTGCTGGTAAAAGGTGGCTGCGCGGTAAATTGTCGTTATTGCTTCCGTCGGCACTTCCCGTATGCGGAAAATCAGGGTAATAAACGCAACTGGCAGGTCGCGCTGGACTATATTGCCGCCCATCCCGAGCTGGACGAGATCATTTTTTCCGGTGGTGACCCGCTGATGGCGAAAGATCATGAGCTGGACTGGCTGCTAAACCAGCTTGAAGCCATCCCGCACATCAAACGTCTGCGTATTCATAGTCGTTTACCAATTGTCATTCCAGCACGTATCACTGATGCTCTGGTTTCACGTCTGGAGCAGTCCCGTTTGCAGGTGCTGCTGGTGAACCACATTAACCACGCCAATGAAATCGACAGCGAGTTTCGTGCGGCAATGGTACGTTTGCGTAAAGCAGGGGTAACACTGCTGAACCAGAGCGTGCTGCTGCGGGGCGTGAATGATAGCGCCCGTGTACTGGCTGATCTGAGCAATGCCCTGTTTGATGCCGGAGTGATGCCCTATTACCTGCACGTGCTGGATCGCGTTCAGGGTGCGGCACATTTCATGGTAACGGATGAAGAAGCCCGGCAGATTATGCGCGAACTGTTAACGCTGGTTTCAGGCTATATGGTACCGAAGCTGGCACGTGAGATTGGCGGTGAGCCGAGTAAGACGCCGCTGGATTTACAGCTGCGGCAGCACTAGTTTCCCCTCACCCTAACCCTCTCCCACCGGGAGAGGGAAAAAGGCAATCAGTTCGGGCACTTGTAGACCTGGCCATTCATCTGGCTGGCGGTCGGCACGAAGCTGGACAGCATACTCTGCGTTGGGCTGCTTACGCCGTAAATCACGTTCCCACCCATGGCCGCAGCCTGGTTACGCAGGGCATTCGCTGCACCGCGCATAGAACCACCTTCCTCGCCATGCTGACCCGACATCCAGTTGCTTTGCTCACCGCTTGCCGTGCCTAACAGCTGACATTCACTGCCAGGCTTATCTTCCACAAAGCGAACGCCCTGGCCCGCTGCCGACAGTTCATTGCTGGAGCTACAACCCGCCAGCAGCAATGCTGCTCCTACGATCCCTGCACAGACTTTTACGCGCATGTTATTCCTCGTTTTCAATAAGCTGGACAGTAGTTGTCCGTGTGTAAACCTTATACCTAAAAGATGACCAAAAGAAAAACCCCCGAGCATTTCTGCCCGGGGGTTTTTCACATTCTACGACGTAGAGCGCACGATTACATCATGCCGCCCATACCGCCCATGCCGCCCATACCAGCAGCACCTAAGTCAGGTGCGTCGCCTTTAGGCAGGTCAGTCACCATGCACTCGGTAGTGATCATCAGACCAGCAACAGATGCCGCGTACTGCAGAGCAGAACGAGTCACTTTAGTTGGGTCCAGGATACCGAAGTCGATCATGTTGCCGTATTCTTCAGTCGCTGCGTTGTAACCGTAGTTACCTTCGCCTGCTTTCACGTTGTTCGCAACCACAGATGGCTCTTCACCGGCGTTGGATACGATCTGACGCAGAGGCGCTTCCATTGCACGCAGTGCAACTTTGATACCCACGTTCTGATCTTCGTTCTGTGCAGTCAGGCCAGCCAGTTTAGCGGCAACACGCACCAGCGCAACACCACCACCAGCAACCACGCCTTCTTCTACCGCAGCACGGGTCGCGTGCAGGGCATCGTCAACGCGTGCTTTCTTCTCTTTCATTTCAACTTCAGTCGCTGCACCCACTTTGATGACTGCAACACCGCCTGCCAGTTTCGCTACGCGCTCCTGCAGTTTTTCACGGTCGTAATCAGAGGTGGCTTCTTCGATTTGCTTACGGATCTGACCAACACGGCCCTGGATAGCAGCTTCTTCACCTACGCCATCAATGATGGTGGTGGTGTCTTTGTTGATCACAACGCGTTTAGCCTGGCCCAGGTCTTCCAGGGTCGCTTTTTCCAGCTCCATACCGATCTCTTCAGAGATAACGGTACCGCCAGTCAGAGTCGCGATATCCTGCAGCATCGCTTTACGGCGATCGCCGAAGCCAGGTGCTTTAACCGCAGCCACTTTCACGATGCCACGCATGGTGTTAACCACCAGGGTCGCCAGCGCTTCGCCTTCAACGTCTTCAGCGATAATAACCAGCGGTTTGCCTGCTTTCGCAACGGCTTCCAGCACTGGCAGCATTTCGCGGATGTTGGAGATTTTCTTGTCAGCCAGCAGGATGAACGGGCTTTCCAGCTCAACAGCGCCAGTCTCTGGCTTGTTGATGAAGTATGGGGACAGGTAACCGCGGTCAAACTGCATACCTTCAACCACGTCCAGTTCGTCTTCCAGACCGGTACCGTCTTCAACGGTGATCACGCCTTCTTTACCGACTTTATCCATCGCTTCTGCGATCAGTTTACCTACGGTTTCGTCGGAGTTAGCAGAGATGGTACCTACCTGAGCAATGGCTTTAGAGTCAGAGCATGGTACAGACAGAGATTTCAGTTCTTCAACAGCAGCAGCGACAGCTTTGTCGATACCACGTTTCAGATCCATTGGGTTCATGCCAGCAGCAACGGCTTTCAGACCTTCGGTGATGATAGCCTGCGCCAGTACGGTCGCGGTGGTGGTACCGTCGCCAGCAGCGTCGTTCGCTTTAGAGGCAACTTCTTTCACCATCTGCGCGCCCATGTTTTCGAACTTATCTTCCAGCTCGATTTCACGTGCTACAGAAACACCATCTTTGGTGATGGTTGGCGCGCCGAAGGATTTATCCAGCACTACGTTACGGCCTTTCGGGCCCAGAGTTACTTTAACTGCATCTGCCAGTACGTTTACGCCGCGGAGCATTTTTACACGAGCGTCGTTACCGAATTTTACGTCTTTAGCTGCCATGTTCTTATTTCCTCAAATTCTCGTGCGTAAATTACGCTTCAACAATTGCCAGAATGTCGCTCTCGGACATGATCAACACTTCTTCATTGTCGATCTTCTCGGATTTCACGCCGTAGCCATCGTTGAAAATTACGATGTCACCAACTTTAACGTCCAGTGGCTGCACAGTTCCGTTTTCTAGGATGCGGCCCTTACCGACAGCGATGATTTCGCCACGCGTTGATTTGGCTGCTGCAGAACCGGTCAGAACGATGCCGCCAGCAGACTTGGTTTCAACTTCTTTACGTTTGACGATCACACGATCATGTAACGGACGAATACTCATTGATAGCTCTCCTTTGAGAAAGTCATTATCAGTTATGGATGACGCCGGCCCGCATGCGATTTTCCGGCTAGTGCCCTGAGAGATGGGGATAGCTTTTTACCCCTTCAAGGGGGAGTTGAAAAAAAAATTTGCGAAAGTGTTACCATCGCCTCTCTTTTAGTACTGGCAGGGCGATGTCAATGAGTGGACTCAAGCAGGAGTTGGGGCTGGCGCAAGGCGTTGGCCTGCTCTCAACCTCCTTGTTAGGAACAGGCGTATTTGCCGTACCCGCACTGGCGGCGATGGTATCCGGAAATAATAGCCTGTGGGCGTGGCCGGTGCTGATTGTATTGGTTTTCCCGATAGCCATTGTGTTTGCCATCCTGGGGCGGCATTATCCCAGCGCGGGTGGCGTGGCGCATTTTGTCGGGCTGGCCTTTGGCCCGCGGTTGCAGCGTGTTACCGGCTGGCTGTTCCTTTCAGTGATACCGGTTGGTCTGCCTGCGGCGCTGCATATTGCGACCGGCTTTGGTCAGGCGCTGTTTGGCTGGCATAACGAGCAGCTGCTGTTAGCCGAACTGGGTACGCTGGCGATTGTCTGGTGGGTCGGTTCGCGTGGAGCCAGTTCCAGCGCCAATCTGCAAACGCTGGTCGCAATCCTTATCGTCGCACTGATTGTCGCTATCTGGTGGGCAGGAAATCTCACCGTAGCGGAAATCCCCTTCCCGGCACTCACGGATGTCGACCATTCACAGCTTTTCGCCGCGCTCTCCATCATGTTCTGGTGTTTTGTCGGTCTGGAAGCCTTTGCCCATCTGGCGTCGGAATTTAAGCAGCCTGAACGCGATTTCCCCCGCGCGCTAATGATAGGCCTGCTGCTGGCAGGTACAGTCTATTGGGCGTGTACCGTGCTGGTATTGCACTTTAACGCATTCGGGGCGGATAAAGCGGCTGCCGCCTCGCTACCAGGCATTGTGGTGCAATTGTTTGGGGTGAAAGCCCTGTGGGTGGCCTGCGTGATTGGTTATCTTGCCTGTTTTGCCAGCCTCAATATCTACATTCAGAGTTTTGCCCGCCTGGTGTGGTCGCAAGCGTTGTACAAGCCTGAAAATCGTCTCGCGCGTCTGTCAAAACGCCAGCTTCCGCTGAATGCCCTGAATGCCGTACTGGGCTGCTGCGTGTTGAGTACGCTGTGTATTTACGCCCTGAATATCAATCTGGATGCGCTAATCGTCTACGCCAACGGCATTTTCATCATGATCTACCTGCTGTGCATGCTGGCGGGTTGTCGTCTGCTGAAAGGTCGCTACAAAGCGCTGGCGGTCATCGGGGGAATACTGTGCCTGCTGTTGCTGGCAATGGTGGGATGGAAGAGCGTGTACGCTATTGTCATGCTGGTAGGGCTGTGGCTGTTTTTACCAAAACGGCAGAATCCGTAGGCCCGGTAAGCGAAGCGCCACCGGGCAAAAAAATCAGCGATCGTCTTTATGGTCTAAACGGTCGTGCTGTTCATCCTTACGTTGGTATTCCCCTTCAAACGTATCACCCGGGCCGGTGCTGAAGCCACCGCCCGGCATACGACTAAAGCGCAAATGCGGCAGCAGCTTCATGGTCAGGTGCTTTTGCACCGGCGGCAGAAGCAATAAAAGGCCGAGGAAGTCGGTGAAGAACCCCGGCAGAATCAGCAGCAGACCCGCAATAATCAGCGACACGCTTTTGATCATCTCCGCGGCCGGGCTTTCACCTGCAGCCATTTTCTGCTGCATTATCAGGAAATTTTTGAAACCCTGATTACGCACCAGCGACATGCCGATGACGGAGGTGAAAATCACCAGAATCAGCGTCAGCAGGACGCCCAGCACATGGGCAACCTGGATGAAAATGGAAATCTCAATGTAAACATAGAGAAAGAAAGCAATAAACGGTATCCAGCGCACTGGCATCTCCTGTGTGGCAGGTGCCGTTGGGCCCCTGTCTGAATGTGTTCGCGACGCGCGTCTGTATGAGATGGTGACGGTTAGCGAAATTTCAATCAGTTTGCACGGATATTTTTTTTGGAAATATTAAAGCGGTGACTCATTTCACAGATTAATAATTATCATGGAATCGGCTCGATAATAAGTGATCCAGCTTACGGCAATTCGCTATCATCAGCATATGATCTCGAGCATCTGGCTGATTGAGGGAATAATCGTCGGTCAGAAAATATTCAAAACCACATTAATACTGTGTGTTTAGTACAATCCATCGGCAGCTTGAAAAGAAGGTTCACATGTTAAACAACATTCGTATCGAAGAAGACTTGTTGGGTACCAGGGAAGTTCCAGCGGATGCCTACTACGGTGTCCACACTCTGAGAGCGATTGAAAACTTCTACATCAGCAACAGCAAAATCAGCGACATCCCTGAATTTGTCCGTGGCATGGTGATGGTGAAGAAAGCCGCAGCACTGGCCAACAAAGAGCTGCAAACCATTCCTAAAAGCGCGGCAAATGCGATTATCGCGGCCTGCGATGAAGTGCTGAACAACGGCAAATGTATGGACCAGTTCCCGGTTGACGTCTATCAGGGCGGCGCGGGCACCTCCGTCAACATGAATACCAACGAAGTACTGGCAAACATTGGCCTGGAGCTGATGGGTCACCAGAAAGGTGAATACCAGTACCTGAACCCGAACGACCACGTTAATAAATGCCAGTCCACCAACGACGCCTACCCTACTGGATTCCGCATTGCGGTATATGCTTCCGTGGTGAAACTGGTGGATGCGATCAACCAACTGGGTGATGGCTTCCAGCGTAAAGCGGTTGAGTTCCAGGATATCCTGAAAATGGGTCGTACCCAATTACAGGACGCAGTGCCAATGACCCTCGGCCAGGAATTCCATGCGTTTAACGTGCTGCTCAACGAAGAAACGAAAAACCTGCTGCGCACCTCCGAGTTGCTGCTGGAAGTGAACCTGGGCGCAACCGCCATCGGTACACGTCTGAACACCCCGGATGGCTATCAGCAACTGGCGGTACAGAAACTGGCTGAAGTCTCTAACCTGCCGGTTGTCCCTGCAGAAGACCTGATTGAAGCGACCTCTGACTGTGGCGCTTATGTGATGGTACACAGTGCCCTGAAACGTCTGGCGGTGAAACTGTCCAAAATCTGTAACGACCTGCGCTTGCTCTCCTCTGGTCCGCGTGCTGGTCTGAACGAAATCAACCTGCCAGAACTGCAGGCGGGTTCGTCCATCATGCCAGCCAAAGTGAACCCGGTGGTGCCTGAAGTGGTGAACCAGGTCTGCTTCAAAGTCATCGGTAACGACACGACTGTGACCATGGCCTCTGAAGCGGGTCAGTTGCAGCTGAACGTGATGGAGCCAGTGATTGGCCAGGCGATGTTTGAATCCATTCACATCCTGACCAACGCCTGCTATAACCTGCTGGAAAAATGCATTAACGGCATCACAGCGAATAAAGAAGTCTGTGAAGGTTATGTCTACAACTCCATCGGGATCGTCACCTACCTCAACCCGTTCATCGGTCACCACAACGGTGACATCGTCGGTAAGATTTGCGCCGAAACCGGTAAGAGCGTACGTGAAGTGGTTCTGGAACGCGGACTGTTGACCGAAGCCGAGCTGGACGATATCTTCTCGGCCCAAAACCTGATGCACCCGGCATATAAAGCGAAACGATATACCGATGAAAGCGAACAGTAGCAGTTCAGGCTAGGCTTCTTTAAGGCACGTCACTTGTGACGTGCCTTTTTTCTTTTTAGGCGTTACCAAAATACAACAATTCAATATCAACTTGTTAATAAGCAAGGCAGGTCCTTATGTTTGGAGCAGAACTCGTCATCGTCTTGTTGGCGATTTATTTGGGAGCAAGACTCGGGGGTATCGGCATTGGTTTTGCCGGCGGTCTCGGGGTGCTCGTTCTTACACTTATCTTTCAGATCAAACCCGGTGCAATACCTTTTGACGTTATCGAAATCATCATGGCAGTTATTGCCGCTATCGCAGCGATGCAGGTGGCAGGCGGTATGGACTACCTGGTGAGTCTGGCGGAGCGTATGCTGCGCCGCCATCCAAAATACATCACCTTCCTTGCCCCGCTGGTGACATGGTTTATGACCATTCTCGCGGGAACCGGACACACCGCATTCTCCACGCTGCCGGTGATTACCGAAGTGGCGAAAGAACAAGGTATCCGTCCGTCTCGTCCGCTCTCCATTGCGGTAGTTGCGTCGCAAATTGCCATCACTGCGTCGCCAATTTCCGCTGCCGTGGTCTTCTTCGCCGGTATTCTTGAACCGATGGGCGTGAGTTACCTGACGCTGCTGGCGATCTGTATTCCGGTGACGCTGATTGCGGTGATGATTACTGCCGTACTGTGTAACTTCCTTGGCGCCGAACTGAAAGACGATCCGGTGTATCAGGAACGTCTGGCTAAGGGTGAAGTGAAACTGCGTGGCAGCCAGGTCTTCGAACTGAAACCACATGCAAAACGCTCCGTATTGCTGTTCCTGATCGGTATCGTCGCAGTCATGTTCTACGCGACCGCCATCAGTGACACGGTGGGCTTGATCCAGAACCCGGTGCTGCCACGTAACGAAGCGATTGTGGTGTTCATGTTGACCATCGCGACGCTGATTAGCATCACCTGTAAAATCGACACCAGCGAAGTGCTGAATGCCAGCACCTTCAAATCTGGCATGAGCGCCTGCGTCTGCGTACTGGGCGTTGCATGGCTCGGTGATACATTCGTGAAAGCACACATCAGCGACATCCAGACCGTTGCGGGTGACCTGCTGCACAACTACCCATGGCTGTTGGCGGTAGTCCTGTTCTTTGCCGCTACCCTGCTTTACTCTCAGGCGGCGACCACCAAAGCGCTGATGCCTGCAGCACTGATGCTGGGCGTAACGCCACTGACGGCAATCGCTTCGTTTGCGGCGGTTTCTGCTCTGTTCGTTCTGCCAACCTATCCAACCCTGCTGGCCGCAGTGGAGATGGACGACACCGGTTCAACCCGTATCGGTAAATACGTGTTTAACCATGCGTTCCTGATCCCTGGTGTGGTCGCGATTTCGCTCTGCGTGATCCTCGGCTTTATCATTGGTGGTGTGGTGCTGTAAACGGTGAGTGGTTGTAAAAATAGTTAAAATCGGGCCGCTCTGCGGCCCGTTTCATTAATGACCAATCGTCTTGCGTGATATAGTGAAGACTTTCGTGATGAGGAGGTCGACTTGTGAACACGCCTGATGCTGTTGTCGTATTGTGTACCGCCCCTGATGAAGCCTCTGCCCAGGATCTCGCCGCCAAAGTGCTGGCCGAAAAACTGGCAGCCTGCGTTACGCTCCTCCCCGGAGCCACTTCCCTTTACTGCTGGGAAGGTAAACTGGAGCAGGAGTACGAAGTTCAGATGTTGCTAAAAACGAATCAGGTGAACCAGCAGGCACTCCTGGACTGCCTCAAATCTCATCACCCTTACCAAACCCCAGAACTGCTGGTATTGCCAGTAGTCCACGGCGATAACGACTATCTCTCATGGCTCAACGCTTCCTTACGCTGATCCTGCTGCTGTGCAGCTCGTCAGTATTTGCCGGGTTGTTTGATGCACCCGGCCGTTCGAATTTTATCCCTGCCGACCAGGCGTTTGTTTTCGATTTTCAGCAAAACCAGCACGACCTGAATCTCACCTGGCAGGTCAAAGAGGGGTATTACCTCTACCGCAAGCAGGTCAGTATCACACCTTCCCAGGCAAATGTGGGCGCTTTACAGATGCCTCCAGGCGAGTGGCATAAGGATGAGTTTTACGGCAAAAGTGAAATCTACCGCCAGCGCTTAAGCGTCCCGGTCATTGTGAATCAGGCCGAAAAAGGTGCCACACTGACCGTGACTTATCAGGGCTGTGCCGATGCGGGCTTTTGTTATCCCCCTGAAACGAAGGTGGTTCCGCTCAGTGAAGTTAAAGCTGCGGCCACCTTTTCCCCTCTCCCCTCAGGCGAGACAAGCGATGAGCGCACAGACCTTCCTTTCTCAGCACTTTGGGCCTTGCTGATCGGTATTGGCATAGCCTTTACACCGTGCGTGCTGCCAATGTATCCGCTCATCTCTGGCATCGTGCTGGGCGGTAAGCAACGGCTTTCCACCGCTCGCGCCCTGCTGTTGGCCTTTATTTATGTGCAAGGCATGGCGTTGACCTACACAGCCCTTGGCCTTGTGGTTGCCGCTGCCGGGTTACAGTTCCAGGCGGCACTTCAACATCCTTATGTGCTTATTGGCTTGTCGGTGGTCTTCATCCTGCTGGCACTGTCGATGTTTGGCTTGTTTACTCTGCAACTACCGTCATCGCTGCAAACCCGCTTAACGCTGATGAGTAATCGTCAGCAGGGGGGCTCGGCGGGTGGGGTATTCGCGATGGGAGCCATCGCCGGTTTGATTTGTTCCCCGTGCACTACGGCCCCACTGAGCGCCATCCTGCTCTACATTGCCCAGAGCGGCAATATGTGGCTCGGCGGGGGTACGTTGTACCTTTATGCTTTAGGGATGGGTCTGCCACTCATTCTGGTAACCGTATTTGGTAATCGTCTGCTGCCGAAAAGTGGCCCGTGGATGGAAACGGTGAAAACCGCGTTTGGCTTTGTCATTCTGGCACTCCCGGTGTTTCTGCTGGAGCGTATTATTGGTGATATCTGGGGGATGCGACTGTGGGCAATGCTCGGCGTAGCCTTCTTCAGCTGGGCATTTATCACAAGCCTGGGGGCGAAAAAGCCATGGATGCGTCTGGTGCAAATTTGTCTGCTCGCTGCCGCACTGGTGAGCGTACGTCCGTTACAGGACTGGGCGTTTGGCACAAACGTTGGTGAGACACAGGCACATCTGAACTTCACCAGGGTAAAGACTGTGGATGAGCTCAATAGCGCTCTGGATCAGGCAAAAGGCAAACCGGTGATGCTCGATCTCTATGCTGACTGGTGTGTCGCCTGTAAAGAGTTCGAAAAATACACCTTTAGCGATCCACAGGTGCAAAGCGCTCTGAAAGAGACTGTTCTCCTCCAGGCGAACGTCACAGCCAACAGTGCGCATGACAAGGCCCTGCTGAAGCAACTTAATGTTCTCGGCCTGCCAACCATTTTGTTCTTCAATGACCAGGGGAAAGAGCAGCCGGAACAGCGCGTAACCGGGTTTATGGATGCGGCGGCTTTCAGCACACATTTGCGTGATCGCCAACCGTAAACAACACTTTAGACGGGACAAACCGTTGGGAATAGCGGAGGAGAAAACCGTGCAACGTGAAGACGTACTGGGACAAGCCCTGCAATTACTTGAGATTCAAGGGATCGCCAGCACCACGCTTGAGATGGTAGCCGACCGTATCGATTACCCTCAGGATGAGCTTAAGCGCTTCTGGCCGGATAAAGAGGCTCTGCTTTATGATGCTCTGCGCTATCTCAGCCAGCAGGTTGATGTCTGGCGCAGGCAACTGATGCTGAATGAAGAACTGACAGCGGAACAAAAGCTGCTGGCGCGCTATACCGCTCTGACCGAATGTGTCAGTAACAACCGTTATCCGGGCTGCCTGTTTATTGCAGCCTGTACGTTCTATCCTGATCCTGGCCATCCTATTCATCAGTTGGCGGATCAGCAAAAACGGGCGGCGCATGACTTCACCCACGAACTGCTGACCACACTGGAAGTGGATGACCCGGCGATGGTGGCTAAGCAGATGGAGCTGGTACTGGAGGGTTGCCTGAGCCGCATGCTGGTAAATCGTAGCCAGGCTGATGTGGATACGGCGCACCGACTGGCTGAAGACATTCTGCGCTTTGCTCAATGCCGTATGGGCGGAGCACTGACGTAAGCAAATCGGTTAAATTTGCCATATTCAGCGCGTAAACCGTCAGATTGTCGCAAACTTAAGCAATTGAACGGCTTTTCCTGAAATAAGGTTGACGATAAGGCCTGATTGCGGTTTAATGCGCTCCGTTGCCCGGATAGCTCAGTCGGTAGAGCAGGGGATTGAAAATCCCCGTGTCCTTGGTTCGATTCCGAGTCCGGGCACCACTATTTAGAAAACCCAGCCTATGGCTGGGTTTTTGCTATATGGCTACGGCCGATTTCTGGGCGCTGATAAGCGTGGCTTTCATGCAGGCACGCTTACGCTAATAGCCCGGTAAGTTAATACAGGCGGTGGCTCTTTTTTATCACTTAATTTTGCCGGATAAATTGCTGACCTGATTTGAAAGGTTGTCGTTGCTCCGCTTCATGTCATCAAGGCTTCTTTGCAATCGCTCGATCTTACTCTCCTGCTCAGAATTCTTTCTCTCAAGCTGTAAAACCTTCTGAGTTAGCTCATCGACTTTGCTGTTGTCGGACTTCATCTTCCTCAGGCTATCCTGCATCTCCTTTAGATCCGACGCCCTGAAATCAGAAGGCTCGATTTCATCTGCATCAGAAATTACCGGGATATATCCTATATTAGCGCTGCTGGGTTTGATACTAACCTGAACTTTATTTAGACCCGCAGAGTATGCATAATCTATTGAAGAAAAATAAAAAAAAGAAACAACACACAGACCAGACAGATATTTATTCATTTCTAACGTCCTTTTAAATTTGTCAATCACTTCCAGGAGTCTCCTTCTGGCATCACCCGCTCAGAATAAAACACATGACTTAGCCTCTGGCAGTTCATAAACGGGGTTACAGAGCAGAAGATACTATTCGTTTTTCATTATAATACGCGTTTCCTCTCCCCCAAAATCCAACCGCCACCCGCTCATTTTCTGCTACCTTATATCCGCCGGTATCGAGATAAGCGCGTTACCACGCACCTTGTATCTCCCATGCCCGTCAAAGAAATAATCCTGCTTAGCGCCTGCCTGTCAGGGCACCTTGTCCGCTACAACGGTACCGATAAATCCTGTTCCTCAGATCTGCTGTAACACTGGCGCGATGTAACGCAGCCGTGTGTGCTGGCGGCGTGGCTGGCGTTGAAAACTACGCAGAGTCAGGGCTGTCGGTTTGTGATTATGACCGACGGTAGCCCAACCTGCGGGAGCCAGAATGTATATGACGGGGCATCTAGCGGGATGAAGGTGCCGAGCGAAGGGGGCAAGGCAAAGTCGCCACTTGACCTTTTTTACGCACAAAGCAAAAAACCCCGCACCTTTCGGTACGGGGTTCTTCTTGA
>NZ_JAAVXA010000015.1:0-124101 GCF_012241585.1 Pantoea sp. LS15
AAGCTCTTTTCGTCCCCCATTGGGACCCCCTTTTGATTTCTTGTTTCTCTCTTGCAGTTGCCAGACCGCAAGTTGTTTTAACAAATCAAAAGGGGTTTTTATAACTGGCTTAAAGCTGAAAGCTTTCCGGAACCCCCAGCCTAGCTGGGGGTTTTCTGTGCACAAAAAGAAACCCGGCAATCGCCGGGTTTCTTTTTTAAGCGCCGTTAACGGTAGTTAACGATGACAGCATTACTCTGAACTTTCAGCGCCGGGATCAAACGCCCTCCACCCGGCACTTCCCAGATAAAACGCAAAGGTTCGATGGCCGGCACGCCATTAAATGCCTGTGTGGTGCCATTCTCTCCGTCGATTTCCGTACAGCGAGTCTGAGAGCAGAGGCGTACCTGCAACCCTGCTGGTGTTGGGCCAATCAATCTGTAGTTCCACACCACAAGTCCCATCAGGCCGGAAACCGGCTCAGAGGGCGACAACGGGTTTGATGACATGGCGACCCCACGATTGCTGAGGGTCACACCCATGCTGCTCGCCTGCCAGGTCCCTTCCCCGGCAGCCTGCGCCACCAGCGGGAAGAAGAAGATCCATAACCACTTACGCATTATTTTCCTCCAATCGTCGCCGTCATACGGATATGGCGGTTATCCGACAGCTCCATATTCGACAGCACGACCAGCTGGCTCAGGCTACGACGCAGGAAGCGTGACAGCAGCGGACGCAGCGCATGGTTAACCAGCAGCACCGGCGGCGCCCCCAGCATCTCCTGACGCGCCAGCGCCTCCTGCGTTTGCGCCAGCAGACGGTCCGCCAGACCCGGTTCCAGCCCGCCACCACCCTGCAAGGCCTGCAGCAGCAGACGTTCAAGCGGCGTATCGAGACCAATAACCTGCACTTCTCCGGTTCCAGGGAACCACTGCTGGGTGATTGCCCGTCCCAGCGCCACGCGCACCACCGCCGTCAGCTCATGCGGATCATTTTGTAACGGCGCATGCTCGGCAAGGGTTTCCAGAATTGTACGCATATCGCGGATCGGTACTTTCTCGTCGAGCAGGTTTTGCAGCACCTTATGCAGCGTGGTTAAGGTCAGCACGCCCGGCACCAGATCTTCCGTCAACTTCGGCATTTCCTGCGTGACACGGTCCAGCAGTTGCTGCGCTTCCTGACGGCCAAACAGCTCTGCCGAGAATTGGCCAATCAGGTGATTAAGATGCGTTGCCACCACGGTACTGGCTTCAACAACTGTATAACCCTGGATTTGCGCCTGCTCTTTCAGCGCGCTTTCAATCCAGATAGCGGCCAGACCAAAGGCTGGATCGATAGTTTGCTCGCCTGGCAATGTACCTGCGGCAGTCCCCGGGTTAATCGCCAGCCAACGGCCTGGATAGGCATCACCACTGCCAATTTCCACGCCTTTCATCAGAATACGATAGCGCGCGGGTGGGAGATCCATGTTATCCCGAATGTGAACAACTGGCGGCAGGAAGCCCATATCCTGGGCGAATTTTTTACGGATACTGCGGATGCGGCCAAGCAGTTCGCCATCCTGCTGGAAATCGACCATCGGGATCAGGCGATATCCGACTTCCATTCCCAGCGAATCTTCCAGTTGAACATCGTTCCAGGTCGCTTCGACGGCCTGGTTATTCTCCGGCATTTTGACCGGAACCGGTTCCGCTGCCGGTTTGGTTTCACGACCACGCATCCACCAGGCAAGACCCAGCAGTGCCGCCGTAAACAGCAGGAAAACGAGGTTTGGCATACCCGGCACCAGACCGAGCAACCCCAGTACCGCAGCGGCCAACAACATTACGCGCGGGTTACTGAAGAGCTGGCCAACCATCTGCTCGCCAACGTCTTGATCGGTACTCACGCGGGTCACAATCACGCCCGCCGCTGTGGAGATAACCAGCGCCGGGATCTGTGCGACCAGGCCGTCACCAATGGTCAGCAGTGTATAGCTTTCCGCCGCGTGGCCCATGTCCATACCATGTTGCAGAACACCGACCAGCAGGCCGCCGACCACGTTAATCACCATAATCAGAATGCCCGCAATGGCGTCACCGCGCACAAACTTACTCGCACCGTCCATGGAGCCGTAGAAGTCTGCTTCCTGCGTCACTTCCGCACGGCGTTTTTTCGCTTCATCTTCCGCGATAAGTCCGGCGTTCAGGTCGGCATCAATCGCCATCTGCTTACCTGGCATCCCGTCCAGCACAAAACGCGCGCCCACTTCGGCGATACGTCCGGCACCTTTAGTGATAACCATAAAGTTGATGATAACGAGGATCACGAACACCACGATACCGATGGCGAAATTACCGCCGACCAGGAAGTGGCCGAAGGCCTCAACGACTTTACCCGCCGCAGCCGCACCCGTATGACCTTCCATCAGAATGATACGCGTGGAGGCCACGTTCAGCGCCAGTCGCAGTAAGGTGGTAAACAGCAGAATGGTCGGGAACGCCGCGAACTCAAGGGTACGCTGGGTGAACATCGCCACCAGCAGCACCATGATGGACAACGCAATGTTGAATGTGAAAAGCAAATCGAGGATGAATGCCGGGAGCGGCAGTACCATCATCGACAGAATTAGCAGGATGAGAATCGGCCCGGCAAGGATCTGCCATTGGGTCGATTTCAGGTTGCCGGGCAGGCGCAACATTGCCACCAGATTAGCCATCAGTGTCCTTCTCGTTCAAAAAATCCAGCGCTTCAGGCACCGGAAGGTTCTCAGGTTTCACAGGTCGTTGTCCGCCAGCCAGACGCCAGCGCTTCAACTGCCATACCCAGGCCAACACTTCCGCCACGGCGGCGTAGAGTTGTCCGGGGATCTGTTGTCCAATTTCCGCATGGCGGTATAAGGCACGCGCCAGCGGAGGGGCTTCCAGGATAGGTACGCGGTGTTCAGTACCTACCTCACGGATGCGAAGTGCTATCAGACCCGCCCCTTTCGCCACCACTTTCGGTGCACTCATTTTGTTTTCGTCATAGCGCAGCGCAACGGAATAGTGTGTCGGGTTGGTGACGATCACATCGGCTTTTGGCACATCTTCCATCATGCGTCGACGGGCAGCGGCGCGCTGCATCTGGCGGATACGCCCTTTGACATGCGGGTCACCTTCCATCTGTTTGTATTCGTCACGGATATCCTGGCGTGACATGCGCAGTTTCTTGAAGTGGGTATAAAGCTGGAAAATCACGTCAAAACCCACCATCGGGATAATGCTGAGCACCACCAGCAGCGCACAGAGCCCGACCAGGTTCAGCGCATTGCTCATTGCGGTGAGGGGGGATTCGCTGATAAGACGCATCATTTCCGGCCAGTGGTACCAGAGGTAAAACCCCGCTGAACTCCCCATCAGTACCGATTTGAGAATGGCTTTGAGCAACTCCGCCCCGGTCTGCGCAGAGAACATTTTCGCAATGCCCGGCAACGGATTCAGTTTGGAAAATTTCGGCTGCAGCGATTTGGCACTAAAGACCAGACCACCCAGCATCACCGGAGAAACCAGCGCGACCAGCACAACCCCTGTAATCAGCGGCAGCAGCGCAACCATCGCCCCTTTTATTAGCTGGATAATCTGGCTGAGGATCAGATTCGGGTCATTGACCATGCTGTGGTCAAAACGTAAGCCAGTAGATAACATTCCCGCCAGCTTACGGGCGAGCGACTCCCCACCCCACCAGATAATGCACACCCCTACGATAAGGATCAGCAGGGAAGTCAGTTCTCGGGATCGGGGGATCTGCCCTTCCTCACGCGCCTTTTCTAGTCGGTGGGGTGTGGGGGCTTCCGTTTTGTCGTCGTTCTCTTCTGCCACAGTGCATGTCCAGCCCATTACGTCACGGGTATCATGCCTAAGATTCACTGTATCAATCGCGTAATTAAACCAACAAAAAGGGTTGAATTACTCCCTTAACAATAACAACGCTCCCCCTCCTCTCGTTTGTTGCGTAGCGTGTTCCAGTTCTGACAAATTCATATCGAGCCTTCTGGTACCAGTTATTTCAATTTGCTAGGTTGGCTGAACTGCCTCAATAAAAAGGATGTTTTATGGAATGGTGTAAGTTATTAAACAGTGGAAGACGCAAAGATAAAGAGAAAAATCCGGAATTGGAGCCTTCAGTTCTCTCTGCCGGGAGACAAGAAATTGAACGAGATTTTGACCGTTTGCTCTTTGCAGCACCAACACGTCGATTAGCTGATAAAACGCAGGTTTTTCCACTAGATCTTAATGACAGTGTACGTACACGATTAACCCACTCCCACGAAGTGGCAAATTTTGCCCGAGGAATTGGGATGCGCCTCGCCTTTGAAATGAAAGAAGAGATCTTCGGTACACATTGCGACCACCTCGTACTTGAAAGAGATGTTCCTGCTCTGCTGGCAACAATCGGTCTCGCGCACGATCTTGGTAATCCCCCTTTTGGACATCAGGGCGAGGCAGCCATGGCTGCTTGGTTCAGCCGAAATCTAGAGCCTGTAGTTAAGTATGATTTCGACGAAGAAAGTCGCTCTATATTCAATGACTTCATGAAATTTGATGGCAATTCTCAGACGTTACGTCTTGTGACGAGACTTCAAATCATCAATGACAATTATGGTTTAAATCTTACATATGCGTCACTTGCAGCAATGATCAAATACCCTCAGTCTTCCTATACCCAAAATAAGAAATGGAGTAAACACGGGTATCTGTTTTCTGAAGAACACGTCGTTCATGAAATCTGGGAAGAGACAGGGCTTACAGAAGGAGTTAGGCATCCCTTTACCTACCTGATGGAAGCTTGCGATGACGTTGCTTACTCCATTCTTGATGCTGAAGACACTATAAAAAAAGGTTTGGCCTCCTATCAGGATTTAATCAGTTTTCTGACCAACTGGAGAAATGGGACAGATCAAACAATTCAGGAACTGGTAAAGAGAGTGCAGAACAAAAATCAGGAATGGGACTATCGGAAACAGGATCTTTCCCCTGCAGAAATCAATGATATGAGTATGCAGATGTTTCGCGTACACGGCACAAACGTACTCATAACGAGTATTGTTGAAGCTTTTCGACAGCGTCATAAAGAACTTTGCCAAACTGATTGTAGTATCAAAGATCTTATTAGCATCAGTACTGGCCATGAACTCTGTTCAGCTTTGAAAAAATTCGATAAAACCCGTGGCTATCGTCACCGCACGGTTCTTGAACTCGAACTGAAAGGATCGAATTACATTCAGGGGCTAATGGATATGCTATGGCTAGGCATTAAAGGCCGCAAAAGTGGCGGAAAGAGCTGGGATACCCCCTTCGGCCGTTATGCTTATGGTCGTATATCAGAAAACTATCGACGTGTTTTTGAAGACCCGGAAAATGACTTGCCGCCTCTTTATAAAGAAGCCCAGCTCCTGGCGGATGCCATTTCAGGCATGACAGACAGTTATTTGATACGTCTTCACGATGAGCTAAAATCGCTTTATGAATATGAAAGTCGTATCCAGCCATCAACGCCTTAAGCTCAGAATCGAAGATTTTTTCGACATTAGCGAAGAGCGAAAGCAAGCCAGGGCACTCATTGATGCCCTGGCCGAGCGATCTCATGCGTGGATTTTTGGCGGAATGATTCGGGACATCGGACTTTTTGGGCGTGGTGGATTCACCTCAGATATCGATCTTGTTATCGACCTGTCGCGAGACGATCTGATTAACGTTCTGAAAACACTGAGCATCGATCGTTTCAGTGTGAATAAGCTCGGAGGGATCCGCTTTCATTATAAAAGCCTGGATTTTGATATCTGGAGCATCAGCGATACCTGGGCATTTAAGAACCGAATTGTTGAGTTTAAAGATACCTCGAGCCTGCTGAATACAACACTTATGTCATGGGATTCCGTTCTTTACGATGTAAAGAATAAACATGTCATTAGTCCTGAAAACTATCTCCATGATTTACATCATCGTCGGCTTGAACTCGTCCTTCAGAAAACACCAAACGAAGTCGGTTCCGTTATTAAGATCCTGCGCACGATTTACAACAAGCGAGTCCAGATTATCGGTCCCCAGCTTTCCATTTTTCTCTTGCAGGCACTACAAGAACACAGTTACGACCAGCTAAGGCAGTATGAATACTGTAGCTATCGCTCATCATCGTTTAACGATGATGACCTGCAGCGCCTAAAAGAGAATATCTGTCATTCCGAAACCGGATTTGATATCAAAATTTGTCTTTAAAACAGTAAAGACACCACCTCCTTGAGGTGGTGTCTTTATATCAGAAGCCGAGGCTGTCGAGCAGATCGTCCACCTGGTCCTGGCTTGCTACCACGCCCGCTTTGCTGGCGTCGAGCTGTGGACCATTGAGCAGGCTTTCGTTCTCGCGTTTTGGGCGGGCTGCAGGTTCTGGAATGTTCTCCAGCAGCACCATCAGCAACTGACGTTCAATCTCCTGGATAACATCCATCATGCGCTTGATAACCTGACCGGTCAGGTCCTGGAAATCCTGCGCCATCATGATGTCCAGCAGTTGTGCGTTGGTGAAGCTGGTATGGCCGGGAACATCCCCCAGGAACTGACGGGTATCGGTAACCAGCTCACGGGCGTCCGCCAGCTCGATTGGATTCTCAAACCACTCATCCCAGCGTTTTGTCAGCGCTTTCGCGCCCTTTTCCATCGCGTCCTGGTGCGGTTGTGACGCTTCAACGCTGTTCAGCGCACGTTCAGCCGCCTGAGCAGTCATCTGCACGACATAGTCCAGGCGATCACGCGCATCAGGAATGGCTTCCGCCGCTTCGGCAATCGCCTGATCCAGCCCCAGTTCACGCAGGCTGTCACGCAGCATGCGTGTCAGGCTACCGATGCGAACGATGATATCGCTCGGCGAGTGTTCTTCAACGGGTTTCATAGCAGGTTGCATCATGACCAACACCTCACATGCCGAGTTTCTCGAAGATCTTACCGAGCTTCTCTTCCAGGGTCGCTGCGGTGAATGGTTTCACCACGTAGCCGCTTGCGCCCGCCTGTGCAGCGGCAATGATGTTCTCTTTTTTCGCTTCTGCAGTAACCATCAGAACCGGCAGAGACGCCATGCCCGCATCTGCACGAATGGTTTTCAGCAGTTCCAGACCATCCATGTTTGGCATGTTCCAGTCGGAGATAACAAAACCAAACCCACCCGCCTGCAGTTTGTTCAGCGCATCAACACCATCTTCTGCTTCTTCAACGTTGTTGAAGCCCAGCTCCTTCAGCAGGTTGCGTACAATGCGACGCATGGTGGAAAAGTCATCCACAACCAAAAACTTAAGCTCTTTATCCGCCATCTAATTCTACTCCTGAGTCAAATACGTATTGCCTGTCCGGCACTGATTTTCGCCAACATCTGCTGGCTTACCTGGCTAAGATCGACCACTTCGCTCACGCCACCCATATTGATGGCCTCGCGCGGCATGCCGAACACCACACAACTTGCTTCATTCTGCGCAATCGTCCAGGCGCCAGCCTGGTGCATTGCAAGCATTCCGGCGGCACCATCGTTGCCCATCCCCGTCAGGATCACCCCAACGGCGTTGCGCCCCGCATGTTTCGCCACCGAATGAAACAGCACATCCACCGACGGACGGTGCCGGTTGACCGGCGGCCCGTCATGAATTTTGATTTGATAGTTGGCGCCACTACGCGCCAGCTCCATATGCTTGTCACCCGGTGCAATATAGGCATGCCCCGGGAGTACGCGTTCGCCGTCTTCCGCCTCTTTCACGCTGATCTGACACAGTTTGTTCAGACGTTCAGCGAACGAGCGGGTAAAGCCAGGCGGCATATGTTGAGTGATCAGAATACCCGGACTTGAAAGCGGCAATGGCTGGAGTACATGACGAATTGCCTCTGTTCCCCCGGTTGACGCCCCAATCACCAGCAGTTTTTCCGAGCTGAGTAATGGACCCGCCTTCAACGTTGCCGGTGCAGCCATCGGTTTGTGAGCGGCGAGTTTCGCGCGCGACGCCGTACGGATCTTCTCCGCGATCATCTCGCTGTAAGCCAGCATTCCTTCACGAATGCCGAGCTGCGGTTTGGTGACAAAATCCACCGCCCCCAACTCCAGCGCGCGCAGTGTGATTTCCGATCCTTTTCCCGTCAGGGAGGAGACCATCACCACTGGCATCGGACGCAGTCGCATTAACTTTTCCAGGAAATCTATGCCATCCATGCGCGGCATCTCGACATCCAGCGTTAGCACGTCGGGGTTATATTTTTTAATTAAATCCCGCGCTACCAGCGGATCCGGCGCTGTTGCCACCATCTCCATGTCGCTGTGGCTATTGATGATTTCAGTCATGATCTGGCGCATCAGCGCCGAATCATCGACAGACAATACCCTGATTTTACTCATGCTTTTTCCTTACTCAGCGCATATACCGTTTGCCCACGCAGGCTAAACTCACGCACGAGGTTGCTGAAGTTTTCCGAGTGCCCGGCAAACAGTAAACCGTCAGGCTTGAGCAACGGAACAAACCGACGCAGAATGTCCTGTTGCGTCGTTTTATCAAAATAGATCATGACGTTACGGCAAAAAATAGCGTCAAAAGGTCCCGGCACGTTGTACTGCTTATCCAGCAGGTTAACGGGCGCAAATTCGACGCAGTTCGCCAGCTCCTGGCGTACGCGTACCAGGCCTTCATGTGGACCCGTTCCACGCATGAAATAACGCTGCAGCTGCTGCGGCGACAGCGTTTTCAGTTCATCCTGGCGATAAACACCGTTACGCGCCTTCTCCAGTACCTCGGTGTCGATATCACTGGCGTAGACTTTCCAGCGTCCGGGTGCCATGCCCAGAGTATCGGCAAGAGTGATCGCCAGCGAGTACGGCTCCTCCCCCGTCGAGGCGGCCGCACTCCAGACGCGATACTCCCCGGTGCGGCGACGCGCGTGCTCTGCCAGGACCGGGAAGTGGTGCGCTTCACGGAAAAATGCCGTCAGGTTCGTGGTTAATGAGTTAATAAAAGCCTGCCACTCGGCGCTGTTCTGGTTCGCTTCGAGCATGCTCAGATAGCGACCAAAGTCATCCAGCCCCAGCGTACGCAAGCGCCGCACCAGACGGTTGTAGACCATGTCTCGCTTATGATCCGCAAGCACGATCCCTGCACGCTGGTAGATTAACTGACATATCCGACGAAAATGCGCGTCGGACAGCGCGAGGCGCTGTGTCATCTGCAACAATAATGACGTTTGCCCGGAGGGCATTGGTGATGTCATAGCGCCTTCTTAATTACATTCAGGATACAACTGGCACGGCCTGCGACCGCCCGACTTCTGTTACTGCTTCAACGTGCTCTTTCACATTAAATACCGCGACCAACCCGGTGAGATGATCCGCCTGGCTCGCCAGTTGATCGGTTGCTGCTGCCGCTTCCTCAACTAACGAGGCGTTCTGTTGCGTGACCTGATCCATCTGACTGACTGCCTGAGCGACCTGCTCAATCCCGCGACGCTGTTCGTCCGACGCAGAGGCAATTTCGCCCATGATGTCGTTCACCCGCGTGACAGAGGTGACGATCTCGTGCATGGTTTTTGCCGCCGTATCGACCAGCGTCGAGCCCTGCTGGACGCGTGAAACCGACTCTTCAATCAGCACCTTAATCTCTTTCGCCGCGTTGGCACTGCGGCTCGCCAGGTTACGCACTTCACCCGCCACTACCGCAAAACCACGCCCCTGTTCACCGGCGCGCGCCGCTTCGACAGCGGCATTGAGCGCCAGAATGTTGGTCTGGAACGCGATACCGTCAATCACACTGATGATGTCACCAATTTTCTGCGAACTGGTGGCAATCTCCTGCATGGTGCTCGCAACATGAGAGGCCTGATCCCCACCCTTTTTCGCCGTCATTGCCGCCTGTTTCGACAGGTCAGACGCCTGACGCGCGTTATCGGCGTTCTGACTTACCGTCGCAGTCAGTTGTTCCATACTCGCTGCCGTTTGCGCCAACGAGGCCGCCTGTTGCTCGGTACGGGACGAGAGATCGTTATTGCCTGCCGCTATCTCTGAAATCCCGGTGTGCATGGCATAACTGCCCTGACGCACATCGGATACCGTTTCCCGCAACGATCCCTGCATTGCCTTCAGGCTGGCAAAGATCGCCGAAATTTCGTTCTTGCCATAAACCGCCACCGGACGCGCCAGATTCCCCTTCGCAATACTGTCGAAGTGGCTGCTAATGATCGCCAGCGGCTGCACAATCATCCTGCGCGACCAGAGCAGTGCCCCGCCGGTCAGCAGCGCCGCCAGAATCACCACCACGGCAAAAATCACGCCGGACATGTGGTAGCTCATTCGGCTGTCTTCCCCTGCGCGTTGGACAAACTGGTTAATATCCTGCTGCCACGCATTGAAGCTGCCATCAAACGCCGCCTGAGACGCCTGAACCGGTGCGGTCATAAAATCTGACAGCTGGTTGTTCTCAAGCCAGGTTGCCTGATGGTCCAGATCGCTGTACCACTGTTCAAAGTTCTTTTTCATGGCAGCCTTTAGCGTTTTCTCTTTCTCGCTAACGGCTTCCTGCGCCGTAAAGGCTTTAAATTGCCCGTCTGCCTGTTTCAGACTGTCACGCGCGGTCGCCATCAGCGCTTTGATGTCATCCGGCGGATAACTCAGCGCGGTTAAGGTTCCCGCTTTGTTCAGCGCAGTGCTTGCCTGCAACAGCACGGCACGCGTTTGTGCCAGTGCGGAGCGCTGCTGATTACTCGCCTCAACTTCCTGCAAATTCTGATAGCCATCGCGAAACGCCCAAAAAGACAACCCGTTACTGCCAACCTGCAACACACCGCAAAGGATCAGAATCAAAAACAGTGTGGTCGAGATACGAATACGATTTAACATCCACGCTCCCATCAAGCGGCAAGCAGCCGCGGTTTAATTGTCAGTCAAAATGTTTCCCAGTTTTCATCTTGTCCGGTCGTCGCAGCACGGGTACGGGTTGCCGCTGATTCTGCAGCGGGCACACGATAGGTGGCTTGCGGGGTGACCGTGTTTCCAGCGAGTGAAGCGAGACGAAACGCCGAGACGGCCATCTTCAGACGGCTCGCCTGGTCTTCCAGAGCAGCGGCCGCCGCAGCGGACTCCTGCACCAGCGCGGCGTTTTGTTGTGTCACGCGATCCATTTCCGATACCGCCAGAGCAACCTGGTCGATACCACGACTCTGCTCATCAGATGCAGAGGCGATTTCACCCATGATGTCCGTTACGCGAGTAACAGCATTCACGATGTCATTCATGGTTTCCCCGGCACTTTCTACCAGCACGGAGCCGGTATCCACGCGGGAAACGGAATCTTCAATCAACGCTTTGATCTCTTTCGCCGCGTTGGCACTGCGACTGGCGAGGTTACGTACTTCACCCGCGACCACGGCAAACCCACGTCCCTGCTCGCCCGCACGTGCCGCTTCCACGGCGGCGTTCAGCGCAAGGATGTTAGTCTGGAAAGCAATGCCATCGATGACGCTAATGATGTCGGCGATTTTCTTCGAGCTGTCGGCAATTTCGTGCATGGTTTTCACCACGCCATCCACCACGCGACCACCACGTTGCGCCGTCTCAGAGGCACTTTCAGCCAGTTGAGAGGCCTGACGGGCGTTATCGGCGTTCTGCTTCACGGTCGCAGTAAGTTGTTCCATGCTGGCGGCCGTCTCTTCCAGAGCAGATGCCTGCTCTTCAGTACGGGAAGAGAGATCGTTATTACCCAGCGCAATTTCGCTGGTGCCGGTATAGATGGCTTCTGATCCATTACGTACGTTGGCGACAGTCTCGATCAACGAACGCTGCATATGGTCGACGCTGTTGGCCAGTTCGGTTATCTCATTGCGCCCGGTTACGGTCAGCGTTTTGGTCAGGTCACCACCGGCAATTTCACGGATATGACCAATGACACGACCAAGAGGATTAAGCAGGATATGGCGAATGCCATACCATACCGCCACCAGCACAATGACCAGTGCCAGTGCCATTACGGCCATCTGCCATTTCGCAAAGCGGTAATCATTCTGACTTTCAGTAAAGGCCGAGTGATACAGATCGCTACTGACCTTCGCATATTCCCCCAGCGCCGCACCGAGTGCGTTTTGCATCCCTTGCGTTGGCTGTGCGAAATAGGCGTCCATGTTGCCGCTTTCCAGGAACTGAATCAGTTCCGTCAGACCGGCATTGTAGGCGTTGTATTTTTCGTCGACGTTCTGGCTCACCTGCTCCATGGCAGGTTGCGGGGTGATCTTTTTGAAGGCGTCGTAATGTTTTGCGGCGTCAGCGAGAGTAGCACGGGCATTTTTCAACAGATCGGTTTTCGCGCTGCTCTGCTGATTATTCGGATCCATCATCATGCGCGCGGACGAGCGGCTCAGGTTGATACGCGTTTGCAGCATCAGATCCCACGTCGACGTGAGTTCACTCTGCTGCAGGCGGAGATCGTTCGAGGCCGCGAAACTGTCCTGGTTCTGTTTTAATGACGAGAAAAAAAGCCCGCCGGAGATGAGCTGAAGAAGTGCGAAAATGACCAGCACCATCATAAGCATTGTGACAACGCGGATACGGTTCAACATACAACACCTTCTCATAGATTTATTAACGGTGTTATCGGCACTGCCCACAGGAACTTTACATTTGAGAAAGGGAAAAGCGTGGGGTTAAAACGCCACGTCGACAATCAGCGTATCGGTGTAGGTTCCGGCGGGGGGCGTGGCCTGATTTGTCAGGACTTTCGCGGTGTAGTTGTAGGTGCGCAGTAAACCATCGGTACTGACCTGGGACGATACCGCACTGGACCAGCGCTCGCTGCCGCTTCCTCCCCAACGGTTACTGGTGGCTTCTTTATAAATGTCGTAGCTCATAAAGTTGCTGCCATTCACCATGCGCCGCACATTGTTCAGCGCATTAGCACCGTTATTAATGCCGATGGTATACGTACTTCCTTTGGTGCAGGTGACGGCAATCGCCTGCAATACAGTGGGGAAACTTTGTACCAGCGGCGCGCTGTTAAAGTTGACGTCCGGCGTGGTCATGGCGCTGCAGTCATTGGTGACGGTCATATCCAACGTGATGCTGGTTCCTTTCGTTCCGGTTTGCAGTCCCGATAAACACGCGTTGAGCACGCCCACCGAGCAGACTCTATAGGTGATATCGAAGTTTAGCGTCACCTGATAAGGACCAGCGGTCACATTTTGCCCCGGGACCGTCCGGAAATAGAGAGGGATATTGTATTGTTTGCCGCCGATCAGATTTAACAAGGTACTGCTGTCCCAGGTATAGGTTTTACTGGTTTGCACTTCGCTGTTGTTAGCGCAGCCCGACTGCCCGCACAGGCGCGTCGGGATCACATCCGTAATGGCCGCGTTGTCGGTACGCTTCATGGTCGCACGACCATTTGCCGAAACAGTCGCTGAGACAAAATTTAGCGTGATGGTGTCCCCGGTCAGCAAGTTCACCAGCGCATCGCAGTCTACGACCAGCGTACCGGTGGTTGCCACTTCGCCAGAACCACTCAGCGCGAATGAGGTCACACTCCCAAACGCGGCATTGACCGTGCTGACCCGACAGTCAGCCCAACTGCCGCTGGTCGCCAGCAGCAGAAGCAGGAATAGCAGGTGCTTCACTGTCCCTCCCGACAAACCAGAGGACCGTAGGTTTGCAGTTTGTGTTGTGGATTGGCACCCACCGTCAGCGTGACCGAGCAGTGCTTTCCGTCAGGTGTGATAACGTCGAGCAGGTTCACATCACTGAGATTTTCCAGCCAGGCGATCCCGTCATATCCCACCACCGCATTGCTACGCGAGGCGCGTCGAACCTGGCTTCCCACCGGAATCGCCTCTCCCTGCGCATCATGCAGAATAACGCTGGCCACCCGCTCCTGCTCCATTGGGAAATCTACCAGATAGCCGCTATGGCGACGGATCGCAACCCGGCGTTCGGTCTCTTTCAGCCGGGTATCCGCAGGCAAATTCAGCGTATCAATCCGATAGCTTGCCGGATAATACGCCGACACGCCGCTGACCAGCAGATAACCGTTGTTATTGGTTTTACCGACGGGCTGGTTCTCATAACTGACGGGGACATCCGAGTGACCATCGGTACTGATGACCACAAACGCATCGTTGATTTTGTTGGCCGCAAACAACTCTCCGTCCATCAGAACAATCGCCCCCATCGCCTCCCCCCACCATGTCATGGTGTCCTTTTCACCATAACCGCCTCCCTGCAGCTCAATGTTGTTATTGCGCCAGCCCAGCGTTCCTTGCTGATAGTCACTGGCTTTCGACTGGTTAGCCCATGCCATGTTCCAGCTAAACCCGCCGTCGGAAGGCATGGCGTGGTTATAGTTGATGCGCTGCGTGCTGCCTGCGTCCGGGGTGTTTTCGAAAGTGACGGCGGTACTGTCACGCGCCCCCAGCGGCACCTGCAGCGACAGCGCCACCGTCCAGTCTCCCCGTTGCTGGTCCCGACTTGCTGCCAGATAAATACTGCTCGCGCCCCACAGGTTGCGGCTCCAGGAGAAATTGAGCAGTTCGGTTTTTTGACTGTCGAAACTCTCTACACCGATCCAGGCTGCACCAATATTGCCGTACTGCCCCAGGTTAAAGGTCAGAGAATACTGATCCGTATTACGACTAAAACTGGCGATGGGTTTGTCATTTTCGTCGTAGACCGTCGGCTGATCGTAAAGGGCCAGATTACTAAAGCCGCGATCGCGCCGCGTATGCTGGGTCGCCACGCTAAACTCACTGGTGCTGTACTGGTAACCCCAGTTGATTTGCCCGCCCGTGTCACCGCGCATGCGGCTGTGCGAGTAAGAGGTATTCACCACGCCAAACTGGCCGAGTTTTATCACCGTCCCCGCCCCGCCCAGCGCCAGCTCTTGCGCCCCTTCCGCATGCCCCTCCAGCGTGAGCCAGTCGGTCAAACCATAGCGATATGAGCCACTGCCTGCGGCAGGACCGTAGTCAAAATTCCTGATGCCATAATTACGCCGCAGGCTGCCCAGCGTCACAGCCCCGTCGCTCAGGCCTTGTTTTAACAAATCACTGGTGACATAAAACGGTAGCGTGGTACTCACCTGACGCCCCAGTGCATCAGTGGTGACCAGCACCGCATCCCCTGCACCGTTGATATAGGGCAGATTAGTCAGCGTAAATGGCCCCGGCTGGAGCTGAGTGGAGCCGGAGCGATAGCCATTGATAAAGAGATCAACCGAGGTGGGTACTGCGGCTTCTCCCGAAAATTCTGGCAATGGCCATGTCACCAGATCCGGACGCAAGGAGAAATCCCTTCCGAAACTTATCCCGCCCATGCGCACGCTGGTACTCCAGCTCAGAGCGTCGCTGATCACATCCCCGACACTCCAGGAAATTGCCTCATCCTCATTCGTGAACAGTAGAGTGGTGTCATAGCGGACATACCCTTCCTGCTGATCATTATTCCCGGCGAAATTTTCCCGGGCGTAACCGGTAGAAGAAAACGAGCCGTTCTCGTTAAAGTAGCGGAATTCATGCCAGAGTGACGCCTGACCACCGAAGTGCTCCGTGTGGTTGGTGTAGAGATCATAATTAAGCAGTGCCCCACGCCCGAAGTGCGGTTTGCTCTGCGCCGTTTGTGTGCTGAACGGCGTCACACGGGTCGTGACCCAGTCGCGGGGAACGGTCAGCAACAGCCGTTGCGCAGCGCTGTCATACTCCACCCGAACCTGAGAAAGCGAGGAGAGATTAACCTCTCCGGTTGGCACATGCTCAGGGGGAAGTCCTGCGCGTAGCAAATCGGCGCTGGAGATAAAGAAAGCGCCTTTACGTTGCGTTACAGGCACCACCAGACCGGTATCGTAGTGGTTCAGCACGAGGTCAAGCTGGAAGACGGCCTCATCATTGATCACCTGTGCCTGAGGAGGCGGCGGTAAACTGTCGTCGCCGGGTTCAGCCCAGGAGGTGGTGCTGACGCAAAGCAGTATCATCATCGCCGGTTTCAGTTGACGGGCGTCGACTGCCATTGAGCGTCCCTGGCATTAATTTGCGCACTCATCCGGTCAGGCTGACGAACCCCGGCGGGTATTGGCCAACTGCGGGTGCTGCCGGGGAGAACGTAACCCAGTAATCCCTCCGCCACGGTGCGTTTTTGTCCTCCCTGATCCAGCGTCACCTGGCTGAGCCTGACATGGACATCACCCTGATTACGGACTTCCAGGGCAGGATGCCCGGCTTCCTGCGTCACGCGCCAACTCAGGTTTCGGGTCTCTGCCAGCGCATGATGCGCCCCCTCTTTTATTGTCGGGATCCCCTGCCCATAGACAAACAAAGGGATGGAATAGCGCATCTGTAATTTGAGGCCGATAGCAGGCTCAGCGTTGGCATCGGGCTGGGGAATTTCATCCACAATTATGCGGTAGGCTTGTTCAATACCAGCTGGCACGGTGCCCTGCTTAATAAGACGAATGAGCTGTTTGTTACCTTTTTCAATGGTGACAATTGGCGGGCTGGCGACCACGTCCTGCTGCGCGGAATAGCGCTCGTACCCACCCTCCTGCTTCCAGCGCATAATCCGTACCTGCATCGTTGTTGCACTGTTCCCCTGGTTCTGGATCCACAATTCGGTGGCTTTGGCATCCGCTGAAAGCCATGGATCAATGGGCCATAGCAGAATGGTGGCTGCCGCCTGCGCCTGGCCGGTTACCGCAGCCATACCCAACACGCCCGCCAGACATACCGGTCTGAAAAATGGCTTCATCAACACTCTCCCTTTATTACCATGACAAGGTCACGGTGAGCTGATCGGAATACGTTCCTGCCGGGCTAACCCCGCTCAGTAGCGCCACGCCAAATAGCGGCAGCGCGATGTTATTGCTGTTGGTATACGTCACCGGTATGGCCTGGTTGACCCCAATTTCACTGTTTGCTGCCAGTGAACTGCTGCTGTATAGCCGGTATCCCACCATTTCCGTTCCGCCTGAGCGTTTCATACGGCGAACAGATGAGTAATTCTGTCCACCATTAATGCTCATGCTCAGCGTGACACCCGGTGTGCAGGCAATTGACAAGGCACCGTTGGGTACAAAACTGGTGCTGACCTGCGCGCTTTCCACACCGGTATGGGTGCCAAAATCCAGCGTACCGAGAAGCCCTCCACTCCCCGTGGCCACCGCACATCCAGGTACAATGGTCGCGCTGACCTTAAATGACTGCGATGTCACCGCACCCGCTATGGGTACCATCAGCAACCCGAAGGTGAGCGCGATAAAAAGTTGCACATATCCCTCTGCGCATCTGCGCAGACTTATAAAGGATGCTCTCATGGCGATGCAGGTACTAATAGGTAACGCTGACGTTTATCGTATCGGTGTAGGTTCCCGGAACGACCGTCACGCTGTTACCGCCGCCGGTAATGCGCCCGTAGAGGGTGTAACTGTCTACCCCTCCTGCTGTGGACGTGATCGGCAACGCGGTGTTATTGGTAATCTCGGTGTTGAATCCGCTGTCAGTGTAGAGGCTGTAAGCGACACCCTGCGCCGTGTTGGAGGTATTAATCAGATAGCGAGCAGGCGTCCCCGGCGTACCTACAACAGTACCCGGTGCAGTGGAGTTAGTATTACCGGTAATCGCCACCGTATAGCTGGCCGTCGTGCATTGAATAGTGAAGGTGTTGCCGCCGCTGGCGCCGGTCAACTGCGTGGTCAGAGTGGAAAACGTGGCGGGATGGGTACCGAAATCCAGTGTCCCGAAATTAATGCCATTTTGCGTGGGTGAGCCATTTATCAGACAACCGTTTGTCAGCGTCAGCGTTGCACCGACGGTACCACTGCTGGTGACGGCCAGTGCCTGATGGGCTGTTGTCGCAACCAGTAAAGTGCCTGTGCAGATCAAAAGGAGTTTTCTGTTCATTTACCACCCTCCAGAAGACGTCTTCGTTCCCTCGCAACATTTTATTTTGTTGTTCAAGATGTTATCCCCGCTTAGTGTTCCTCTGGGGGTTACTGAGAATTTAGTTTATGGTTATCGCTTCTACCACCTGCTCCACGACGCATAAGCCATATGTCTTATTGACGAAAATTTTTCCTACATAACAATTAGTTAAATACAAACCATCAGAGATTTTATTTTTTCCGGAGAGAATATATCCGCCATAATGTGATCTCGATCACGATATATCGTCAGCGAGTTAACAACAAAATTAATAAAACTTAAAAAGGAGTTGTATCCCCCCCCGCTTTGCGTCAATTTATGTGCCGAATAATTTCCGGCGTCGTATTAAAAAATTTATATATATCGACGCGGGCTACATCTAAAGCGCATAGAGGGTCTTTTTTCGTGGCAAGTGCAAACAAACTCACACTCTTCATCGTGATTTTCATGCTGGCGGGTATTCTTTCTGGGGCAGCAATTCATGAGTACGCATCTGCGGATGCTATCAAAGCCTGGTCGGATAACATTACCCTTCTGACCGATATCTTCCTTCGCCTGATCAAAATGGTGATTGCACCTTTGGTCTTCAGCACGTTAACCGTCGGTATTATGAAACTGGGTGAAACCTCCACCATTGGTCGCGTTGGCGGCAAAGCGATGGTGTGGTTTATCAGCTCATCCGTGCTGTCCATTCTGGTGGGGCTGTTTATCGTCACACTTGAGCATCCGGGAAGCGGTTTAAACCTGACGATCCCAACCGAGGCGGTCGATACCGGTCTGGCCGTTGGGGGCATGACATTGAAAGCCTTCCTGTCGCACACCATTCCAACCAGTATCGCTGGGGCGATGTCGAACAATGAGATCCTGCAGATTGTGGTGTTCTCAATGTTCTTTGGTATTGGCGGCGCGTCGCTGGGACAGAAATTCAACGCACCTCTGGTAGCTGCGCTGGATGTGGTTTCCCATATCATGCTTAAGGTGACGGGTTACGTGATGTACGTTGCGCCACTGGCCATTTTCGCGGCGATTTCATCCGTTATTGCCACTCAGGGTCTGGGTATTCTGCTGAACTATGCGTCCTTTATTGGCGGATACTATGTGGCGATCCTTCTCACCTGTATGGTGCTGCTGGCCGTAGGTTACATGGTGTTGAAAAAAGAGGTGTTTCGCCTGGTCAGTATGCTGAAAGACCCGGTACTGGTGGCGTTTACCACCAGCAGCTCTGAAGCGGCCTATCCAAAAACGCTGGAACAGCTGGAGCGTTTTGGTTGCTCGCGCAACATCGCCTCTTTCGTGCTGCCGATTGGCTACTCCTTCAACCTGGTGGGTTCGATGGTGTACTGCTCTTTCGCCTCAATGTTTATCGCCCAGGCGTACAACATTCACCTGAGCTTCTCTGAAGTAACGGTTCTGATGCTGACCCTGATGCTCGCCTCAAAAGGCATTGCAGGCGTACCGCGTTCATCGCTGGTCGTTCTGGCGGCAACCATTCCAAGCTTCAATATTCCGGTGGCCGGTATTCTGCTGCTGATGGGGATTGATCACTTCCTGGATATGGGTCGTTCTGCGATTAACGTTCTGGGGAATGGTATCGCGACCGCGATGCTGTCGCAGAATGAAGGGGTGCGGGAAGCGGAAGCCGAAGCTGAGCTGGTAAAACAGGAAGCATAAGGGTATGAAAAAGCCGGGTAAGCGTCAGCGCCACCCGGCTTTGTTTTACGCTACGTGACTCGCGGCGATATCCAGCAGAGCCATCTCATCGCTGTTCAGCAGCTTCTCAATGTTCACCAGAATCAGCATTCGCTCGCCGAGCGCGCCCAGACCGGTCAGGTATTCCGTAGACAGCGTGACCGCAAACTCCGGAGCAGGACGGATTTGGTCAGAGGTCAGGGAAAGCACATCAGACACACCATCCACCACAATGCCCACTACGCGCTGCCCCAGGTTCAGAACAATCACCACGGTGTTGTCGTTGTAGTCAACGTCGCCCTGGCTGAACTTCACGCGCAGGTCAACGATTGGCACAATCACACCACGCAGGTTGGTGACACCTTTAATAAAAGCAGGCGTGTTAGCGATGCGGGTAACCTGGTCGTAACCACGGATTTCCTGCACTTTCAGAATGTCGATACCGTACTCTTCGTCACCTAAAGTGAAAACCAGGAATTCCTGCCCTGATGGCTCGCCCGCCAGTTTCGTTACATTACTCATACCGGTCATGTTATTACCTTCTACTTAATCAGGCGGCTGTGTACGCCACACGTTGTTCACGATTTAATCCCTGAAGCGCCGACACATCGACGATCAGTGCCACACTACCATCACCCAGAATGGTCGCGGCAGAAATACCCGGCACCTTGCGGTAGTTGCTTTCGAGGTTTTTCACCACCACCTGGTGTTGGCCAATCAGCTGATCAACCAGCAGCGCGTAGCGGCGGCCTGCACTTTGCAGGATCACAACGATACCCTGCGTGGCCTCTGTCTTCGCACCGTCCACTTCAAACACTTTCCACAGTTCCACCAACGGCAGATACTCACCGCGCACTTCGAGAACACGCTCGCCACCCGCCAGCGGATGCAGATCCTCCTCACGCGGTTGCAGCGATTCCATCACGGCGTTCAGCGGCAGAATAAACACTTCGTCTGCCACTTTGACTGACATACCGTCCAGAATTGCCAGCGTCAGTGGCAGCAGGATGCGAATGGTGGTGCCAGAGCCCTGCTTAGACTGGATCTCAACGTGGCCGCCCATCTCCTGGATGTTACGTTTCACCACGTCCATGCCCACACCGCGCCCGGAAACGTCGGTCACTTGTTCCGCAGTCGAGAAGCCTGGCGCAAAGATCAACATGCCCACTTCTTCGTCGGTCATGTTTTCATTGACCGCCATCCCCTGCGAAATCGCTTTTGCCAGGATGCGCTCACGGTTAAGGCCCGCACCGTCATCGGTCACTTCGATGCAGATGTTCCCACCCTGATGCTCTGCAGAGAGGATCAGGTTTCCGACAGGAGATTTCCCGGCGGCAATACGGTTTTCAGGCAGCTCAATACCATGGTCGAGACTGTTACGCACCAGGTGCGTTAACGGGTCAATGATGCGCTCGATCAGACTCTTATCGAGTTCTGTTGAGCTGCCCATCAGGGTCAGTTCAATCTGTTTATTCAGTTTGCTGGCCAGGTCGCGAACCAGACGCGGGAAGCGGCTGAAGACGTATTCCATCGGCATCATACGGATGGACATGACCGATTCCTGCAGATCGCGGGCATTACGCTGTAATTGCCCCATGCTGGTGATCAGATCGCCGTGCGTCACCGGGTCCAGTTCGTTCGAACGTTGTGCCAGCATTGACTGAGTGATAACCAGTTCACCCACCAGGTTAATCAACTGATCAACCTTCTCAACAGCCACACGGATGCTGGTGGACTCACTGGAACGCGCAGCCGGTTTTTCACCACGGCCTGGTGCCGCAGCCTCTTTTGGCACGGCTTTCAGCGCCGGAGCCGCAGGCACAACAGCCGGAGCTGCAGCCTGAGCAACAACAGCGACCTCTTCTGCTTCTGCTGGGGTTTCGACAACGGCGGTTTCGGTTTCGAAGGCAATCTGATCGGCTTCAATGACGAAGCACAACACCGCCACGATATCGTCCTGGCCAATACCGTCATCAAGTGTCGCAGCAAGGCTGTCTTTACCTTTTACTACGTTGCTTAACTTCGCCAGGTTACCCAGCTCTTCTTCCAGCAGGTTAACTTCATTTTCTTTGAGGCGTGACAGCACAACGCGCAGTTTGCCCGCTTGTGCAGCGGCTGGCGCGGCCTCTTCAGCAGCATCGACAACGCTCAGTTTTGCGGCCGGAACAACGGCTGCGGCCACCTCACCTTTTGCTTCCAGCGCGAGCTGGCGCAGCGCATTGCAGATGTATTCAAAGCTGGCGGCATCAGGCTCTGCCGAGCTTTTATAGGCGTCGAGCTGTTCCTGCATAATATCTTTGGTTTCCAAAAACAGGTTGATAATATCGGTATTGAGCTGCATCTCACCGCGTCGTGCTTCATCAAGCAGGTTTTCCATCAAATGGGTCGTTTCCTGCAGGATGGTAAATCCAAACGTTCCGGCTCCGCCTTTAATGGAGTGCGCCGCACGGAAGATGGCATTGAGCTGCTCAGAGTCCGGTGCTTCAGGCACCAAATCGAGCAAGTGTTGCTCCATATCGGCCAACAACTCGTCGGCTTCATCAAAGAATGTCTGGTAAAAATCGCTAATATCCATGCTCACGCTATCACCTCGGATTGGCTGGTGGCGATGTTGGAACGGCAGCCGAAGGAACGGCCCCAGGCTGTTTTAAATCGTCCAGTGACTCATTCTGACTTTCGGCGTTTTCATGCAGGATGGCCTGCTCCGCCTGCTGGTTCAGCACTAAAAGACTGATACGACGGTTGATGGCGTCATCCGGCCCGCGGTCAGAGACACGCATGGTTGCTGCCATACCGACCACACGCAGTACCTTGCCA
This sequence comes from Pantoea sp. LS15, assembly GCF_012241585.1. Taxonomy (NCBI): domain Bacteria; kingdom Pseudomonadati; phylum Pseudomonadota; class Gammaproteobacteria; order Enterobacterales; family Erwiniaceae; genus Pantoea; species Pantoea sp. LS15. The sequence continues at coordinate 22,407 of NZ_JAAVXA010000015.1, forward strand.
TCATCAAGCCCACCGGCCACCAGCTCGCGACGCGAGGCGTTGGCACGATCGGCAGAAAGCTCCCAGTTGCTGTATCCCTTCTCTCCACTGGCATACGGGAAATCATCCGTGTGTCCTGACAGGCTGATTCGGTTAGGAATGCCATTCAGCACCGGCGCAATGGCACGCAAAATATCGCGCATGTACGGTTCGACTTCCGCACTCCCGGTTTTAAACATTGGGCGGTTCTGGCTATCAATAATCTGGATACGCAGCCCTTCCTGTACCAGATCGATTTTCAGATGCGGACGCAGCGCGCGCAGTTTGGGATCCGCTTCAATCAGTTGATCAAGATCGCCACGCAGTTTCTTCAGACGCGCCTGCTCCATCTTTCTTTTCAGCTCGTCGATGTTCGGCTCTTTTTTCACCTCACCCTTCTGCTGGGTGTAATCATCGCCACCGCCCGGGATTGGGCTGTCGCTGTTAGAAATGCGCGGCCCACCGGCCACCGCCGTCGCCAGCGGCGTTCGGAAGTATTCAGCAATCTGGATCAGTTCTTTCGGGCTGGAGATGGAGATCAGCCACATCACCAGAAAGAACGCCATCATTGCAGTCATAAAGTCGGCGTACGCAATTTTCCACGAGCCATGTGCGCCATGCCCGCCGCCCTTATGCTTGCGTTTTTTTACGATGACGATCGGATGGGACTGGTTTTTCATGCGTCCTCAGTTGTCGTCTGTTGGTTTGGGTTTTTCACCGCGCGCACGTGTTCTTCAAGCTCGATAAACGACGGACGCTCACTGGAGTAAAGCGTTTTACGGCCAAATTCAACCGCGATCGGTGGCGCATAACCATTGAGGTTAGAGAGCAGCGTGATCTTCACGCACTGCATCATTTTAGTGGTTTCCGCGCTCTTCTGACGCAGGACGCTTGCCAGCGGAGAGATGAAGCCATACGCCAGCAAAATACCGAGGAAGGTACCCACCATCGCATGGGCGATCAGTGCGCCCAGCTCAGCGGCAGGACGATCCGCCGAGGCCAGGGCGTGAACAACACCCATGACCGCCGCGACGATACCAAACGCCGGAAGGGAGTCGCCCACCAGTGCCAGGCTGTTGGCAGGCACTTCGGATTCACTTTCGTGGGTTTCGATCTCTTCGTCCATCAGCGCTTCAATTTCGAAGGTGTTCATATTGCCGCTGATGATGAGTCGCAGGTAGTCAACGATGAAATCCAGCATCATGGCGTCGGCAAGAATACGTGGATAGCTGGCAAAAATTTCACTCTCTTTCGGGTTTTCAATATCCCGCTCAAGAGAGAACATGCCCTGTTGACGTGACTTCGCCATCAGGCGATAGAGCAGCGCCAGCAGATCCATATACATGCTTTTGGTGTATTTTGAGCGACGGAACAGCAATGGAATCGCTTTCAGCGTGCCCTTGATCGATTTACCGTTGTTACCAACGATAAAAGCCCCTACCCCTGCGCCGCCGATGATAATAAGTTCAGCCGGTTGATAGAGTGCTCCAAGGTGCCCGCCGGTCATCATGTAACCGCCGAAAACTGTACCGAGAACTACCAGGTAACCTAATAAGATAAGCACGACATCATCCTTCCGCTAGTGACTATGGCAAGGACGTTCAGTTCGCAGCGTTTACCGTTTGCGGGGTAAAAAAAAGCAGCGGTAATTGCTTACCGCTGCTGGAATCTTGCCCACACGTTCGGGTTAAACAGCTTGTTCGATCTGTTCATCCAGCAGTTGTGGAATAATATCGGCAGCATCCCGGGAAAGTTTACGTCTTTTTACTGCACGGGATGGAGGCTGACATAAACTACAGGCGAAGCTGCCTGCAGGCTGATGAGCATGGGTAATAAAATTGCCATCGCAGCAATTGCAGCGCGACAGCTCAAGCATTCCGCTTTCAACAAAACGCACCAGCGTCCATGCGCGGGTCAGCGCCAGCAGTGGACCATCTTCCTGCTGTGGGCATTGTTCAAGGTAAAGTTTGTACGCTTTGATCACAGCGTCAACGCCGCTACACAAACCGGTTTTGAGAAGATACTGCCAGGCATTACAGAACATGGAAGCGTGAATATTCTGCTCCCACGTCATAAACCAGTCGGTAGAAAACGGCAGCATGCCTTTCGGCGGGGGACTACCACGTAACTCTTTATACAGTTTGATGAGACGACCACGGCTCAACTGAGTCTCGCTTTCCAGCATTTGTAAACGAGCACCCAGTGTAATCAGCTCCATGGCCAACTGTATGTCACGCGCTTCCTGAACAATGCTTTTTTCGCTCATTGCTAGGCCCTTTTCTTACGGGCTGCGTCATCAGGCTGGCTGATTTCGTTAAGCAAGCGAGTGGAGAGAAGAATACCGGTATGGATCTGTTGAAGATCGTCAACACGGGATTCCTGCGTCAGACGCGTTATTGTCTGCGAATCATCGAAACGGAACTGGCAAACCAGTTGATTCGTTTCAGCCAGTTTAACCATCTGCGGGAGGGTTAAGCCCCCCAGCATGGTTGCCATTTCTTCGTTAATACCCAGACGAAACATCGCGGACGCCTTGTCCTGACTAATCAAACGCTGCGCGAGCAGTAAATACGACAAATTGATGTCATAGATATGTTTTAGCAACTCGGATGTATGCATTGTTCCCATCCCGAATAACCAACTATTATTTTTATGCGGAAAGACCGCACCCCGTGATGTCGCCGGGAAATCACCCGGTATAAAAAGAAAAGGCCAAATGCATAGTTGAATTTAGGTTTGTATTCATTTGAAACACGCAAGAGCAGAAACGCCGTTGCGTCTCTTACATGTTTTATCATTTCTTACAAATAACTAAGATTTTTCCTAATTCGACGCAAACTCTACTCGTCAGTTTTGATACATACAATGCAGCCTTCCTCAAATTTAAAAAAAATGTGATCCACGTCACATAATTTAAGTGAATATCACCCATAAATCCATCAGTATGACTTGTAATTTGCTCAACTATTGAACAATCAGTACTGTTTTGTATTCTTAATTGACGAATACTCATGCAGAAGGGTGATCCATACTGGCATACAACGTGCTTTTCCTGCCGTAAGCGGCGCGCGGAAACATTCACATCAATCTCATCTCTGAGAAACATTTTTCTTACCGTGAAAAAACATATAGTTATGCAGGTAGCACAAAAAAACTGTTTCAGCTCGCAATCATTAGAAATGGTTTTGTAACGTGGCAAAACGGTTTAACAACGAAAGCGGCCATTTGTGTGATTTACGTTAAGTTGTTAATTTTTTTCATTTAGACGCATTTTTCAGTTATTCTTCTTATAAGAATAATTAATGAATAATTATGATAAGCTTCACACTAATGTCGTATTCAGCTCTTGCAGAACCCGGTAATTCGCGGTAATGGTGAGTAGACGCAGTCTGTCAGACATCTAAGGAGTGCACCATGAGTTACTCCCATCTTCTTGTTTCTGTTGCAGTTTCACCCGAGAGTCATCAACTTGTCGCCCGGGCAGTTTCCATTGCCAGACCACATAATGCCCGCATCAGTCTCATCACCCTCGCGGCCGAACCCGAAATGTATAACCAACTGGCTGCCCCTATGCTTGAAGATATTCGAGAGGTACTTCAGGAAGAAACACAGCAATTTCTGCGGGAGCTGACTGAAAAGGCACAATATCCTGTTTACGAAACCGTTATTGCGACGGGGGAACTTAATGCACATATTCTCGACATGTGTCGTAAACAAAATATTGATTTAGTGATATGTGGGAACCATAACCACAGCTTTTTATCGCGCGCTGCCTGTGCAGCGAAATCTATTGTCGCTTCAAGCCAGGTTGATGTGCTGTTAGTGCCTCTTGGGGGAGGTTAATCCCCCAGTTGAAAATCAGGCGAGTTTAGGAAATGTCGCGATCTTTTTTTGCAGATCACCTTCCCTGCTGTTCGGGGCAATATCACGTAAATCCCGAATAAATTGAGCTTGCCAGTGATTAATGTCGTTCTTACGGATCGTCTCCATCATCTCGGCATGCCGGGAAATACGCTCCGTTAGCGGCATAGTCAGGGCGCGATTCAGTGCGTTAGCCACATCATCCCGATCGTAAGGATTCACGATAAGCGCGGAGGAAAGTTCATTTGCCGCCCCGGCAAATTGTGAGAGCACCAGTACACCAGGGTCGGCAGGATCCTGAGCCGCCACATACTCTTTTGCCACCAGGTTCATCCCGTCACGCAGCGGCGTGACCAGGCCAACATCCGCATAGCGGAAGACTTTCATCAGGATTTTACGGTCAAAGTGTTGATTCAGATAAAAGAGCGGTGTCCAGCCCAGTTGGCCGTAGCGGCCATTGATGCGCCCTGCTTCTGTCTCCAGTTGGTGCCGAATATCCTGGTAGGCCTGAACTTCACCGCGTGACGTTGGCGCTATCTGGGTATAGCGGATTTTACCGTGGTGTTGAGGGTATTTATCCAGCAGCGTTTCATACGCCAGAAAACGTTCCGGTAATCCTTTGGAATAATCAAGACGCTCTACCGAGAAGATATTTTTTACATGCTTGAGTTCATTCTTAAGCTGGGCCAGCTTGGGTGGCAACGGGCCGGAGGCCTGCTCCGCGATCTCGTCGGGTTCAATCCCTATCGGATACACGTCGGCGTGGAATGTTTTCCCCCAGGCAGTATGCGTTTTCCCACCTTTGGTCACCAGCCGCGTTTTGCCTGACACAGAATCCAGAAACGCAAGGCGATCATTTTCCGTCTGGAAGCCCAGTAAGTCGTAATCACATAGCGCCTCCAGCAACGCTTCATGGGGGGGTAACGCGGTAAAAATCTCCGGTGTCGGGAACGGGATATGCAGGAAAAAACCAATCCGGTTATTTACGCCCCTTTCCCGCAACTCTCTGGCGAAGGGAAGCAGATGATAATCGTGGATCCATAAAATATCGTCTTCTTCGATTAAAGGCAGCAGTTTATCTGCCAGCAGTGCATTGACTCGCGTGTAGCCTTCGAAGGATTCACGCTGGAATTTAACCAGGTCAAGACGGTAGTGAAATGCAGGCCACAGGACGGCATTCGAGAACTGCGAGTAATACTCGTCATAGTCTTTCTCTTTTAACGCGAACGATGCCCACGTAATATTTCCGCGCGTCACTTTTTTGAGCGGTTTTTCGTCTTCACTGATTTCACCACTCCAGCCAAACCACAGCCCGCCAGCAGCTTTTAAGGCACCTAACACCCCTACCGCCAGGCCACCAGCACTGACTTTTTTATCATCAGGCGGCGCGATTCGGTTAGAGACGACGACTAAGCGACCCATAATGGTTTCCCCCTTGGTTTTGCGCTATTTGTTGTTGTTGCTGGTTAGCGATGTCAGATATCCACTGCCAGACGCTGGCGACATCCGCCAGCCGCCATTGGGCAACCGTGTCGCCGGGCCCAACCTTAACGGAGATCCCTCTGGCCTGATTCACCACGCGGAACCCTGCCTCGTCGGTCAGGTCATCCCCAATGAACACGGGCGTCCGGTCTTTGAAAGGCGGTGTCGCCATAAACGCAGTGATGGCCGCACCTTTATTGATCCCTTGCGGTTTTAGCTCCACCACGCATTTACCTGGCTGTAACGCCAGCTGCGGATGCGCATTCGCAATCTCTCTGGCAAGAGCCACCACACGCTCTTCGTGTTGTGGCGCCTGGCGATAATGCAGAGCAAAGGCCATGCCTTTAGCTTCCAGTTCTGTGCCCGGCAGTTCTGCCAGCGCAGCAGAAAGTTTCTCCTGGAGACGTTGTGTGAGTGCATCGGGAAGTGAAACGATATGCGTTTGATCATGGATGTCGCGGCGCTCCGCTCCGTGTACACCGGCCAGCGGAAAGTGGTAAGGACTGGCGAGCATATCCAGCTCGGCCATTGAGCGCCCTGATATCAATGCCAGTGCTCTCTCATTCATAAGCGAGAGCTGATGCAAATCCTGTAATACCGCATCCGGAATAGCCACCTGATCAGGGTGCGGTTTTATCCCGGCGAGCGTGCCGTCGAGATCAAAAAAGAAAGCATAATGTCCGGACAGTACAGGCGGTGCAGTTAACAAGTCAGCCACCCTTTTCCTCCTTACGGTTTGCGAGAGGTAAACGCCTTTACCTCTTTCATAGCCATGTAAGTATAGACAGTGTGACGTCGCTCGCCATTTGACAACCGCCCCGCAGGTTTAACTGGCGGGGCGGCTAAGGGGACAACTAAGGTTATTAGTTGGGCAAGAAAAAGTAAGAACTGGGGTTACACAGTACGCTTCGCTTTTTGCTTGTAACGGTCGAAAATCACCGCTGCCAGCAGGATCAGACCGCGAACCACGTACTGAGAGAACGGAGAAATATTCAGCAGGTTCATAGCGTTCTCTACCGTCCCTAAGATCAGGATACCGGCCACCACATATGAGATTTTTCCGATGCCGCCTTTAAGGGAAACGCCCCCTAAAACGCAGGCAGAAATGACGATCAGCTCATAACCGATAGAGGTCATGGGCTGGCCGCTAGTCATGCGTGATGCCAGAATAATCCCCGCGGCAGCAGAAACCAGCCCCGAAAGCACAAAGATAATAATCTTGGTTCGCACGACTGGTACCCCAGCCAGACGCGCCGCTTCTTCATTTCCACCAATCGCCAGTGTATTACGGCCAAAGGTGGTCCGGTTGAGCAGGAAACCGAACAGAATCAGGCAGGCAACCGTCAGCCAGATAGGTGCAGGCAACCCCAACCAGTTGGCGTAACCCAGCGTAAAGAAGCGCTCGTCTTCAATCCCCACCGCTTTACCGTCAGAAATAATATAGGCCAGGCCTCTGACAATTTGCATTGTGGCAAGCGTGGTGATCAGGGCGTTAATCTTCAGACGCGCAATGACAAAACCGTTGACCAGACCGCTGATGACGCCCAGTAACAGACCGGCCAGGACACCGATCCACAGGCTTTCAGTCATGTTGATCACCACTGCGGTAGTCACACCCGCGCAGGCAATAACGGATGCCACCGACAGGTCAAAATCGCCGGAGGCCAGGCAGAATAGCATACCGCAGGCCACCATCCCTGACATGGAAATAGCCAGCCCCAGCCCTTTCATATTAATGAAGGTGGCAAAATTAGGAACAAAGATCGCACAGGCGACGAACAATGCGGCAAAGACCACCAGCATGCCGTACTGATCCCAGATGCGTCCAAAACTGAAAGCCGACTTCGGCACTCCGGATGTAGTAACAGAGGACATCATTAACTCCTTACTCAGGCGACAGCCTGGCTGACTTTAGGCATGGCGAGGTTCAACGCCTGTTGTTCATTCGCCTGTTCATGAAGTAATTCACCGGCAATTTCACCTTCACGCATCACGACAATGCGGTCGGCAACGCCAAGCACCTCCGGCAGATCGCTGGAGGCGAAGAGCACCGCCACGCCGCGTTTTGCCAGTTCATAGATCACGTTATAAATTTCGTGTTTTGCCCCCACATCAATACCGCGCGTTGGCTCATCTAATAAAATGACCTTCATATCTTCCGACAGCCAGCGGCCTAAAATAGCCTTCTGCTGGTTTCCGCCGGAGAGATTCATGATCAGCTGTTCCGGGCCAGGCGTTTTGATATTCAGCGAACGAATATGGTGGTCGGCGTTGCTCGACTCCCAGCTATCGTTAATCAGGCAACCTGCGCGGATAAACTTACGGCGGGCGGAAATATTGATGTTATCGCGCACCGAATGAACAGGAATAATCCCCTCCGCTTTACGGTCTTCCGGGCAGAGCATCATCCCGGCCTTGATCGCGTGGGCCGGTTTCTGGATATCTACCCGCTCGCCATCAATAGAAACCTGACCTTCGGTGATCCGGGTGCCGCCGAATAACCCTTTCATTAACTCACTGCGCCCCGCCCCCACCAGACCAAACAGTCCGACGATTTCACCGCTGCGTACTGACAATGAGATTGGCGTACGCACGCCTGGCGCTTTTACGCTATCCAGACGCAGGCGTTCAGGGCCATACTCGCGCGGCTGCCAGTGATAAATGTCACCCAACTCGCGGCCAACCATCGCCTGAACAAGCTGGTCATGGTTAACCTGTTGCATGTCGGTAAAGGTGCGCACATAGCGTCCGTCTTTAAAGACGGTAATGGCATCACTCAGGGCGAATATCTCTTCCATACGGTGCGAAACGTACAAAATGGTGCGGCCTTCCTGACGCAATTCGCGGATCACACGGAACAAATTTTCGATTTCACGCGCGGAGAGCGAACTGGTGGGTTCATCGAAGGCAATAATTCGGGCGTTACGCGCCAGCGCCTTAGCAATTTCAACCATCTGCCACTGACCAATAGAGAGATATTTCAGTGGCGTCTGAGGATCGACGTCCAGGCCAAGATGTTTAAGCTGCAGCCCCGCTTCATAATTAAGTAGCGAACGATTCACCACGCCGCTTTTATGCGGAAGCTGTCCTAAATAGATGTTTTCTGCCACGGTCATCTCAGGGATGAGGTGCAGTTCCTGATAAATAATGGCTACCCCGGCGTTGAGCGCCGCCGTGGTATCGGCAAACGCCACCTCGTCTCCGCGAATTGCCAGCGTGCCAGTCGTCGGTGTGTAGTTGCCGCTGAGGATTTTCAACAGCGTGGATTTTCCCGCACCGTTTTCCCCCATCAGGGCGTGAACCTGGCCGGCATAGCAGTCGAAACTGATATCGGTCAGCGCATTAACACCGGGGAAAGTTTTACCGATGCCGCGAAAAGAGAGATACGGCTCAGACTGTTGCATAACGTCTCCGTGATTCCAGTAGTGTGTACATCTGGCCCCTCACAGGAATGAGGGGCACAATCACAGCGTATTACTTACCGCCCAGTCCTTTTTTCGCCAGCTCCTCTTTGAAGTTGTCACGGGTGATCAACACCACGTCGGTCACTTCGGTAAATTTCGGCGGTTCAGCCCCTTTGGTTACCCAGTTGTAGAGCATCTCGCTGGATTTGTAGCCGTGAACGTCCGGGCTTGGCAGCAGAGAGCCGTAGAAGCCAGTGGCCTGCGCTTTGGACAGTTCGCTGACGGCGTCAACACCGTTGATACCGATCCCGATCACATCAGGTGCTTTGAAGCCCTGACCTTCCGTCGCGCGTACACCGCCCAGCACGGTGTTGTCGTTCATCCCGACCACCAGCCAGTGTTTCACTTCCGGATGCTGAACCAGCATAGAGTTCGCTGCGTCGAAAGCGCCCGGAATATCGTTGGATTTGGTTGGGACTTTATAGATCTGTTTTTCCGGGAAGCCGGCTGCTTTCAGCGCGTCCATGGAACCGGTAGTACGACGACGTGCCGTGTCCAGTTCGTCCGCAGTAATGGCCATCACAGCGGTTTCTTTCACATCCCAGCCACGCTTTTGCATCTCTTTATAGAGCTCCTGGCCCTGACGTTCACCGATTTTGGTCGCCGCCATCATCACCAGAGGGACGCTGTCCATCGGTTTGCCTTTGGCGTTAACGAACTGATCGTCAACCGCAATGACCTTCATATCGTAACCACGCGCTTTCGCCGCGATTGCCGATCCCAGTTTTGGATCGGGTGTACAAATAACGAAACCTTTCGCGCCGCTGGCCGCCAGGCTGTCGATGGCATTCAGGGTTTTTTCACCGTCAGGCACGGCGATTTTAATCACTTCAAAACCTAAATCTTTTCCGGCTTTATCTGCGAATTTCCACTCAGTCTGGAACCAGGGCTCTTCGGGCTGTTTTACCAAAAAACCGAGTTTTAAATTCTCAGCGATAGCGGATTGTGACATAACGGCAGCCAGACCGATGGCCGCCAGCGCTTTAGTAAATTTGTGCATGGTAAACTCCAGCTTTAGCATTCTTTTCTGTAGGGAATATGTGCGTGCTTCTTATTTAATCGGACTTAAAACAAGGCATTAGCGCTTACCTCGTCATAAGCGTTATTGCTGGTGATAGTTTTAGCGGGAAATTAATCATCCATAAGAGAGCCCCATCACACCGCAGAATTACAGTAATTGCGTACATAAATTCAGCGAAAAATGACATAAAAAAGGCAGGATTTGTCAGACAAATGAAAGAGGGTTAAGCAGAATTATCCATAAGATTAGCTAAGAAATCCCTGACACCGTCCGCCGGGCAAAATGGCAACCAACGTAAAAAAAGGATCAAACTGCGTTTCATCACAAATGAACAGGAACCACACCGAACTGTTATTCTGCAGAAATTGATTTAGCTCAATTTTTCCAGCGCATCATATATTCGCAATGAATAATCCGTATTTCATTTTTTCTCAGAGCATTATTCCAACTTAATATTTACGGAAGGATATTAGCATGCAAGAATTCGAAACAAACATTATTTATCAATGAGTTATATTATATTTGTTTTGTGGCAATCCATTTGCAAATTTGTAGTATTTTAATTTTTGTAATGTATGGTAAACATAAGGTGTTTAGGAGTTTTCTTACCCCAGAGACAAGGGTATGCTTATTTATATCGAACACAGGAAGTGAATTTTCGGTCGATTTTAGTTACTGCGGAAATTGTATTTCTGCGAATTATTCGTCATTGCCTGACGCTCAGGTTAAGCAGTGGACATCACGTCCCACAGTCAATAAGGATATGAGTATGGCTACCCCAACGATGATGCAAAAACTGAATGCGCAGATGAACCTTGAGTTCTATGCGTCCAATCTGCACCTTCATTTAAGTGCGTGGTGTGCTGAGAACAGTCTTACGGGTTCTGCAACATTCTTCCGTACTCAGGCACAAAGTAACGTCACGCACATGATGCGCGTCTTTAACTTCATGAAGGCCGTTGGCGCCAATCCAGTCGTTAAAGCCCTTGATACCATTAACGATGACTACTCTTCCCTGGAAGAATTGTTCCAGAAAACGCTTGAAGAGTATGAACAACGTTGCGCCACTCTCAGTAAACTGGCCGATGAAGCCAGAGCGCAGCAGGACACGATAACCCTCAAATTCTTACGCGATATGGACAAAGAGCAGCAGCAGGACGGCATGCTGCTGAAGATACTGGCGGATGAACTCCGCAATGCGCGACAGGCAGGGTTATGCCCGGAACAAACTGACCGTCACCTGCTCGACATTGTCACGGTGCAACATCACTGATCCCTTTTAACCTGCTCCCGCCCGGGGGCAGGTTTCTCTTCTTACCGCCAACCTTTTGCTTTTGCTGAAATTTAACAAATCAGATCTTGCTCCCAATGATTATCCACACAACGTGTAATGATTTATTTAATTACATAATCATTGACGAGGGAGCATCATGATCACCATCGAGTTTGTTGTCATTCTCCTCTGCCTGCTGACAGGTACACGTTTCGGCGGCATGGGACTTGGGTTAATAAGCGGTATTGGTCTTTTTATTTTGTGTTTTGTTTTTGGGCTGCAACCAGGCAAGCCCCCGGTTGACGTCATGTTGACCATCCTCGCGGTGATTGGTTGCGCTGCAACACTGCAGACCGCAGGCGGTCTCAATGTCATGATGCAATTTGCAGAGCGTCTGCTGCGTAAACACCCACAGCACATCACACTTCTCGCCCCCTTTACCACCTGGATGCTGACTTTTCTGTGTGGCACCGGACATGTGGTCTATACCATGTTCCCGATCATTGCAGATATCGCCCTGAAAAAAGGGATCCGTCCGGAACGTCCAATGGCGGTGGCATCCGTTGCCTCACAGATGGCGATTACAGCATCACCGGTTTCCGTTGCCGTTGTATCTCTGGTGTCCATCCTGGGGGCTCAGCATGGAATTGGCCATGCGTGGGGGATACTTGAAATACTTGCCGTGTCAGTTCCTGCTTCACTTTTCGGCGTTGCCATCGCTGCCCTGTGGAGTTTGCGACGCGGGAAAGATCTGGCCGACGACATGGATTTTCAGGAGAAGCTTAAAGATCCAAAGCAGCGCGAGTTTATCTATGGCGGAACAGAGACGTTAATGAATCAACGTTTTCCAAAACAAGCCTACTGGTCCACGTGGATTTTCTTTGCCGGTATTGCCGTAGTGGTGCTGTTGGGCGCATTCCCGGAATTACGCCCCGCTTTTGAACTGAAAAGCAAAATGACGGCGCTGTCGATGAACCTTGTCATTCAGATGATGATGTTGATTGCAGGTGCCGTGATGCTGATGGCCTGCAAGGTCAATGCCTCTGCAATTTCTAACGGAGCGGTATTCAAAGCCGGAATGGTGGCGATCTTCTCGGTGTTCGGCGTAGCGTGGATGAGCGATACCTTTTTCCAGGCGCATCTCGACGAGTTAAAACTGGCACTGGAAGGCGTAGTGAAAAGTCACCCGTGGACGTATGCCATTGTACTGTTTCTGGTGTCGAAGCTGGTGAACAGCCAGGCGGCTGCGCTGACGGCTGTTGCGCCCATGGGCCTGATGTTGGGTATTGAGCCGAAAATGCTGATCGCCTTTTTCCCGGCGTCATACGGGTATTTTGTCCTGCCGACCTACCCAAGTGATTTGGCCTGTATCGGTTTTGACCGTTCAGGAACGACCCGCATCGGCAAATTTATCATCAACCACAGCTTTATTCTGCCAGGGTTGATTGGCGTGAGTTGCGCGTGCGCGGCAAGCTACCTGCTGGTCCAGACGTTCTTCTGATGGCATTGAAGGGCGACAAATACTGTCGCCCATTTTCACTCTTCAGTGAGACTCACTCTGTGGCGTGAATCGCAGCTCAATCAGCGCAATGGCTTTCTGGATGGCACGAAGCGTAACCGGATCAGCCGCTGCCGGATGACTGGCGAAATCAATGTTTTTCAACTGAGTTGACATCTTCTCGCGCACTTCAACTGGCGCAATAACGTCCAGGACATCAAGGATTTGTTTGATAACCAGCTGACAGGCGACAACGTCAGAGACCAGTTCCTGATCGGCACTCAGGTTTTGAGACATGGGGGCTTTCTCCTTATATAAAGGCCGCCATAGTAGCAAAACGCAGGCCCTTTTATCTCCCCTTCGTCACGTGCAGGTACAAAAAAGCCGGCGATATAACATGCGCCGGGTGCGGATTACATTCAATTCCATCCCGTTGCAAAGAGAGAGGGCAGATTGTCCGGCTATTCCAGGCATTGCAGCAGACATCTGCAGGTACGATAACGTATTTCCATCCATTCAGAGCGAACCATGAAAAGAGTCATTGTAGCTGGCACGATCCTGCTGCTCGCGGGGTGTAGCATTAACCGCCAGGCTGAGGTCAGCAGCCTCGACGCGCCCAACGGCATAGTCCGCCTCGACTACGGCCAGGCGGCGCTACAAAATGCGTATTCTGATGAGTATGTGAATAACGGTACTGCAGCAAAAGCGTGTCAGAGCATGGGGTATGCTACCGCCTCTGCCTATGGCCAGCCCATCAAAACCTGCACACTGATTAGCGGTTCTCTGTGTCTAAACGAGAGCGTGACTATCCAGTATAAATGTATGGGCTTTGCCGTTAATCCTAAGTCAAATAATCCGTGGTATTAATCAAGACTGCCAGTATTTGCTGGCAGTTTATTTAACTAAGAACAAAAACAATTCTCATTAATAAATATAAAACCGTCAATGCGTTTTATTCCCATTCGTATTTTAAACTAAAAATTAATAAATTAACGTTTTGCAAATAATTAAATAACAAATTATAGTATCGCTCATTGTGAATCAGAAATAATAATCCGGAGCGTCACCATGCTGAAAACTGAAATGATCGACAAGCTCAACGCACAAATGAACCTTGAGCTTTTTTCATCCCTGCTCTACCAGCAGATGAGCGCATGGTGCAGCTACCACAGTTTCGAAGGCGCTGCCGCGTTTCTGCGTCGTCACGCTCAGGAAGAGATGACTCATATGCAACGTCTGTTTGATTATCTGACAGATACTGGCAGCCTGCCGCGCATTGAGAACGTGGCATCACCTTTTGCTGAGTACACTTCTCTCGATGAACTGTTCCGCGCGACCTATGAGCACGAACAATTGATCACGCAGAAGATTAATGAGCTGGTTCATGCAGCCATGACCAGCCAGGATTATCCAACCTTTAACTTCCTGCAATGGTATGTCGCTGAACAGCACGAAGAAGAGAAGCTGTTTAAATCCGTACTGGATAAATTATCTCTGGTGGGTAAAACCGGTGAAGGTCTTTACTTTATTGATAAAGAACTTTCTACCCTCGATACGCAGAATTAATATTAACGCGGTGCCGGTTTCCGGCACCGCGTTAATTTACATACACCCCGCGCAACTGGTACAACGCCAGTCGTGGGGATTCACTGCCTGATAAAAATAGCGGTAATTCGCCGTTTCCAGCGGAATATTCGCTTCGAAGAACAGGTCAGTCAGCCAGTCTACATTTTCAATAATCCACTCATCTTCGTTTAACCCCTGCGCAAATGTTTCATCTTCAGGATCAATAACTGAATAGATTCCCCAGGTTCCTAAGTCTTTTTCGCGTCGGGACTCCGGAAGCATCAGGGGATGGTTCTGCCAGCTGATGATCCAGTGGCCGTGGCATAGCAGGTTGCCTCCCCGGCTCCAGGACGCGGTAAATGGATTTCCCCCTGCCATAAAAACCCTCACTTTATTTGATTATTTATAATTGTTGTTTACGTTACGCCTGAATGGCGCAGCGCAACATTGCCCTTATGAAGTAGGCGTAACCCTCCAAAGGATCAGATGGCCAGTAAACCGTAAACCATTCATTACACTACTTGTAACGGTGATTTGACGAATTACCGTTTTTCCCTTACTCTGCGCCGCAGATTTTGTCGCGATTACGAATCGTTGTAGAGGAAAGCGTGAAAAACAGAACCCTGGGAAGTATTTTTATCGTCGCCGGAACGACGATTGGAGCAGGAATGCTGGCAATGCCCCTGGCAGCCGCAGGCGTGGGATTTGGGATGACCTTGCTGCTACTTGGCATGCTCTGGGCGTTAATGTGCTACACCGCACTGTTGTTGCTTGAGGTTTATCAGCATGTGCCAGCCGACACGGGTCTGGGTTCTCTTGCAGCACGCTATCTGGGACGCTACGGTCAGTGGATAACCGGCTTTAGCATGATGTTCCTGATGTACGCTCTGACTGCCGCCTATATCAGCGGTGCCGGGGAGCTCATCGCCTCTAGCGTCAATGACTGGTTCGGCTCGGATATTACCCCGGCAACGGGGGCCATTTTCTTTGCGCTCATTGGCGGTGGCGTGGTCTGCGTGGGGACGTCGCTGGTTGATCTGTTTAACCGTTTTCTGTTCAGCGCCAAAATTCTCTTCCTGATTGTGATGCTGGTACTGCTCGCACCGCATGTACACAAGGTCAACCTGCTGACCCTGCCGCTGGAAAAAGGATTGGCGCTTTCCGCGATCCCGGTCATTTTCACCTCATTTGGTTTCCACGGCAGCGTGCCGAGCATTGTCAGCTATATGAACGGCGATATTCGCAAGCTGCGCCGCGTCTTTGTTATCGGCAGCGCAATCCCACTGATCGCCTATATATTCTGGCAACTGGTGACGCTGGGCAGCATTGATTCTTCGACCTTTATTGGGCTGATGGCGCAACACGCCGGCCTGAATGGTTTTCTACTGGCACTGCGCGAGGTTGTCACCTCCCCACATGTTGAACTGGCGGTACATCTGTTTGCCGACCTGGCACTGGCCACGTCGTTCCTGGGTGTTGCGCTGGGCCTGTTTGATTACCTGGCTGACCTTTTCCAGCGTCGCAATACCGCGGCTGGTCGGTTGCAGACGGGCGCAATCACCTTCCTGCCGCCACTGGCCTTTGCGCTGTTTTACCCACGCGGGTTTGTGATGGCGCTGGGTTACGCGGGGGTGGCACTGTCGATCCTTGCCCTGTTGCTCCCTTCCCTGCTGGCATGGAAGAGTCGTCAGCAACATCCACAGCAAGGATACCGCGTGGCAGGGGGAAAACCGCTGCTGTGTATCGTGTTTGGCTGTGGCGTGGTGATTATTCTGGTGCAGGTTTTGATTGCAGCGGGAATGCTGCCGGAAGTGGGTTAACTAAAAAAGGGGCTATCATTAGCCCCTTTTTTATCAGTGCAAACAGCAGCTCTTAAACTTCTTCCCGCTGCCGCAAGGACACGGATCGTTACGCCCGACCTTCGTCCCATTCACAATAGGCTTCTTCGCTTCCGGTTGCTGCGGGTTGTTCACCCAATAATTGTACAAACGCAGTGCCGCAGGCTGGATGCTTTCAATGCTGGCTTTATATTCCTCTTCTGTCAGCGCATCCAGCTTGTCGCTGTTCTCTTCAGTACCGTGCAGCGCAATCACATCCAGATCGGCCTTTAGATCTTCCGGTAAGGCAGACCAGTCCGTCAGCGCCACGCCGCGCATGTAGCCGTAGCACCACTCTTCCACAACGGTATAGCTTTCACCGTCCACGTCGTTGTAACCAAACATCGGTTCAAACTGATCCGGGTATTCGCTCAGGCGCTCGGCGATATCGTTCATGTGCTTAAAGCAGAGATCGATAAAACGGTTCATCTCACGATCGTTTTTCCAGCGTGGAATGTATTTCTCGCCACCCCACACCGCCACCAGCCAGGTATCGGGCTCGACGACAACGGGGCCAGAAAGCACTGCGGTAAGCATGCCGTCCAGTTCGGAGACGTCAATCACGGACGCATCGTCGTGACCGTAAGACATTAATGTCTCTTCAAGCCACTCCATTTCGCTTTCATTCAATGGGCCTTCAGTCATCGCTGACACTCCTGATAAAAAGGAAAGGATCCTAACACATATCGCACACCTTTCCTGGTTGAAGTTTAGGTCTTTATTGCTGCAAAAACGTGCAAATCGTGACTCCTGCACAACTTATGGGCTTTATTGTTAACGATATGTGATCTCCGCTGTAATTTCTTCTCCTCCCGCAAGGCGACATAACACGGGGCTCTATACTCAAACATGTCGCAAACTCATCAATGGGTTAACCATTCTGGCAACGTTTTTGCTTAATGTTCTTCGCGCGAAGTTGCGCATGGAAACCTCGCCGTATCACGCAGGATGCAGTCTGGATCTTGTTCGTTTAGTGCATTTTGTTCTTGCTCGTGTTTTGGACTGGCTGCGCCGACGGGCGTTTGGGTATACGCCGTGGTGCAAAAACCTCTTTGCTAAGGAACATAATAATGTCGCTGAAATTTATCAGAACGCCTCTTTCTCTTGTGCTGGCCGGTTGCCTGGTGACCGCATTTTCCGCCCAGGCAGATATTGTGATCGGTGTCGCCGGACCGTTCACAGGCCCCAATGCCACCTATGGCGATCAGTACTGGCACGGCGCAACGCAAGCCGCTGAAGACATTAACGCCGCTGGTGGCATCAACGGAGAGAAGATCAAACTGGTTCAGGGGGATGATGCCTGCGAACCTAAACAGGCTGTGGCAGTAGCTAACCGTCTGGTGGACCAGGATAAAGTCAATGCCGTGGTCGGCCACTTCTGCTCCTCTTCCACCATGCCCGCTTCCGAGGTCTACAGCGATGCAGGGATCATTGCCATCACCCCCGGTTCAACCAACCCGCTGATCACTGAACGCGGTATGAGCGACATGTTCCGCATGTGCGGGCGCGATGACCAGCAAGGCCAGGTTGCCAGCGACTTCATCATCGACAAGCTGAAAGCTAAACGAGTGGTGATCATTCACGATAAAGACACCTACGGTCAGGGTCTGGCTGACGCTACCAAAGCAGCACTGGCGAAACGTGGCGTTCAGGATGTGATGTATGAGGGGCTATCACGTGGTGAAAAAGACTTTAACGCGCTGGTGACGAAGATTGGCGCGCAAAAACCGGACGTGGTGTTCTTTGGGGGCTGCCATCCGGAAGCGGGCCCGCTGGTTCGTCAAATGCGCGAACAGGGTGTACAGGCGAAATTCTTCTCCGGCGACTGTATTGTCAACGAAGAGATGGTAACCGCAGCGGGTGGCCCACAATATACCAACGGCATTTACATGACCTTTGGTAAAGATCCGCGTCTGATCCCCGACGGTAAAGCGGTTATCGAGAAATTCCGAGCCGGTAAATTTGAACCCGAAGGTTACACCCTCTACTCCTATGCCTCCGTACAGGCCATTGCCGCAGCCTTCAAGGCCACTGGCGGGAAGGATTCTGCTAAAGCGAGCGAATGGCTGAAAGCCAATGCCGTCGATACGGTAATGGGCAAAAAAGCCTGGGACAGCAAGGGTGACCTGAAAGTCTCTGACTATGTGGTTTACCAGTGGGACGACAAAGGAAAATATAAGGAAGTGCAGTAACGGGACGGAATCACGCTCAACGCCGGCAGGCCAGCCTGTCGGCGCGTAATAAACATCAGGCTGCGCAAGTCGCGCAGCCTATAAAAACGAGCGCGCTAAGATGAGTACATTCTTCCTGCAACAGTTAATAAATGGCTTAACACTGGGCTCCGTCTACGGCTTAATCGCCATCGGCTACACCATGGTGTATGGCATTATCGGCATGATCAATTTCGCCCACGGCGAAGTGTATATGATTTCCGCCTATCTCTGCGCTATTGGCCTGGCGCTGCTTTCCTTCTTCGGGCTGCAGTCTTTCCCGCTGCTGATCCTCGGGACGCTGGTTTTCACCATTGTGGTGACCGGGGTTTACGGCTGGACCATCGAACGAATCGCCTATAAACCGCTGCGGAACTCCACGCGCCTGGCACCACTGATCTCCGCCATCGGTATGTCGCTTATTCTGCAAAACTACGCGCAGTTGAGCCAGGGTCCGCGCCAGCAAGGAGTTCCAACCATGCTGGATGGCGTTATTCGCCTGCATCTGGGGGAAGGGTTCGTTCAGATAACCTATACCAAAGTGTTTATTCTGGTCGCCTCGTTTGCCGGCATGCTGATACTCACCTGGATAATCAACCATACCCGCCTGGGACGGATGTGCCGCGCGGTGCAACAGGACCGCAAAATGGCCTCCATTCTGGGGATAAACACCGACCGGATTATTTCGCTGGTCTTTGTCATCGGCGCGGCAATGGCGGGTCTGGCGGGTGTGCTCATCACCATGAATTACGGCACCTTTGATTTCTACGTCGGATTTGTCATTGGCATCAAAGCCTTTACCGCGGCGGTACTCGGCGGCATCAGTTCCCTGCCCGGGGCAATGCTCGGCGGACTTATTCTCGGCGTGGCGGAAGCCCAGTTCTCGGGCATGGTGAATTCGGACTATAAAGATGTGTTCTCGTTTGGGCTCCTGGTGATGATCCTGATTTTCCGTCCTCAGGGACTGCTTGGTCGCCCGATTGTGGCCAAAGTGTGAGGGAGCAACGATGACAAGCCACGGTTTTTCTCTCAAGCGCTGCACTCTGGACGCCATTTTTTCCGGGCTGATTGCACTGATTATCTTCGGCCCGATTGCGGGCGTGGTGCTGGACGGGTACAGCTTTAACTTCGCCGGGCAGCGACTGGCCTGGATGGTTGGCATCGTCATGCTCGGGCGTTTTCTATTAAGCGCCTTTTTAGGTACCGCCGCGGGTGCCCGTTTCCAGGCACGCTTCGAAGCCGATAGCGCGGGCGTGTATGTCCGCCCCCCGGAATACAAAAGCCGCATGCGCTGGATTATTCCTCTGGTGATTACCCTTGCGATTTGCTTCCCGTTTGTCGCCACCAAATATGTGCTGACCGTCGCCATTCTCGGGCTGATCTACGTGCTTCTTGGTCTGGGCCTGAACATCGTTGTGGGGCTGGCCGGTCTGCTGGACCTGGGATATGTCGCGTTCTATGCCATCGGTGCTTATGGCCTGGCACTGGGTTATCAGTATCTTGGGTTAGGCTTCTGGAGCATGCTACCGCTGGCGGCAATCATGGCCGCTGCCGCAGGTGCCCTGCTCGGTTTCCCGGTGCTGCGCATGCATGGTGACTATCTGGCCATCGTGACCCTCGGGTTTGGGGAGATCATTCGTCTGATCCTGAACAACTGGCTGACCTTCACCGGCGGCCCAAATGGCGTTTCAGCCCCTCCCCCCACCTTTTTCGGTCTGGAGTTTGGCCGACGGGCTAAAGAAGGTGGTGTGCCCTTCCACGAATTTTTCCACCTGACCTACAACCCAAATATGAAGTTTATATTCATCTATGCGGTGCTGTTTCTGGTGGTGATGCTGGTGCTATATATCAAGCACCGCCTGACGCGGATGCCGATTGGCCGGGCGTGGGAAGCATTGCGCGAAGACGAAATCGCCTGTCGCTCAATTGGGTTGAACCATGTTCTGGTCAAGCTTTCGGCCTTTACGCTCGGTGCGTCTACCGCCGGGATTGCCGGGGTGTTCTTTGCAACTTACCAGGGCTTCGTGAATCCGACCTCATTTACGTTTTTTGAATCGGCGTTGATCCTCGCCATCGTGGTGCTGGGCGGCATGGGCTCCACGCTTGGCGTCGTGCTGGCGGCCTTTGTGCTTACCGTCACGCCCGAGTTGCTGCGCAGTTTTGCCGAGTACCGGGTCCTGCTGTTTGGCATGCTGATGGTGGTGATGATGATCTGGCGTCCACGCGGTTTGATCCGCATAAACCGCAGCGGGTTTGCCGTGCGTAAGGGTGTTGCGCCATGAACGATATGATATTGCGCGTTGAACATCTGATGATGCACTTCGGTGGGATTAAGGCATTAAACGACGTTAACCTTGAGGTTAATCGCGGTTCCATTACCGCCTTGATCGGCCCAAACGGGGCAGGAAAAACGACTGTGTTTAACTGTCTGACGGGCTTCTATAGAGCTTCAGGCGGGACTATTTTATTTAACACCCGCAGTAAAACGACCAACGTTATTCAGGTCCTCGGACAAAAATTCCAGCCAGGTGACTGGATTAACCCCGCGCAGTTTGGGCAGCGTCTTTTCTACAAAATGTTTGGCGGAACCCACCTGGTGAACCGAGCAGGACTGGCGCGGACGTTTCAAAATATCCGCCTTTTTCGCGAGATGTCGGTCGTGGAAAACCTGCTGGTCGCACAGCATATGCGCGTTAACCGCAACCTTCTTGCCGGGATCTTAAATACGCCGGCATACCGTCGGGCGGAGAGTGACGCCCTGGACAGAGCCTTCTACTGGCTGGAGGTGGTTGATCTGGTGGAGTGCGCCAATCGCCTGGCGGGAGAGATGTCGTACGGGCAACAGCGGCGTCTGGAAATCGCGCGGGCAATGTGTACCGGGCCGGAGATGATCTGCCTGGATGAACCCGCAGCCGGGCTTAACCCGGTAGAAACACATAAGCTGAGCAGCATTATTCGTTTTCTGCGCGATCATCACGACATCACGGTGTTGTTGATTGAACATGATATGGGGATGGTGATGGAGATATCGGACGACATTATCGTACTCGACCACGGCGATGTTATTGCCAGAGGAAAACCCGAGCAGATCCAGCATGATGAAAAGGTGATTGCGGCCTATCTGGGAACCGAAGAAAGCGAGGTTAACCTGTGAGCGAAACGATGCTTGAATTTCGGCAGGTGGATGTGTTCTACGGTGTCATCCAGGCACTGAGACAGGTTTCCCTGGAGGTCAATAAGGGTGAAACCGTGGCGCTGATTGGCGCAAACGGTGCGGGTAAATCGACATTGCTGATGTCCATCTTTGGCCAGCCCCGTATCCGTAACGGACAGATCCTTTTCTGCGGAGAAGACATTAGCCATAAATCGACTCATTACGTTGCATCTGGAGGTATCGCCCAGGCGCCAGAAGGTCGACGTATCTTCCCTGATATGACGGTTGAAGAAAACCTGCTGATGGGGACTATCCCCATCGGCAATCAATTTGCGACTGAAGATATGCAAACCATGTTTGACCTGTTTCCGCGCCTCAAAGAGCGTCGCAAGCAGCGCGCGATGACCATGTCCGGTGGCGAACAACAGATGCTGGCCATTGCCCGGGCGCTGATGAGTCGCCCGAAATTGCTGCTGCTGGATGAACCGAGTCTTGGGCTGGCACCTATTGTGGTAAAACAGATCTTCCAGGCGCTGCGCGAACTGGCCCGCAACGGAATGACTATTTTTCTGGTCGAGCAGAATGCGCACCATGCGCTGAAACTTTCTGACCGGGGATATGTGATGGTTAATGGCCAGATCCGCCTGAGCGGTAGCGGCGAGGAGCTGCTGGGCAATCAGGAGGTGAGGAAGGCTTATTTAGGTGGTGTATGATTCAACATAGGTGCATGCATCAAAATCATTTCCTATAAATAACAATCAGTTATTCACAGCATGTATAGCACGCAATGCCTTGAGAAGGTCTGGTTATGCTGATTTATTAGTCTCTGACGATCACGTCAAACTAACTGAAAAGGAGCTTTCAGCATGGCTATACCCGCATACCTTTGGCTTAAAGATGACGGTGGTACAGACATCAAGGGGTCTGTAGATGTTCAGTATCGCGAAGTTTCGTTACCCGTCATGGTTACAGCCCAACTGAGGGCGTTTGGCACAATACAGGTATATTGATGAAACCCTTATCACAGGTACTTATCTGGTATGCAGAACTTGCAACCCTCTTCATATTATATTCAGTGTTTTGCTACTTTACGCCCGATTTGGAGATCTATGGATGGTATGTAGAAAAATATGGTTTTGTCGTGGAGGAAGACTTT
Source organism: Pantoea sp. LS15 (assembly GCF_012241585.1). Taxonomy (NCBI): domain Bacteria; kingdom Pseudomonadati; phylum Pseudomonadota; class Gammaproteobacteria; order Enterobacterales; family Erwiniaceae; genus Pantoea; species Pantoea sp. LS15. The sequence continues at coordinate 44,987 of NZ_JAAVXA010000015.1, forward strand.
CTTGATTACTACACGTTGATTTTATTCACAGCTGCGATTTTAACCACGACTTTAATAATCTGGATAGTTGCGATATTCCGTCAAAAGCGGTTAACACGAACAGGTAAAAACTGAACTCCAAACGCTCTACGACAACGATTATAAGATCGAAAGGTGAGAAACCTTCAGGTGAAAAACCTTCAGGTGAAAAACCTGAAGGTTTTTCTTTGGGATGTATCATAGGGTCTGGGCTTCTTCGAGTTAGATAAAGAACCAATAGTTATTCAGGTACCCGATTTAGTGAACGTTTCTGGGTTTACGCTCTCTATGACGCGCGCACGTATCAAACTGGTATTGGTAATATAGGTAAACAGTACGGCCCCAAGTCCGGATTTTATTTATTAGTCGAGCCGAACGGGAAAGGCGAAACGCCGAAGGGGATTGCAGGGATTATCCGTTCGTCCACTGAAATGGCCAACGTTATTCCGCGCGTGCCGGTGGATGACACCCCGGAAGATCGTATAGCGATTCAGGGGCCAATTAAAGAAATCATGACCTAACCGTTAAACCAGTTTGGCGGGAAAATGAAATCCTTTGAATACTCAAAAACTCCGGCCATTGGTGATAAGCCCACTGAGGTGTGCAAATGGATAGATAAAGCGGCCATCGAGACGGATAAAACAGTTCTTACAGAATTCTTTAAATGGAAGAATAACGGCGTGCCTGCCGGCAATGGTTGAAATCGCTCGAAAAACAACGCCGAGTTCGGTGTGGACTACTTCAACCGAACCGGCACCTCCAAATCGAATATGTTCGATAACAAACCGAACGAAACCCAGTATTTCTACGCCGACAATGATGCCGCAAACGTACAACTTCCCGGAGCCCATGACTACACGGTAACCTTCGCAAAGGGCGAACTTCCTCCTGTAAAAGGTTTCTGGTCACTCACGCTTTACAACAGCAAGCATCTGTTTAGTCCAAATGAGCTTAACCGTTACTCACTGGGGACGAAAAAAAATCTGAAGTACAACGATGACGACTCGCTGACACTGTACGTCAGCAAAAACCGCCCATCAGAGGAATCGATCGTTACGCTTTGGTCGAGGTCAGATGAGCAAATTCAGTAAACCACTGCAAAGGCTCTAGCCGCGCATATCAAAGCCGGATCTTTGAAAATCTCTATAGACTTCCTTATTGTTGAAAGCCGGGAATTTAGCTTTACGGGCTGCTGATTCTAACGCTCCACAGTAGGCCTTATTGCCGTCGCTGGTTGATATGTTCAAAGGTGTGCCATCCTCAGCGAATTCAATATGCAACCTGCATTTTTTCCCTTTCCAGTTCTGTGGCTCATCAAGTTTGGCATTTATGGCCGCCCTGATTGCCCGAGCTTGCGCGCCCCATTCATCCTGGTCATCCCAGCGCCCTGAGCTGCAGTTACCCGTTGCCGTTGTTTTATGGCACCCAGAGGGATGTAACGGTGCGCATCCCGCAGCCAGGTTCATCACTACAACCAACATGACGATTTTTTTAACTATTGCAGTCACTCCCACTCCCTGGACCTCAATCCATTTAATTACAGCAACATTGGTATATTCTTCTGTTATTCCATGTTTCTTTTCAACTACCAATATTCACATCAACCAGATGCTTCGGATGAATACTTTATGGAAAACAGGAAATTTCAGGCAATAAGGATGGGTATAACGGGAAAATTACTGTAGTGCCGATGGTCGGAAGGCAGTAATGCCCTCTTCTTATGGCGAAACTGAATGGCGAAACAATGGAGAATGGCGAAAAATAAACAATAAAAAACCACCTTTCGGTGGTTTACACGACACTGCTTATCATTGATTTTATTCTTCTTTTCCCATGGTAGCCGGAGTGGGACTTGAACCCACACAGCGCGAACGCCGAGGGATTTTAAATCCCTTGTGTCTACCGATTCCACCATCCGGCCAGGGAAGAAAGTGGAGGCGCGTTCCGGAGTCGAACCGGACTAGACGGATTTGCAATCCGCTACATAACCGCTTTGCTAACGCGCCGTTAAATCTTTCAAACTGACACCCGCTATTGCGCATGTCTTTAATCTGGAGCGGGAAACGAGACTCGAACTCGCGACCCCGACCTTGGCAAGGTCGTGCTCTACCAACTGAGCTATTCCCGCATGTCATCAAGTAAATGTCTAACCACTTGATTTCATTATCGTCCGGCTTGCTGTGCCGCCGTTCGATGCGTTGCATTCTACTGATATGACGTTATGAGTCAACGTTATTTTTTGCATCCCCGGATCGTTTGCTGAAAATTACGGCGAAACGATCACTGATCAAGCAAATCCCCGCGGGCAGCGTTTAAATATTGCAGCATTGACCACAGCGTCAGCACTGCCGCAACCCATAGCAGACCAATCCCCGCCCACTCAACCCAGGCGTTCGGACGCCAGAGCATCCAGACCAGTGCCGCCATTTGCGCGGTCGTTTTCACTTTACCGATCCAGGAGACCGCCACGCTACTGCGTTTACCCAGTTCGGCCATCCACTCACGCAGTGCAGAGATAATAATTTCACGGCCGATCATCGTCGCCGCAGGCAGCGTCACCCACCAGGTATGATAGTGCTCGGCCACCAGCACCATCGCGATAGCGACCATCACTTTATCAGCGACGGGATCAAGAAAGGCACCAAAACGGGTACTTTGATTCCAGCGACGAGCCAGGTAGCCATCAAACCAGTCGGTGACCGCCGCGATCAGGAAGATCAATGCGCACGCAAAAGGTGCCCAGACAACCGGCAGGTAAAACGCCAGTACAAAGAATGGGATAAGCACGACACGAAAGAGAGTGAGCAACGTAGGGATATTAAATTGCATAATGACGGTAACTGTTTGTTGTCAGTAAAATTTAGCTCTATGTTGCTACAGAGCCCTCAATGTTTCAACGAGTAGTAGATCTTTTCTGCCAGCCCTTGCGAAATACCCGGCACTTTTGCAATTTCCTCCATGCTGGCGTTGAGTAATCCTTGCAATCCGCCCATATATTTCAGCAGCATCTGACGACGTTTTGGCCCCACACCCTCAATCGTTTCCAGGGTACTGGTATTTTTGACCTTTGCCCGTTTTTTGCGATGACCGCTGATAGCATGGTCGTGTGATTCATCGCGAATATGCTGAATGACATGCAACGCCGGGGAGTCCGGCGGCAGGCTGAAGCCCTCACCTTCCGGCTCGAAGAAAAGCGTCTCCAGGCCAGCCTTGCGATCGGCCCCTTTTGCGACACCCAGCAACAGTGGATGGTTTTTATCCCAACTGACATCAAGCGATTCAAATACCGCTTTAGCCTGGCCGAGCTGCCCCTTCCCACCGTCAATCAGGATCACATCCGGGATTTTGCTCTCTTCAATCGCTTTACCATAGCGACGGCGCAGCACCTGGTTCATGGCTGCATAATCATCACCTGGCGTTATTCCGGTGATGTTATAGCGGCGATACTCGGCACGCAGTGGGCCATTTGCATCAAATACCACGCAGGACGCCACCGTCTGTTCACCCATCGTATGGCTGATGTCAAAACATTCCATCCGTTTCACTTCCGGCAACTTCAGGAGCGTTGCCAGGGCCGTCAAACGTTGACTGACTGTCGACTGCTGGGAAAGTTTCGTTGTGAGCGCAGTTGCCGCGTTGGTTCGCGCCAGCTTCAGATAACGCGCGCGATCGCCACGCGGTTTGGTTTGTACGTTAACCCGACGACCAGCGAGTTCAGAAAGTGAATCGGCCAGCAGCGTTTTATCACCGAGATTAAAATCAAGCAGGATCTCCGATGGCAGCGTGCGCATCTGGCTCCCCTGCAGATAGAACTGGCCGACAAAGGTTTCCACCACTTCACCCAGTTCGGTACCGCCAGGCACTTTCGGGAAATAACTTCGGCTGCCAAGTACTTTGCCCTGGCGAATAAAAAGAACATGCACGCAGGCCATCCCGGCGTCAAAGGCCACACCGATAACGTCAAGATCGTCACCCGTGTTCGACACAAACTGCTTCTCAGTGACTCTGCGCACCGCCTGGATTTGGTCGCGGATCCGCGCTGCCTCTTCAAACTCGAGTGCGGCGCTGGCTTTTTCCATCCTTTCGATCAGCTGCGTTAATACCTGATCGTCCTTTCCAGCCAAAAACAGGCGCACATAATCAACCTGCTGGGCATACTCTTCTTCACTCACCAGCCCGGCAACACAGGGCCCCAGACAACGTCCAATCTGGTACTGCAGGCACGGGCGCGATCGGTTACGGTAGACGCTATTTTCGCACTGGCGGATCGGGAAAATTTTCTGCAGCAGCGCCAGCGTCTCGCGAACGGCATAGCCGTTTGGAAACGGCCCAAAATATTCACCTTTCGCATGTTTTGCACCGCGGTGCATAGCAAGACGCGGATGGGTATCACCACTGAGAAAGATAAATGGATAGGACTTATCATCACGCAACAGGACGTTATAGCGCGGCTGGTAGAGCTTTATATAGTTGTGTTCAAGCAGCAGCGCTTCGGTTTCGGTATGCGTGACGGTGACATCAATGTTCTGAATGAGTGAGACCAATGCTTCGGTCTTACGAGAGGCAAGGTTGCTGCGGAAATAGCTGGAGAGACGTTTTTTAAGATCTTTTGCTTTCCCAACATAGATAACCGTACCGCCAGCGTCATACATGCGATAGACGCCAGGCTGGCTGGTTACGGTTTTCAGAAACGCTTTTGAATCGAACACATCACTCACTGACTTAACAACGTCTCCGCATTACACAAACCATGTCGGATGGCCAAATGAGTCAGTTCGACATCACCATGAATGTTCAGTTTACTGAACATCCGATAACGATAGCTGTTCACCGTTTTCGGGCTGAGATTCAGTTGCTCCGAGATCTCATTCACCTTCTGACCTTTGGTTATCATCAGCATAATCTGCAATTCACGCTCAGACAAACTGGCGAACGGTGATTCATTTTTCTCAGGTTCGATCTGACTCAACGCCATCTGCTGAGCAATGTCGGAAGCGATGTAACGCTGTCCGGCAAACACAGAGCGGATAGCATTGACAACTTCTTGCGGCGCGGCACCTTTACTCAGGTAACCCGCAGCACCTGCCTGCATCACTTTCGCGGGCAGCGGATTTTCGGTATGCACGGTCAGCATGATGACTTTCGTATCGACGAAAGTACGTGCGATTTTGCGTGTTGCTTCAAGCCCACCGATACCGGGCATGTTCATATCCATCAGCACCACATCGGCCGAGTTTGTGCGACACCATTTTACGGCATCTTCCCCACAGCACACCTCGCCGGCAACTTTAATACCTTTAATATCTTCAAGAATGCGTCGTATCCCTGCGCGCACCAGTTCGTGGTCATCAACAAGAAGGACGTTGATCAAAGGAAATGTCTCCAGAATAGGGATAACGCTACTGAGTGATAATTTGGTTTATATTAACGGTTTTCCTCACAAGATTAAAACGTTAAAAAACTGGCTATTCGATTTCGCTCTCGTTTCTGGAAATTAGCCTGTACAGTCCGTGGAAAGCAAGCCCGTGCACTTAGGGCCTTTGCGGCTTTTTTTAAGCATCTGTATTCAAAAAGTTACAAAAAAATTGCAGAGATTCCCCACCAGAAAACAGCACTCAAATTTTTGTAACAATAATTAACGACAAGCGAACCGGACATAAACAATTAATAGCCGTTCGAAGTGGCTCACTTTACCCGCATGCTCTGTTTACGCAATTAAACATCAACGTAAAAGTACGAAAAACAACCGCTGCATTTTTTGCTTCAGCTTGTGGTATACTCCGCCGCCTTGACTTTCGTCGTCGCGCTTTAGCGCCGTTTAATAATGAGGAAAATAAATGAGCACACCTGAATTTGCCACTGCGGAGAATAACCAGGAACTGGCACAGGAAGTAAACTGTCTGAAAGCACTGCTAACACTGATGCTACAGGCGATGGGCCAGGCTGATGCCGGTCGTGTGATCATTAAAATGGAAAAACAAATCGCGCAGATGGAAGACCAGGCTGAATCAGCGGTATTTGCCAACACCGTTAAGCAAATCAAACAAGCCTACCGCCAGTAAAAAAAACGGCTGGATGCACTGCATTCAGCCGTTAGTTCGTCTGTCACGCAGAACGCAGAATCTAATCAGATCAGTCCCGTTGCTGCTGCATAGCACGCAATCTGTGTCTTGTTTGGCGCGTTGAATTTCTTCTGCATATTCTTCTGATGGAAGTTAACCGTATTCTCTGAAATTGAGAGAATGATCGCTATTTCCGCTGACGTCTTCCCTTCCGCTGTCCATTTCAGAATTTCACGCTCACGCTTGCTGAATTTCATTTCAGGCGGCATGACCATCTCATCTTCAAAACGGGTCAGCGTGGTTAAGGCCATTTGTACCAACATCTGCAAGCGTAATTCTATTTCTTCGCTGGCTAAGGGTATTTCCAGCATACTAGTACGAGAAACCGACAGAAAACCAAGTGCGTGATTCGGCAGCATCAGACACTGCGTTATTCCTTTACGTAAACCGTGGTCCTGCGCGCTACTCCATAATTCCTGAGCATCCGCAAATAATTCATCGGTCCAGGGTAAATGACCATGAATGAAATTCTCGGGTTTTAACACTGGATCAACCGCGAAATAGTTCGCAGATTGATATTGTGCCATCCACTGCTTTGGATAAGTGGTATGCACAGCAATCCTCGGACGTGTAAATGGCACGGGATGGCGCACACAGAGTGCGTAATAATCAAATTCCAGCGCCTGTGTTTGTCTCTGTAGTTCCTGATATACCTCGTCGGCACAGGTCAATTCCTGAAACCGGAGGGAGCAATCCCGTCGCCAGGTGAAAAAGTCTGAATCCTTCATACTTACTAAATGAAGCCTCTGAAAAGATAATCATTATTATGGTGAATATAAATTAACACATAAAACTTATTTCTAACTACAAAATATCGGCAATAGCACAATTAACTTTACTATTGATAAGGTTTATCCGAGCTGGATGGAATAAAAAAACATGGGATAAGGCGATGAAGGAGAATAATTTGCTCCAGGCTAAATTCCTGGAGCAAATTAGTGCAAAAATGCTACTGCATGAGGAATTTTTCAAGGAACTGGCGAGTTCGCGGCTGCTGAGGGTTAGCAAACAGGTTTTTCGCCGGCCCCTGCTCCACAATTCGTCCTTGATCCATGAAGATGGCTCTGTCGGCAACATCGCGGGCAAAGCTCATTTCATGGGTCACGATCACCATCGTACGTTTTTCCTGGGCCAACTGACGGATTGTGTTCAACACCTCCCCCACCAGCTCTGGGTCGAGTGCAGAGGTGGGCTCATCAAACAGAATCACGTCAGGACGCATGGCCAGCGCACGCGCGATTGCCACGCGCTGCTGTTGCCCCCCTGACAAACGGCGCGGGTAGCTTGTCTCTTTCCCCGCCAGCCCGACTTTGGCAAGCAGTTCACGCGCACGAACCGTTGCGTCCTCTTTTGATTCCCCTTTGACAATTACCGGCCCTTCAATAATGTTCTCCAGCACCGTGCGGTGCGGGAAAAGATTGAAGTTCTGGAAAACGAAACCAACATGCTGGCGCAAACGGCGAATCAACCCTTTCTGCTGACTGATGGATTTACCAGTATCAATGGTTATCTCACCGACACGGATGGTTCCGCCTTCCGGCTGTTCGAGCAGGTTAATACTGCGCAGCAGTGTCGTCTTTCCCGACCCACTAGGACCAATAATTGCCACCACTTCACCCTGTTCAACTTCAAGATCAATCCCGTGGAGCACCGTTTGACCGTGGAATTTTTTCACCAGGTTTTTGACGTCGATAGCACTCATTTTGGATCACGCTCCTGGCGGTTAAGCTGGTTTTCGAAGTAGTTTTGCAGGGCGGACAGCACCGTCGCCATCACCCAGTAAATCAGCGAGGCCGCCAGATACATCGTGAAGACTTCCAGCGTACGCGAGGTAATGAGCTGCGCCTGGCGGAACAGCTCAGGCACCTGAATCGTCGCCGCCAGAGAAGTATCTTTCACCAGACTGATGAAACTATTGCTGAGTGGCGGAAGCGCTACTCTGGCAGCCTGCGGCAGAATTGCCCGGCGAAGTGTCTGCCAGGGTGTCATACCGATACTGGCGGCCGCTTCCCACTGTCCTTTGTCAATGGATGAGATGGCCGCACGCAGCGTTTCTGAGGTGTACGCCGCTGTATTGAGCGACAGGCCAATCATTGCCGCCGGGATCGGATCCAGTTCAATACCAAACTGCGGTAAACCGTAGTAAATCATAAAGAGCTGAGCGATAAGTGGCGTACCGCGAAACACAGAAATATAAAAACGCGCCAGCCAACGCACCGGTAAAACCGGCGACATGCGCATTAAGGCCAGCACAAAGCCCAGCACCAGCCCAAAGAACATCCCGCCAATACTGAGTTGTAACGTAAATACCGCACCTTTTAGCAGATACGGCAGCGAATCAATAACCAGTTGAATACTTTCTTGCATTATTATTTTTCGACCTGATATTTAGACATGAGGATGGTAGGCAAACAGCGCAGGTGCCCCACCTGTATGGACAAATAAAATTGGCCCTTCATCCTTAAAGCGTTTCTGTGCAATGCCATCAATAAGCCCGGCCATCGCTTTACCGGTATAGACCGGATCAAGCAAAATACCCTCAAGGCGAGCCAGCAGCTTAACCGCTTCCATGCCCTCTTCGTTAGGTGTGCCGTAACCCGGCGCAAAGTAGTCATCCCAGAGCACAATATCGGCCTTTGCCTTGAGCTCCAGTTGCTCTGCCACCGCCTGCTGCAAGGTGACCACTTTCGGTTTCTGATCCGCAACGCTACGAGAGACCGTCACGCCAATCAGCTCAGCATCGGGCAACAACTGCTCCAGCCCCACCGCCAGCCCGGCATGCGTGCCCGCACTTCCTGAGGCCACCACCACAGAAGAGAGGTTAACCGCACCCTCGCACTGCTGAGCAATTTCCAGCGCGCTTTCCACATACCCCAGCGCGCCCAGCGCATTCGAGCCACCGACAGGAATAACGTAAGGACGAAAACCCTGCGCTTCCAGACGTGTTGCCAGTTCATCAAGCTGTGCGGTCGGGTCGTTCAGGGCATCCACCATCTCAACCTGCACATTAAAGAGATCTAACAGCAGACGGTTACCGTTGGTCAGATAGTTTTCTGCCCGCGTCCCAATCGGGTTCTCCAGCAAGGCCACGCAGTGAAGCCCGAGTTTTGCTGCCACAGCCGCCGTCTGACGAACGTGGTTAGACTGAATGGCACCGGCGGTGATAAGCGTATCCGCTCCTTCGCGCAGCGCATCAGCCGCCAGAAACTCCAGCTTGCGTAGCTTGTTGCCTCCCATTGCCATCGGCGTCACGTCATCACGCTTAATAAAAATATCGCGTCCTAAATAATCAGAAAATCGCGGCAGATACTCCAGCGGAGTCGGTGCGCCGATAAACTCCAGGCGAGGAAAGCGCGTTAAATTCTGTAGTGACATGGGTTCTCCGGTAGCTCAGACAAAATGTGATATTTTTCATTATGCACGCAGACGCGTAAGAAATAAAAAAGGCGCTTTTAAAAGCGCCTTTTTTTAACGTCAGAAACTTATTTCGTGACGTCTGCCCCGAACCACTTCTCAGAGAGTGCTTTCAGACTTCCGTCTTTCTGCATATCAGCAATCGCGGTATCAATGGCTTTTACCAGGTCTTCGTTGCCTTTACGAACGGCCACACCTGACTCCTGACGAGAGAACGCATCACCCGCTACTGCCAGGGTATTATTGGTTTTCTTCACCAGATCCAGCGCCGCCAGGCGGTCAACCAGAATCGCGTCAATACGGCCCACGCGCAGGTCCTGGTATTTCGTCGGGTCATCATCATAGGTGCGGATATCCACGCCCTGAACGTTCTGGCGCAACCACTCTTCGTAGTTGGTTCCCAGACCTACACCGACTTTCTTACCTTTCAGGTCTGCAGCCGTTTTGATGGTACCTTCGTTGCCTTTCTTCACCAGCGCCTGAATACCGGACACGGTGTACGGCGTGGAGAAGTCATACTTCTTCTTACGCTCGTCAGAAATGGTCACCTGGTTAATCACCACATCAATACGTTTGGAATCCAGCGACGCCAGCATACCGTCCCATTTGGTCGGTTTCAGGGACGCTTTAACGCCAAGGTGCTTCGCCAGTTCTTCTGCAAACTCCACTTCAAAACCGGTCAATTTACCGTCATCACCCTGGAAGCTGAACGGAGGATACGTTCCTTCCAGCCCAACCAGCAGCGTGCCGCGCTCTTTCACTTTATTCAGCAGGTTTTCTGCGGCGAACGTTTTTACGCTCATTCCCGCAACCAGCGCGACAGCCATGACTCCCATCAGCGCCTGACGACCCAGAAGTGCAAATTTCATAAATACCCCGATATAGTGGAATTTTTACGTAGTGTAGAGAAATCGCCTGCAACGTCAAAGGCGACTGCGCTACATCTTATTCTTTTTTAATATATATCAGAAGTTGTTCCGGCGAGCGCTTTCTGCTTCATAACACCCGGCATTTGCACCTTGTACTGAGCATACTTGCGCAGCGCAATACGGTAATTGTTGGTGCTGGTTGCAGGCAGCCACGGCTCCAGATTTTCATCCAGATAACCGGTCTTCAGCAGATCGCGGGAAATGTTGTTTACGGTCAGATGTTGCCCAAGGCGACGCAGGCGAACGACATATTCGCGAACGGTCCCGTGGCTCATCTCCGTTTGTTCAAACAGGAATTGTTTGAAGCCGATAATATCGAAGAAGTCGCTTTGCTCTTTGCAGTGGAGATCACCGCAGAAACGGCAAAGCGCCACCCACTCTTTCTGTTCTTCGAGCCATGCTGATTCATCCATCAACGTGTCGAGACGAGAAATCGCAATCTTATTGACGATTTCGCCACGACGAACCAGCGTGATACGATCGAGTAACTTGTTACAGTGGGCGCAATGCGTCTGGCTGTGTTTAAAGTCTTTCAGGTAGCGGCTTAAAGGCCGTCTTTTAGATTGCTGCACCGTCATGATAACTCCTGGTTGTCAATACGTTGTGCGGCATTTCCCAGGTGAATTAATCACCTATAACTTACCCAGCTTTGTTCGTAAGCGTTTAATGGCCTGGCTGTGCAACTGGCTCACCCGCGATTCTCCCACCTCCAGAACAGCGCCAATCTCTTTGAGGTTTAGCTCTTCCTGGTAATAAAGGGTCAACACCAGCTGTTCACGTTCCGGTAAAGCTTCAATCGCTTCCATTACGCGCTGGCGTAAATTGCCTTCCATTAAATGGTGTAACGGGTTTTCTTGCTGATGCTCATCCGTCACCAGCTCGATGCTATCGCCATGCTCTTCGCGCCACTCGTCATAAGAGAAGAGTTGGCTATTGTTGGTATCGAGCAACATCTGACGATACTCTTCAACAGCAATGCCAAGACGTTCCGCCACTTCAGTTTCCGTTGCGTTACGTCCCAGTTCCTGTTCCAGCTGCCCTATCGCATGCGCCACTTCGCGGGCGTTACGGCGAACACTGCGCGGCACCCAGTCGCGGCTGCGCAGTTCGTCCAGCATCGCACCACGAATACGCTGAACTGCGTAAGTCGTAAATGCCGTTCCTTGCAGAGCGTCGTATCGGTCAACTGCATTCAATAACCCGATACCGCCCGCCTGTAGCAGATCGTCCAGTTCCACGCTCGCCGGCAAGCGCACCTGGAGGCGCAATGCTTCGTGGCGCACCAGCGGGACATAACGCTGCCACAGCGAGTGTTTATCCATTACACCTTCAGCGGTATAGAGTGAATTCACGATAAACAGCCCTGCGTTAGTTGAGTTATCGGCATGATTATCCGATTCTGCAGGGCGTTCAATTGGATGAAAAAGGGGGATAAAGTGAGGTTATTCTGAGGTTGCCCACAGCAGGGGCAACTTTTCTACCTAAATTAACAGTTGTAACAATGAAAGATCGTCACCCAGTTTGACGCTATCTATATGTTGATGAAAGAGCTTTCCCGCTTCCTGATTATGCTGGCTAAGCGAGTGGAAGCTGTAAATAACATCAATAATATTATCTTGTTCAATTTTCCCCGCCACGATAGCCTGACCAGCAAGCAGCGCTTTAAGAAAATAGAACTCCGCGACAATTAAATAAAGATTATTCAACATGCTGCGGCCATTGTTCTGTGGGAACCCTTGCTCCCAGAGTTTGTATTTAAAAAAGTTCTTAAATAAATGGTCATTGACCGCCAGGTAACTGCCCGCCACATCGCGCCAGACGGACTCGATGTTTTCCATGACCTTTTCTGCCGGAACAGTGTCACCGACAGATTCAAACTGTTGATACAGCTGGGTAAAATAACGGTTTAATACCTCACCGCCGCGTGCTGTCGCTTTCTTCGTAAAGTAGCTCTGGATAAGTGAGATTAACGCGAATTTCAGGTTATAGTTCTGATTAAATCCGTCTAATTCTGTCCTGATTTTACCGCTCACCAGTTCGTTAACCAGTGAGAAATAAACTGTTTCGAGGGTGCTGATATTCTCGGATAGATTCTCTAGCTTTTCAGCCACCATCAGGAATTTCACCACGGCGTAAACTTGTTCTTCAACGCTGACACCGTCAACGCTGAATAAATTCTGGCAGAAAAGATTGATGACCTTGGCCTTCAAATCCATCATCGGCGCATTATTGGCGTCCTGCTGGACGCTGATAGATTCCATCATCGACATAGACTCCCGGTCGTTCAACAGAAGTCGGGTAACTTCCGGACACGAGAGATTGAGCGATTTTTCGATTTCATTTTTATAGACCCGGCTTGTCCGTGGAAATGACGAACAGGTTGGGCTTAAGGCCTGGGCACCCATGGCGCTATGAATAGAGCAGAGCTTTTCCGTATCCATAAACGGGCAGTTTTTACTTTCCGTATGGAAAATCACTTCACCCCAGTTGCCATACTGCTTTTTAGTGACTTTTATCGCCGTTTTCGCTGTCTGGCGAATAGCCGCATTTTTACTGTTCAGATAGCGGTTAACGGAGGATTTATCAAACGCGATGGTCCAGCCCTGACAACAATGTTCACGGCATTCCCCACCGACACAGGAAAAATCTGCGACCAGTTTAGGCTGGGTAATAACGATCTGTTTCACAGGCGGGTCCTCAAAATTCAGAGACAAAAAAACCCCGCCGAAGCGGGGTTTCACGCGTAAAATTAACGCAGCAGAGACAGAACAGTCTGTGGAACCTGGTTTGCCTGAGACAGAACAGAAGTACCAGCCTGCTGCAGGATCTGCGCGCGGGACATGTTGGAAACTTCAGTTGCGTAGTCAGCGTCCTGGATACGGGACTGAGCAGCAGACAGGTTGTTAGAGGTGTTGTTCAGGTTGTTGATTGCAGAAGTGAAACGGTTCTGCACAGCACCCAGACCAGAACGTGCTTTATCAACAGTAGCGATAGCTTTGTCGATGGTGTTCAGGTCGGTAGCGGTCATTGCTTTCAGGTCGATAGCGTTCACGCCCAGAGTAGTAGAGTCAGCTTTAGCGCCGCTCAGATCCAGGTTGATGGTGTCGCCGTCGTTAACGCCAACCTGAATTTTAACCACACCAGCAGTACCTGCAGTGCCGTCCAGCAGTTTGATGCCGTTGAAGTCAGTTTTGCCCGCAACGCGGTCGATTTCAGCCAGACGAGCGGTAACTTCATCCTGCAGAGATGCCAGGTCAGACGCGCTGTTAGTACCGTTGCTTGCCTGAACAGCCAGCTCACGAACACGCTGCAAGTTGTTGTTGATTTCGTTCAGAGAACCTTCAGCAGTCTGCGCCATGGAGATACCGTCGTTGGCGTTACGTGCTGCCTGAGTCATACCTTTGATCTGAGCGGTCATACGGTTTGCAATCGCCTGGCCAGCGGCATCGTCTTTCGCGCTGTTGATACGCAGACCTGAAGACAGACGCTCAATAGCAGTGCCCAGAGAAGACTGAGATTTGTTCAGGTTGTTCTGAGTGGTCAGGGACAACAGGTTAGTATTGATAACTGCCATAATTTTCTTTCCTTCAAAAATTGGGTTTTAGGTCCGGTGCCTAACACTCACAGCGTCTCTCACCGTCAACAAGGTTATCGACGGGTCCCCAAAAGACTTTAGAATCAATTTTGAAAAAATTATAAGCAGATGATTTTTAAGGTGTTTATTTTTAAAAAAGCAATTAAGGTTCACTATCGACTTATTATTTACGGCTTTTTAGCGCAAAGAATAGACACACTATTCAATGTGTTTTCAGCGCGCTGAAAATTACCCTAAAGTGCAATCCTTTCATTTACCCCACCGGGACCTGTCTATTCTTTGGATTATTTTTTTCTCACCATCGTAAACTTTTACGTTAAGAGGCCGATAAGAGTCCTGAACTACTTTCGTATTTTAAGGAAAATATGCATGGCTACTATCAGTAACCTCGGGATAGGTTCTGCAGGACTCGGGGATTTATATAATCAGTTGGATGCAGCAGAAAGAACCAAGCTGACGACGATTACTTCCCAGCAATCAACGTATAACGCACAGTTAAGCGCTTACGGCAAACTGCAGAGCGCCATGACATCGCTGCAGACTGCCACCGCTGCGCTGGGTAAAGCAACCACCTGGAACTCCACGTCTGTTAGCAGCACGAACACGGCCTTTACAGCCACAACGACCGCTGACGCATCCGTGGGTTCTTTTGTTGTCAACGTCAACCAGGTCGCGAAGGCACAGGCTCTCACCACAGGCTCCTATACAAACAACACGGACCTGCTGGGCGATACGACAGGTACGACACGTAAAATCACTATCACCCAGCCGGGTACGAAGACACCTTTAGAGGTGAACCTGGCGGATGGCGATACCTCTCTGGCAGGGATCGCGAGCGCCATTAATAAAGCGAACGGCAACGTCACCGCCAGCGTGATCAAAGCGAAAGAAGGTGATTACCGCCTGATGCTGTCATCGAAAACCACCGGTACGGATGGGGCGATGACGATTAGCGTCACCGGCGATGACAAACTGCAAAGCGCAATTGGCTACGATTCGACCACTAAAACGGGCGCACTGACGGTAAACACCGAAGCACAAAACGCCATTGTGGTGGTGAACAACATTTCGATTGAGCGCCAGTCGAATACCATCACCGATGCGCTGCCAGGTGTGACCTTCTCGCTGAAGGCAGAAAGCAAGGCCGATGAAACACTTGAGGTGAGTCGCGCAACAGATGCTAACCAGAAAGCCATCTCT
Organism: Pantoea sp. LS15; assembly: GCF_012241585.1. NCBI lineage: Bacteria > Pseudomonadati > Pseudomonadota > Gammaproteobacteria > Enterobacterales > Erwiniaceae > Pantoea > Pantoea sp. LS15. The sequence goes on from NZ_JAAVXA010000015.1 coordinate 60,265, forward strand.
GACTGGGTAACCGCATATAACTCGCTGCAGTCCACCATTAACAGCCTGACGAAATATGTTCCTGTTGACGCAGGTTCAGGAAGCCAGTCCACCAGTAACGGTGCGCTCGTTGGCGACGCGAATGTGCGTGGTATTCAGTCTCAGCTGCGCGGTCTGCTGACTGAAGTGCAGAGCGGCTCTGTTCAGATCATGGCTCAACTGGGAATTACCCAGGATCCAGTAAAAGGGTCTGACGGAACAGTCGGTAACCTGAAAATTGATACCGATAAACTGAAAAAAGCGCTCACCGACAACCCTACCGCCGTACAGCAGTACTTTGTGGGCGACGGGAAAACAACCGGTATGGCCACCCGGATGAGTAAGACGCTGGATACCATGCTCAGCACCAGCACCGGTAGCGCAGGTGTGATCCAGAACGCAAAAGACGGGATCAATAAAACGCTGAAAACGCTGGGTGAACGCTACGATGCGATGGAAGCCACTATTGATGCCACCATGGCGCGTTACAAAACGCAGTTCACCAGCCTGGACGTATTAGTCACCAAAATGACCAGTACGGCCAACTACCTGACACAACAGTTCTCACAAAAGTAGTCGTAGCATTTAGGAGTGGATATGTATAAGACCTCTGGTGTTCAATCCTATCAACAGATAGGTGTAGAAAGTGCAGTCATGAATGCCAGTCCACACCAACTGATTGTCATGCTGTTTGACGGGGCGCATAGCGCCCTCGTCCGCGCGCGTTTGTTCATGGAAGCCGGGCAAATTCGTGAAAAAGGTGAGGCTTTATCTAAAGCCATCAACATCATCGACAATGGTTTAAAAGCAGGACTGAACATGGAGGTTGAGAGCGAGTTGTCCGGTAATCTTGCCTCCTTGTACGAATATATGGTTCGACGTTTGTTACTGGCGAATGTCAGTAACGACGTAGACGCAATTGTTGAAGTCGAGGGTTTATTAAACAACATTGCGGATGCGTGGAAGCAAATTGGCCCCAATGCGTCCTCTATTTCAGGATAATTTTAATGAATAATCCCAGCGCAGCGCTTAGCCACTGGCAAGCGTTACATGCTCAGAGCATTGCTATGCTAAATCTCGCACATTCTGGTCAATGGGATGCGCTTATCGAGCAGGAAATGCATTACGTTCAACTGGTGGAAAAGATTTCGCAAACGCCCATCATGTCATGCCCTCCGGCTCAGGTTGAGCAAGCGCGTGCGCTGCTGGAAATGATCCTTGAGAATGAGAATACGCTAAAGTCGCTGCTGAAAGTCCGGATGGACGAGCTGCGCAGTCTCATTGATCAAACCGGTAAACAGCAATCCATTACATCTACCTATGGAAAGCTGTCAGGGAATATTCTTTATCCAGAAAGTTTGACCCGCGACACACAATTATGATTTCTTCATCCATACTCCAGAAGTCAGCCAAACGGCTTCTGGAGCACGGACGATGAAAAACCCCACCCTGTTACAATGTTTTCACTGGTACTACCCTGCTGGCGGTGAATTGTGGCGAGAGGTCACGGCATTAGCCCCCAATCTTAACGAAATCGGCATCAATATGATCTGGCTGCCACCCGCTTATAAAGGCGCGTCTGGTGGGTATTCGGTTGGGTATGATTCTTACGACTTGTTCGATCTCGGTGAGTTTGACCAGAAAGGCAGCATCGCCACCAAATACGGCAACAAAGCTCAGTTGCTGGAAGCCATTGACGCGCTAAAAAGCAACGACATTGCCGTGCTGCTGGATGTGGTGGTGAATCACAAAATGGGGGCAGATGAGAAAGAGTCTGTCCGCGTTCAACGCGTTAACGAACAGGACCGCACGCAAATTGATGACGAGGTCATCGAGTGTGAAGCCTGGACCCGCTACACCTTCCCTGTCCGCGCTGGGCAATATTCGCAGTTTATCTGGGATTACAAATGTTTCAGCGGCGTCGACCATATTGAAAACCCCGCTGAAGACGGCATCTTTAAAATCGTCAACGACTACACCGGCGAAGGCTGGAACGATCAGGTTGATGATGAAATGGGTAATTTCGATTATCTGATGGGCGAAAATATCGACTTTCGCAATCACGCCGTCACCGAAGAGATCAAATACTGGGCCCGCTGGGTCATGGAACAGACGCGCTGCGACGGTTTTCGTCTGGACGCCGTTAAACATATTCCCGCCTGGTTTTACAAAGAGTGGATTGAACACGTACAGGAAGTCGCGGAGCAGCCACTGTTTATCGTGGCGGAATACTGGTCCCACGAAGTGGATAAGCTCCAGGCCTATATTGACCAGGTCGAGGGTAAAACGATGCTGTTTGACGCCCCCTTGCAAATGAAATTCCACGAAGCGTCACGTCAGGGACGGGATTACGACATGAGCCAAATCTTCACCGGTACGCTGGTGGAAGCCGATCCGTTTCATGCGGTAACCCTTGTGGCTAACCATGACACCCAACCTTTACAGGCCCTGGAAGCACCGGTCGAACCTTGGTTTAAACCCCTGGCTTATGCGTTGATCCTGCTACGGGAAAATGGTGTGCCGAGCGTCTTTTATCCCGATCTCTTCGGTGCCAGTTATGACGATACAGGGGGCGACGGTGAAATGTACCATATCGACATGCCGGTCATTGAGCAGCTCCACGAATTGATCCTCGCTCGTCAGCGTTTTGCTCACGGTGTGCAGACGCTCTTTTTTGACCATCCTAACTGTATCGCCTTCAGCCGCAGCGGTACCGAGGACGATCCCGGCTGTGTGGTAGTGCTGTCAAATGGTGACGACGGTGAGAAAGTGATTTGTCTTGGAGAAAACTACGGTAATAAAACCTGGCGTGATTTCCTCGGCAATCGCGAAGAAACCATTACCACCGCGGCAGATGGCGAAGGGACCTTTACCTGTAATGGGGGGAGCGTCAGCATTTGGGTAATAGAGGAAGTGCTGTAGAAACAATGCCGGGTAAGCGTCAGCGCCACCCGGCAAAAATGGTTAAGGCGCCTTACTCTCCAGCGGATTTTTGCTCAGGTAATCAGCGCACTCAACCGTAGGACGGTCGACTTTCTGCAGCTCCATCCCGTCGTACTCAAGCGTTAAACCATCGCGTTCCAGCGGATAGATATCCAGCTTGCGGGTCACGTTGTAATAACTGTCTGAACGCAGCATGATTTTACCCGGCACGGCAATCACGCGCTGCCACTGACGGCAGTCAAGCGTATCGCCCTCTTCCGTTACCACCAGCGTGGCGATCGCCTCTGGGCTGACCATTTTGCTCTGCGGCCCTTTTGACTGCCAGTATCCCGCCAGTTCCGCCGGAACAGGATGCTTGATCACTTCTTTATAGTTATCGACCTGAACGCACCCGGTCAGTGCCAGCAGCACACCAGCAATTGCTATTTTTTTCATCACCTTTCCTGCATTCGAAGAAAAAAATATTGTGGCATTAAAGCGCTAAGGCTGCCAGCGAAGATCGACAGGTCTTAAACCTGCATCCCCATCACTTCCTGGTAAGCCGACACCAGTTTGTTACGCACCTGGATCCCCATCTGCAGGGACACCGACGCTTTTTGCAAATCGGCCATCACATCATTCAGGGCCACACCCGGTTCACCGAGGGTGAACTTCTCTGCCTGGATCCGTGCGGCGGTCTGGGTATCGCTGATACGGTCAAGAGCGGCATGCAGTTGCCCTGCAAAGCTAATGCTCGGCTGTTGTTCTGCCACATTCTGATTACGGGCAGTCATCGCCGTTGCCTGCAACTGACTGATTACCCCTTCAATACCCTGTATAGCCATGACTCTCCCCTGGATGGTTTTTTACGCGGTCAAGACTAACAGCTTGTCAATAAGATAATGGCGGTAAATAGCGTGAAAAAACCAGGTTATTTGACGCATAGAAAATCACGAATCATCAAATAATGGCAGGGCCATCAATATGGAACTTTTGTCGTGTTTGCCGACCCGGGAGTCAGTTTTGTTTCTCTACACGAATAACGTAAACCACCAGGATTTAAGAGGTGCGCAATGAGTGCAACAGCATCGACAGCGCCACAAAATAAATCACTCGAGTGGATGAACCGCCTTCGCGCGAATCCTAAAATCCCGTTGATCGTGGCAGGCGCTGCCGCAATTGCGATCCTTGTAGCGATGGTCCTGTGGGCGAAAAGCCCTGATTACCGGACGCTCTACAGTAACCTTTCCGATCAGGATGGCGGTGCCATCGTCACCCAGCTTACCCAGATGAACATCCCTTATCGCTTTGCCGATAACGGGGGTGCGCTTGAGGTACCGGCAGATAAGGTGCATGAACTTCGTCTGCGTCTGGCGCAGCAGGGGCTGCCGAAAGGTGGCGCGGTCGGTTTTGAACTGCTGGATCAGGAAAAATTCGGTATCAGCCAGTTCAGCGAGCAAGTGAACTACCAGCGTGCGCTGGAAGGCGAACTGGCCCGTACCATTGAAACGTTAGGCCCGGTGAAAAGTGCCCGTGTGCACCTGGCGATGCCTAAACCTTCTTTATTTGTCCGCGAACAGAAATCACCTTCCGCTTCCGTTACCGTGAATCTCGAACCTGGCCGCGCGCTGGACGAAGGGCAAATTAGCGCGGTGACACATCTCGTCTCCAGCGCTGTCGCCGGTCTGCCGCCGGGTAACGTGACGCTGGTTGACCAGAGTGGTCATCTGCTGACGCAATCCAACACCGCCGGTCGTGATCTGAATGACGCGCAACTGAAATATGCCGCAGATGTTGAAAACCGTCTCCAGCGTCGTATTGAAGCGATCCTCGGTCCGGTCGTGGGTAACAGCAACGTGCATGCGCAGGTGACCGCGCAGATCGACTTCTCTAATAAAGAACAGACCGAAGAGCAGTACAGCCCGAACGGTGATGCCGCTCAGGCGGTGATGCGCTCTCGCCAGATCAACTCCAGCGAACAGTCTGGTGGTGCGTACCCTGGCGGTGTTCCGGGCGCGCTGTCTAACCAGCCCGCACCGGCTAACTCAGCACCGATTTCTACACCTCCGGCTAACCAGCAGAACGGTCAGCAAAATAACCAGCAGACGACGTCAACGGCCAATAATGCCGGTCCGCATACCAGCAGTCGTAACGAAACCACGAACTACGAAGTGGATAGGACGATTCGCCACACTAAACTGAACGTGGGCGATATTCAGCGTCTTTCTGTTGCGGTAGTGGTGAACTACAAGACGCTTCCAAATGGCAAACCGCTGGCGCTGACAGCCGAGCAGATGAAGCAGATCGAAGACCTGACCCGTGAAGCAATGGGTTACTCCGAGAAGCGTGGCGATAGCCTCAACGTGGTGAACTCACCGTTCAACGCGGTGGATGAGACCGGCGGTGAACTGCCGTTCTGGCAACAGCAGGCGTTTATCGATCAGCTGATGTCCGCGGGACGCTGGCTGCTGGTACTGATTGTCGCGTGGCTGCTGTGGCGTAAAGGCGTTCGTCCGCAGCTCCAGCGTCGTGCTGAAGCCGAGAAAGCCGCTCGCGAACAGATGAGTGCGCGTCAGGAAGTGGAAGAAGCGGTTGAAGTTCGCCTCAGCAAAGATGAACAACTGCAGCAACGCCGTGCTAACCAGCGCATGGGCGCTGAGGTCATGAGCCAGCGCATTCGCGAAATGTCAGATAACGATCCGCGCGTCGTGGCGCTGGTCATCCGCCAGTGGATGGGTAACGAACATGAGTAATACGCTTACAGGCACCGATAAAAGCGTCATCCTGTTGATGACCATTGGCGAAGATCGCGCGGCAGAGGTGTTTAAACACCTCTCCCAGCGAGAAGTGCAAATTCTCAGTGCGGCCATGGCCAACGTGCGTCAAATCTCCAATAAACAGCTAACCGAAGTGCTGGCAGAGTTTGAACAGGAAGCCGAACAGTTTGCCGCACTGAACATCAACGCCAATGACTACCTGCGCTCCGTGCTGGTCAAGGCGCTGGGCGAAGAGCGTGCCTCCAGCCTGCTGGAAGATATTCTGGAAACGCGTGATACCGCCAGCGGTATCGAAACGCTCAACTTTATGGAACCGCAGAGTGCCGCCGACCTTATTCGCGACGAGCACCCGCAGATTATTGCCACCATCCTTGTCCACCTCAAACGTGGTCAGGCGGCCGATATTCTGGCGCTGTTCGAAGAGCGCCTGCGTCACGATGTGATGCTGCGTATCGCAACCTTCGGTGGCGTGCAGCCAGCCGCACTGGCGGAGCTGACAGAAGTACTGAACAACCTGCTCGATGGCCAGAACCTCAAGCGCAGCAAAATGGGCGGCGTAAGAACGGCGGCGGAAATCATCAACCTGATGAAAACCCAGCAGGAAGAGGCGGTTATTACCGCAGTACGCGAATTCGACGGCGAGCTGGCACAGAAAATTATCGACGAGATGTTCCTGTTCGAAAACCTGGTCGAAGTGGACGACCGCAGCATCCAGCGCCTGCTGCAGGAAGTGGACTCCGAGTCGCTGCTTATCGCCCTCAAAGGTGCCGAGCAGCCACTGCGCGAGAAGTTCCTGCGCAACATGTCTCAGCGTGCGGCAGATATCCTGCGCGACGACCTTGCCAACCGTGGCCCGGTACGTCTGTCTCAGGTGGAAAACGAACAGAAAGCGATCCTGCTTATTGTTCGTCGTCTGGCGGAAACCGGCGAGATGGTGATTGGCAGCGGAGACGACACCTATGTCTAATGAGATGCCGTGGAAGCGCTGGACACCGGACGATCTGGCTCCTCCCCTCTCCGAATTCACGCCAGCGGTGGTATCGCCCGAGGCGCTCGACCCGGATGCTGAGCAGCCTGAACTGAGTGAAGAAGAGCAACAAGCACAGATGCTGGCTCAGCTGCAAATGCAGGCACACGAGCAAGGCTATAATGCCGGTCTGAACGAAGGCCGGCAGAAGGGCCACGAGCAAGGGTATCAGGAAGGACTGGCGAAAGGGTTAGAGCACGGTATTGATCAGGCGCGCCAGCAGCAAGCGCCGATCCATGCCCGCATGCAACAGCTGGTCAGCGAGTTCCAGCACACGCTGGATGCGCTGGACAGCGTGATTGCCTCACGACTGATGCAGATGGCGCTGGAAGCCGCGCGTCAGGTTATCGGCCAGACGCCAGTGGTGGATAACACTGCGCTGATCAAACAAATTCAGGGGCTACTGCAACAAGAGCCGCTGTTCAGCGGTAAGCCGCAGTTGCGCGTTCACCCGGACGACCTGCAGCGCGTGGAAGAGAGCCTGGGGGCGACGCTAAACCTGCACGGCTGGCGTCTGCGCGGCGACCCGTCGTTACATCACGGCGGCTGCAAAGTCTCTGCCGATGAAGGTGACCTGGATGCCAGCGTTGCTACCCGCTGGCAGGAACTGTGTCGCCTTGCGGCACCGGGAGTCGTCTGATGACCGCACGCCTCACCCGCTGGCTCACCACGCTCGACAACTTTGAGACGAAGATGGCGCAACTGCCATCTGTTCGTCGTTATGGGCGACTGACACGCGCCACCGGGCTGGTACTGGAGGCCACTGGCCTGCAGCTTCCGCTGGGGGCGACCTGCGTCATTGAGCGTCAGGATGGACAGGAAACACGCGAAGTCGAAAGCGAAGTGGTCGGTTTTAACGGCCAGCGTCTGTTTCTGATGCCGCTTGAAGAGGTGGAAGGCATTCTGCCCGGTGCTCGCGTATACGCTAAAAACATTATCGGTGATGGACTGCAAAGCGGGAAACAGTTGCCGCTTGGCCCTGCCCTGCTTGGTCGCGTGCTGGACGGCAGCGGTAAACCGCTTGACGGCCTGCCTTCTCCGGACACCACTGAAACCGGCGCGCTGATCACTCAGCCCTTCAACCCCTTGCAGCGTACGCCAATCGAGCATGTCCTCGATACCGGCGTGCGTCCGATCAACGCCCTGCTGACTGTAGGCCGTGGACAACGTATGGGCCTGTTCGCCGGGTCTGGTGTGGGGAAATCCGTCCTGCTCGGCATGATGGCGCGCTACACTCAAGCCGATGTTATCGTCGTGGGTCTGATCGGCGAGCGTGGGCGTGAAGTTAAAGACTTTATCGAAAACATTTTGGGTGCGGAAGGCCGCGCCCGTTCGGTGGTCATCGCCGCACCGGCAGATGTCTCGCCGTTATTGCGTATGCAGGGTGCAGCCTATGCCACCCGTATCGCCGAAGATTTCCGTGACCGTGGCAAGCACGTACTGCTGATCATGGATTCCCTGACCCGTTACGCGATGGCACAGCGTGAAATCGCGCTGGCTATTGGTGAGCCTCCGGCGACTAAAGGCTACCCGCCTTCGGTATTCGCCAAGCTCCCAGCCTTGGTAGAACGTGCAGGGAACGGCATCAGCGGCGGCGGCTCCATTACCGCGTTCTATACGGTACTGACCGAGGGCGATGACCAGCAGGACCCGATTGCCGATTCCGCGCGTGCGATCCTTGACGGTCACATTGTGCTGTCGCGTCGTCTGGCCGAAGCCGGGCACTATCCGGCCATTGATATTGAAGCCTCTATCAGCCGCGCAATGACGGCGCTGATAACCGAGAAGCACTACGCCCGCGTGCGTAATTTCAAACAACTCCTCTCCAGCTTCCAGCGTAACCGCGATCTGGTCAGCGTAGGGGCGTATGCCAAAGGCAGCGACCCGATGCTCGACAAAGCGATTAACCTGTGGCCGCAGCTGGAGGCGTTTTTGCAACAAGGCATTTTTGAACGTGCCGACTGGGAAGATTCAATTCAGGCACTGGAGCTGATTTTCCCGCAGGTGTAACACAGGTGGAGGGCGAAGGTTATGGCGCAAAACAGCGCGTTATCAACGCTGAAAGATCTGGCTGAAAAAGAAGTTGATGATGCCGCATTGCAGCTTGGCGCAATGCGACGCGGGTGCCAGCAGGCTGAAGAACAGTTGAAGATGTTAATCGACTATCAGCATGAATATCGCACCAACCTCAATACCGATATGACACAGGGCATTGGAAGCCAGCGCTGGATTAACTATCAGCAGTTTATCCAGACGCTGGAGAAGGCGATAGAGCAGCATCGCCAGCAGCTTAACCAGTGGACCCAGAAAGTCGATACCGCGCTGAATTTCTGGCGCGAGAAAAAACAGCGGCTGCAGGCCTGGCAAACCTTACAGGACCGGCAGATTGCAGCCTCGACCCTGGCGGAAAACCGTCTGGATCAGAAAAAAATGGATGAGTTTGCCCAGCGCGCATCAATGAGGAAACCGGAATGATCACACTGCAACAACTGCTGATGAGCGACAGCGACCTGTCAGGCGGCACGCTGACAGGGAAAGGCACTGACGGTGCGCAAGACTTTCTCTCTCTGCTGGCGGGCGCCCTGACGGATGCAACCGGCAAAGGTAAGGATGCGCCACTGACCCTGGCTGACCTGAAAGCGGCTGGCAGTAAGCTGTCAAAAGTCGCTCAGGACGCCAGGGGAGATACCACGCTGCAGGCTAAAATTGCGGACCTGCTCTCGCGTCAGGGTGCGCTGAATGGCGATGAAGCACCCTCAACCACACCGCTGGAAACGCTGGTTTCCGGGCTGACACCGCTGTCAAAGGGAGATGCCCTGAAGACACTGAATACACTGAATACAGCCAGCAAAGATGACAGCAAAAGCGAACTGAGCGAAGAAGAGCTGGCAGGTTTAAGTGCGCTGATGGCGATGCTCCCCCACCAGCAGACCAGCACTACTCACGCGACAGGCACTGACGGTATTACCGCGAAGTCTGTTCTGAGTTCAGCGACGCCTGCACAAAATGGCGCGGGTCAATCGTCCCAGAACACCCCGCTGGCAGGCCATGATAAAGCACTGCTTTCTGCGTCTTATCAGAGTCAGGCGAAACACAGCGACCCTGCTCTGCCTGACAACGCACCCGCGACACCGGTTGTGACCGTTGCAGCGGAGAAGCACGAACTCGCCAGCGCGTCGTCTTCAACATCGCCGACGGCCACCCTGGCACCAGTTATGTCCAGCCATACGACCAGCCAGCCGGCCGCCACCGTTGCCACTGCGCCGGTGTTAAGCCAGCCTCTGGGGACTCACGAATGGCAGCAATCCCTGAGCCAGCACATCACGCTGTTCACTAAACAGGGACAACAGACAGCAGAGCTGCGTCTGCACCCGGAAGACCTGGGTCAGGTGCAAATTTCGCTTAAACTGGATGATAACCAGGCGCAACTGCAGATGGTCTCGGCGCACAGCCACGTGCGCGCAGCACTGGAAGCAGCCCTGCCGGTACTGCGGACATCGCTGGCTGAGAATGGTATTCAGCTTGCACAGAGCAGTGTCAGCAGTGAGAGTTTTGCCGGGCAGCAGCAGTCCTTCTCCGAGCAGCAACATCAGGCTTCGCGTTCCGGTAACACCGGCGGTTTTAATGAAGAGAGTGATGAGTTACTGCCTGCCCCTGCCGCCCTGCAATCCGCAGCGCGCGGTAACAGTGCCGTAGACATCTTCGCCTAAACGCCAGAGGTAGCGTGATTATCCCCGTCTTTTCCACGCTTTGACGACAGCAGGACACGGGATAATCACCTTATTAAGCTGTACCGAAACAGGAAGCTCGTATCAGATGACTGACTCCGCTATCACCAAAAAAAGTAAGCGTTCCATCTGGATCCCGCTGCTGGTGTTGATCACGCTCGCCGCCTGCGCCACCGCGGGCTATAGTTACTGGCGTATGCAGCAGGAACCTTCGACCGCTGCGGCCAAAGCCGAACCTGCACCACCGCCGGCGCCGGTATTTTTCCCTCTCGATACCTTCACCGTGAATCTCGGTGATGCGGATCGTGTGCTGTATGTCGGTATTACGCTGCGCCTGAAGGATGAAGCCACGCGCGCACGCCTGAATGATTATCTTCCGGAAGTGCGTAGCCGCCTTCTGCTGCTGTTCTCTCGTCAGGATGCTTCGACGCTGGCCACCGATGTTGGTAAGCAAAAGCTGGTCGACGCCATTAAACAAACGCTGGCGACCCCGCTGGTAAACGGCCAACCTAAGCAGGAAGTCACTGACGTTCTGTATACAGCCTTCATTCTGCGGTAACGACATGGGCGACAGTATTCTTTCTCAGGCAGAAATCGATGCGCTGCTTAACGGCGACAGCGATAAGAGTGATGATCCGCAACCGGGTCTTGGCGGCGATAGCGATATTCGCCCCTATGACCCGAATACCCAGCGTCGCGTGGTACGTGAACGTCTGCAGGCGCTGGAGATCATTAACGAACGTTTTGCACGTCAGTTCCGTATGGGGCTGTTTAACCTGCTGCGTCGTAGCCCGGACATCACGGTCGGTGCGATCCGTATTCAGCCGTATCATGAGTTTGCCCGCAACCTGCCGGTGCCAACCAACCTTAACCTGATTCATCTGAAGCCGCTGCGCGGCACTGGACTGGTAGTGTTTTCGCCAAGCCTGGTGTTCATTGCGGTGGATAACCTGTTCGGTGGCGACGGACGTTTCCCGACCAAAGTAGAAGGTCGTGAATTTACCCACACCGAGCAGCGCGTGATTAACCGTATGCTGAAGCTGGCGCTAGAATCTTACAGCGACGCGTGGAAAGCCATTAACCCACTGGACGTGGAGTATGTACGTTCTGAGATGCAGGTGAAATTTACCAATATCACCACCTCTCCAAACGATATCGTCGTCAACACACCGTTCCATGTGGAAATCGGTAACCTGACCGGGGAATTCAACATTTGCCTGCCGTTTAGCATGATCGAACCGCTGCGCGAACTGCTGGTTAACCCCCCGCTGGAGAACTCACGCAACGAAGACCAGAACTGGCGTGAAAACCTGGTACGTCAGGTTCAGCATTCGCAGCTTGAGCTGATCGCGAGTTTTGCCGATATCCCGCTGCGGTTATCCCAGATTCTGAAATTACAACCCGGCGATGTTCTGCCGATAGAAAAACCCGACCGCATTATTGCCCATGTGGATGGTGTCCCGGTGCTGACAAGCCAGTACGGCACACTTAACGGTCAGTATGCGTTACGCGTTGAGCACTTGATCAACCCGATATTGAATTCGCTGAATGAGGAACAGCCCAAATGAGTGACATGAACAATCCGTCCGATGAAAACAGCGGAGCACTGGACGATCTGTGGGCTGACGCGTTAAACGAGCAACAATCCGCCCCGAGCAAAAGCGCGGCGGATGCAGTATTCCAGCAGCTTGGTGGGGGTGATGTCAGCGGCACGCTGCAGGACATCGACCTGATTATGGACATCCCTGTTAAGCTGACCGTGGAACTGGGACGCACCCGTATGACCATTAAAGAACTGCTGCGCCTGACGCAGGGTTCCGTGGTGGCACTTGACGGCCTGGCCGGTGAGCCACTGGATATTCTGATCAACGGTTATCTGATTGCCCAGGGTGAAGTGGTGGTGGTTGCCGATAAATACGGCGTACGTATCACCGATATCATTACCCCATCAGAACGTATGCGTCGTCTGAGCCGTTAAGCATGAAAACTCAGGCAATAATATCACAACCTTCTGCCGTCCCCGGCTCACCTCTGCTCCAGGTGAGCGGGGCATTGTTCGGTATTATTGCCTTTATTCTTATCGCCGCATGGCTGGCGAAACGCGTTGGTCTGGCGGGTAAAACTGCCGGTGCCCGCGGTCTGAAGGTCAGCGCCAGCACCACACTCGGGCCACGGGAACGCGTGGTCATTGTCGATGTGGAAGATGCGCGTCTGGTCCTGGGCGTAACCGCCTCAAACATTAACGTATTACATAAACTGCCGCCCGCTCCTGTTGTGGTGGACGAGCGCGCAGACGCCCCTGCGGATTTCCAGTCCGTTATGAAGAGTTTGCTTAAGCGTTCCGGGAGATCCTGATGCGCCGTTTGTTATCCCTTACGCTTGCGGGCGTGGGCCTGTTTGCTCCCGCGGTTTATGCGCAATTGCCTGGTCTGGTCTCAACGCCCCTCGCTGGCGGCGGCCAAAGTTGGTCGCTCCCGGTTCAGACACTGGTTTTCATCACCTCGCTGACGTTTATTCCGGCCATCCTGCTGATGATGACCAGCTTCACCCGCATCATCATCGTCTTTGGTCTGTTGCGAAACGCGCTGGGAACCCCTTCGGCACCGCCAAACCAGGTTCTGCTGGGGCTGGCGCTGTTTTTGACCTTTTTCATTATGTCGCCGGTAATCGATAAGATTTATACCGACGCTTACCAGCCGTTCAGCGAAGACAAAATCTCCATGCAGGAGGCGCTGGATAAAGGCGCGCAACCGCTACGAGAATTTATGCTGCGTCAGACGCGTGAAGCGGATCTTGCGCTCTTTGCTCGCCTGTCCAACACCGGTGAGCTTCAGGGCCCGGAAGCGGTGCCAATGCGTATTCTGCTGCCTGCCTATGTCACCAGCGAGCTGAAAACCGCGTTTCAGATTGGCTTTACCATTTTTATTCCGTTCCTGATTATCGACCTGGTGATCGCCAGCGTGCTGATGGCACTGGGTATGATGATGGTTCCTCCCGCCACCATTGCCCTGCCCTTTAAGATCATGCTCTTTGTCCTGGTCGATGGCTGGCAGCTGCTGGTCAGTTCTCTGGCCCAGAGTTTCTACAGTTAAGGAACGGCGATGACACCCGAATCGGTCATGATGATGGGCACGGAAGCGATGAAAATCGCGATAGCCGTTGCCGCGCCTTTGTTGCTTGTCGCGCTGGTAACCGGTCTGATTATCAGTATCCTGCAGGCCGCCACGCAGATTAACGAAATGACGCTGTCATTCATCCCGAAAATCATCGCCGTGTTCGTGGCGATTATCGTTGCCGGGCCGTGGATGCTGAACCTGTTGCTGGACTATATGCGCAACCTGTTTACCAATCTGCCGTACATTATCGGCTGACCTGACGATGCTGCACTTCACCAGCGACCAGTGGGTTCAGTGGCTTGGCGTCTATTTCTGGCCAATGCTGCGCATCATGGCGCTGATCTCAACAGCCCCGATTCTCAGTGAGAAATCGATCCCCAAGCGTGTCAAAGTGGGGCTGGGCATTATCATTTCCATTATCGTTGCGCCCTCTCTCCCCCCAGTGGATATTCCGATTTTCTCGGCCAATGCGGTATGGGTGGCATTGCAGCAGGTGATGATTGGCGTCGCCGTCGGCTTTACCATGCAACTCGCCTTTGCCGCCGTGCGTACCGCAGGGGAACTCATTGGCCTGCAGATGGGGTTATCGTTCGCCACGTTTGTCGATCCCGGTAGCCATCTCAACATGCCCGTTCTGGCGCGCATTATCGACCTGCTGGCCATGCTGCTGTTCCTGTCGTTCAACGGTCATCTGTGGCTCATCTCCATGCTGGTGGATACGTTCCATACGCTGCCGATTGGTGAGAACCCGGTGAACAGCAATGCTTTTCTGGCGCTCACCCGCGCAGCAGGGCTGATATTCCTGAACGGGCTGATGCTCGCGCTACCGATTATCACGCTACTGCTGACAGTAAACCTGGCATTAGGTTTACTGAACAGAATGGCGCCACAGTTATCGGTGTTTGTCATTGGTTTTCCGCTGACGTTGACGGTCGGAATTTTATTAATGTCATTACTCATGCCACTTATCGCCCCCTTCTGTGAACATTTATTCGGCGAGATATTCAATCTGTTAGCGGATATTGTCAGCGAACTGCCACGTAAATAATAGCCCTCACTGTTGATATTGTCTTTCTGAGGATATTCCTAAAATAAAACCCGAAAAACATCTTCCAGGATATATCTGACGCGGTTTAATTGTTTCTAACCACCTCACAATACTTAATAATTACTTTACTTTAAGAAGATTCCTGGCAAATTATACGTAACTTTACGGGATAGTGAGTCCGCCTGAAAGTCTTTGTCATGCTCACAGGTTTATTATTTTTTTCCATCCCGTATGGCTGTTTTGAGCTCTCAGGCAGATGGTGAATTATCGTTACGCATTGAGTGAGGGTATGCCATGTCAACGATCATTATGGATTTATGCAGCTACACCCGGCTAGGGTTAACCGGGTACCTGGCAAGCAGAGGGGTAAGAAAGAGAGACATCAACGATGCACACACCGTTGACGAACTCGCAGCCGCTTGTGACGAACTAAAACCAGGCGTGGTGTTTATTAATGAGGACTGTTTCATTCACGATCCAGCCAACAGTCAGCACATTAAGCAAATCATTAATCAGCATCCAAAAACCCTGTTTATTGTTTTTATGGCGATCGCGAATATCCATTTCGATGAGTATTTATTGGTCCGTAAAAACTTATTAATCAGTTCTAAATCGATTAAACCAGAGTCGCTGGATGACATTCTGGGTGATTATTTGAATAAAGAAGTTAAAAATGTAGGAGCGGTTAACTTACCCACCCTATCATTAAGCAGGACTGAATCAAGTATGCTGAGAATGTGGATGGCGGGCCAAGGAACTATTCAGATCTCAGACCAGATGAATATTAAAGCTAAAACCGTTTCGTCACACAAAGGAAATATTAAAAGGAAAATTAAAACGCATAATAAGCAAGTGATCTACCACGTAGTACGCCTGACCGATAATGTGACGAACGGGATTTTCGTCAACATGCGTTAGTCGCTTAAGACCCTGTGCACCCTACCTTTGATCTCTGGCCTGGCCAGAGATTTTTGCTTCTATAGAGATTGTCGGGCACGCGATGTGCTACCCGACGCCGTGCTACTCTGCTTTCTCAACAAAAATACCGTCCGGATGCCCCAGTTCGTTAAAAAACCAGATGCCGAGCGGGTAGTCTTCCAGTGATACCAGGTACATTGTGCCTTCGCTAAACTCTTCAATTGCCAGTACCACACCCAGGCGGCGCGGCCCACCGTCCGTTTTAACGGTTACCCGATCGTTGACCTTCATACATTCCTCCTCTGGTTTTGAGCCAGTGTAGAACAAAACGCAAAAGCGCACATCGCCGTCCGGCGCGAATGGCGTTTTTATACACAGGCTATACTTAACCTTGGACACGTTTGTAGGTTGAAAGAGGAGTCCCGTAATGAAGACCGATAAAGCGTACAGCGACACTATCAAACGCGACGTCGAAGTGGATGTCGATGCCCTGCTGGCCGCCATCAATGAGATCAGTGAATCAGAAGTCCGTCGCATGGACGATAATTCTGACCGCGTCATTGTTAACGGAAGGGATTATCACACCTATCGTGAGCTGGCTGAGGCTTTCGAGCTTGATATACATGACTTTAGCGTGTCTGAAGCAAATCGGTAGCACGAAAAAAATCCCGGTCATGGGGATGACCGGGATCAAAACTTGCTTATGCAAGAAGCACTTGAAATTCGTTACACCAGGAAACCTGATGTACACGCCACACTATCCCCAACAATTTTGTCTGACAAGCATATATTCTCAGAATGAATATAACATTTTTAACATATTGATTTTTGTTATGAGCGACAACATACGCCGAATGCGGGTTTGCCTGGGATAGTTCCTTTCTCCCGAGTTTCCCTTTCCGTAATTTTTTAGGAATATTCTTAGTCGCTGACACATCCGTTATCTGGAGTCACTATGCCTTCACTGCGGGATACACTGCTGATTTTTTCTGATCTGGATGGCTCGTTGCTGGATATTCATACCTATGACTGGCAACCAGCGATACCCTGGCTCGACAGGCTGCTGGATTACCAGATACCGATCATTCTTTGCAGCAGTAAGACGGTGGCAGAGATGCTTGAGATCCAGCAGGAGCTGGGACTGGAAGGTTTACCTCTTATTGCCGAAAACGGCGCAGTGATTCAACCTGATGTCCGCTGGGAAATGGGCAAGCGCCACATCAGAGGGATGGCGCACCAGGATATCCGTCGGCTGATTGAGCAAATCCGCCTGCAGTTGCGCGTTAAATTCACTACCTTTGACGACGTCGATGAACGAGTGATCAGCGAGTGGACCGGGCTGACGCGCTATCGCTCAGCCCTTGCACGCAAGCATGAAGCCTCCGTCACGCTTATCTGGCGCGACACCGATGAGAAAATGGCTGAGTTTGAAGAGGAGCTGGCGCAAAGTGGTCTGAAATGCCTGCAAGGCGCCCGCTTCTGGCATATTCTGGACGCCCGCTGTGGTAAGGACGTTGCGGTTAACTGGCTTATTGAGCAGTACCATGAGCAGGAAGGTCTAGTCCCTACCACCCTGGGGCTCGGCGATGGCCCAAATGATGCACCACTGCTGGACAGCGTGGACTTCGCTGTCGTCATCAAAGGGATAAACCGACAGGGTATCGTGCTGCGGGACACTAGCCCTGCGCGGGTCTATCGCACGCAGCAGCCCGGACCAGCGGGCTGGTGTGAGGGGCTGGATCACTTCTTGTCACGATCGCGCCAGATAACCTGATTACGTCCCCCCTGTTTTGCCAGATACAGCCGGGAATCGGCAATCGACTGCAGCTGTTCAAAGTTGTAATTCCCTTTTTCATGGGCACAACTCACACCAAATGACGCACTGATATGTACTGTGGTGCTTTTTTTCACCAGAATCTCTTTGCTGTCAATTCTTGCGCGGATGCGTTCTGCTATCATCGAGGCCTCCGGAAGTGCCACCCCAGGTAATACCACGCAAAACTCTTCCCCACCGACGCGCCCGGCGACATCGTTTTCACGTAGCCCGCTGGCAATAATCCCGGCAGCGTGAGACAACACCTTATCACCCGCCTGATGACCAAAGCGGTCATTGATACTTTTAAAGTGGTCCAGATCTATCTGAATCACGGAAAACGGTAGCGACTGCTGCTGGCATTGTTGCGCCAGTATTCTGGCCCGTTCGAAGAGCGCACCACGGTTATTCAGACGAGTGAGCGGATCATGCCATGCCTGCCACTGCAGTGAGTTTTGCAGGGTATACATGTTGCTCACCATTCGACGGATCACCAGCCAGGAGATAAGCAGCATGGCCGTGAACAGCGCCCACAACAGCGCCAGCACTATGCTGATGCTACCGAAATCACCCTGAACACCTTCATGGAGGGTATGCACCCGCAGAACGACGCCATCAAAGTGATCGAGCCGTTCCCAGCTGATAAAACGACTACCGAGACGGATACCACCTTCCGTATCACTTTCAATGGCATGCGCAATTTGCGCCATTTCGCGTTCGTCAAAATGGTTCATCAGGCTGGCCGGAGATTCCGAAGAGGCAATAATGTTGAGGCGCGAATCGTACAGCTGATATTCCCCTTCGGCATGATCGTCTGTTGCATCGGCCAGCAAACGCTGCATGGTGCTAAACGAAAAATCCATCGCCACTACGCCATACCAGTAATGTTCGAAATAGATGGGTATGCTGGCCGTAATCATGCGCTCATTGCCGGTCCAGGATGAAGCGGTGGAGATAAACCAACGCACCGCCCGCGCGCGATTATTGCGTTCCGACTGCTGCGTAAACCAGGGCTGGGTCACCAGGTGGTAATAACGCGTGATGATGTCGCCACTCTGTGCAGGTGTATCGGTGGAGAGATAAAACCCGGCACGGGAGATATAGATAACCCGCTCTTCATTCTGCGCTGCCGATGAGGCCAGACGCAGCAAATACCCTACTTCAAGCGCAGCAGATATTTCATTACGGATGCGTTCATCGTCACGGTTCAGGAGCGTGGTTTTTTCAACAAAAGCATCTGATACGCCATTGATGGGGAGCGTGCGTTCTTTATCCACCGCCAGCTGCCAGGCAGACTGCTTTCGAAGGGTGTCAAAACGTACAACCGCATCATGCAAAACATCAAATGCCAGCGGTTTATGCAGTGCGTCCCGCATGCTGTTACGGAAAAATAGCGCCTTATCAACGCCAAATTGCAGCTGTCTGTCGAGCGAATTGGCAACCGTTTCCAGATGGTTACGCTGGCTGGAGATATAGGCCTCTTCCAGCACCACCACCTCGCGCCAGGTCAGAAGCGTGGAAAAGATCAGAACGACAAGAAAACAGGAATTAACAATCAGGCCAGGGTTGCTGCGCTTTTGCAGCCATTGTAAAAAAGATCGTCTTACAACAAATGTATCGCGCTGCACACACACTCTCCCTGATGACTGCCTGGACCCGGTACCTGAAATAAAAACGCCCGACAAAGCCGGGCGTTATGTGATTAAGCCTTGTCTCGTTTCTGCTGCCCGTCACCCGGCTGAAGCTCATCTTCACGAAATGCTTCCCGCTTGATGCTGTAGCCATCGTGCCACCGACATTCCACCATTCCACTGGAATACCCGGTGACAATCATTCGTGGGCCGCCCTTCTTAGGCTTAACTTCATCACTGACCAAAAAGACCATACCTGCCTCCTGTATCAGGGTGAAACTGTTTCAATTTAGACGAGGAACAGTCTTTTTGCATCTGTAACGAGTAACAATTAGTGCGCCGTGCCACGCATTTTTTCGACCAGCTTCACGACTGCCACCACGATAGCACCAATGATAAAGCCCAGCACAAGGTTAAGCAGTGTAGGCAGGATAGCCGCCACGATGGCCCCCTGCGCCGACGAGAAGTGTTCGATGGCATGATGCAATGGCGCAATACCGTGAACCACAATACCGCCACCCACGAGGAACATCGCCAGCGTGCCGACCACGGATAAACTCTTCATCAGCCACGGCGCCAGCACCAGTAAGCTTTTGCCGACCCCTTTTGCCACCACGCTCGATTTCTCTTCCAGCCAGAAGCCGATATCATCCAGCTTAACGATCACGCCTACCAGGCCGTACACCCCAACCGTGACCAGAATAGCGATCCCGGAGAGGATCAGAACCTGGTTCATCAGTGATGTTTCAGACACGATCCCCAGCGTAATGGCGACGATCTCTGCAGAGAGAATAAAGTCGGTACGAATAGCCCCTTTCACTTTATCGCGCTCAAAGGTTTTCGGATCCTGCGCGGCCAGTGCTTCAAGACGCTGCTGGCGCATTTCAGGTGTATCGCTCTTATTACGTGCCGCGAACGAATGCAGGACTTTCTCAACGCCTTCGAAGCATAAAAATGCCCCACCAATCATCAGTAACGGCGTGATGGCCCAGGGAATAAACGCGCTGATCAGTAGCGCCAGTGGTACCAGAATCACCTTGTTGAGGAATGAGCCTTTCGCTACACCCCAC
The DNA here is from genome assembly GCF_012241585.1 of Pantoea sp. LS15. Classification (NCBI taxonomy): domain Bacteria; kingdom Pseudomonadati; phylum Pseudomonadota; class Gammaproteobacteria; order Enterobacterales; family Erwiniaceae; genus Pantoea; species Pantoea sp. LS15. The sequence goes on from NZ_JAAVXA010000015.1 coordinate 80,333, forward strand.
ACCACCGGCAGTTCACGGTTAGCCCTTACCCCACTCACCTGCTGGGCGTTAAGCGATAAATCATCTCCCAGAACGCCAGCGGTTTTCTTCGCGGCCAGTTTCCCCATCACTGAAATGTCATCCAGTAAGGTGGCAATATCATCCAGCAATGTTAATAAGCTACTTCCTGCCAAAATCTCAATCCTTCTTTTTTGGTAATTAAGTGAATAGTATGGAGCAAAAGTACAAACCCGGAAACAGGCACCTTTCGTCAACAAAAAATTCACATCAACTACACAATTAAAGGGCTCGCCAGCACGAAAGTTTTCGCGTTTACTATCAGCGACCTTTTTATTTCGTCGTGAGGGATTATGCGTTTCCGGCAATTGCTACCGCTCATTGGGGCACTCTTTTCACTGTATATCATCTGGGGTTCAACCTACTTTGTCATTCGCATCGGTGTAGAAAGCTGGCCGCCGCTGATGATGGCGGGGATTCGCTTCCTCGCGGCAGGGGTCTTGTTGCTGGCTTTCCTGCTGCTACGCGGACATAAACTGCCCCCACTTCGCCCGCTGCTTAATGCTGCATTGATTGGCCTGCTGCTGCTGGCCGTGGGCAATGGGTTTGTGACCATTGCCGAGCACCAGAATGTACCGTCAGGGATCGCCGCCGTGGTTGTTGCCACCGTCCCGCTGTTTACCCTCTGTTTTAGCCGTCTTTTCGGCATTCGTACCCGCAAGCTGGAATGGCTGGGAATTGGTATTGGTCTTGCTGGCATTATTCTGCTCAACAGCGGCGGAAACCTGAGCGGGAACCCGTGGGGCGCCGTGATTATTCTGATCGGCTCTATGAGCTGGGCGTTTGGTTCCGTATACGGCTCCCGGATAGAGTTGCCCTCCGGCATGATGGCTGGCGCAATAGAGATGCTCGCTGCAGGGATTGTGCTGTTGATCGCCTCAACGCTGACGGGAGAAAAGCTGACGACAATGCCGGGTCTGTCGGGTTTTCTGGCGGTCGGTTATCTGGCGTTGTTTGGATCGCTCATCGCCATTAATGCCTACATGTTCCTGATCCGCAATGTTTCTCCGGCCGTCGCCACCAGCTATGCCTATGTTAACCCGGTCGTGGCCGTGCTGCTCGGCACAGGATTGGGCGGTGAAACACTCTCGTCGGTGGAATGGCTGGCACTAGGGGTGATTGTTTTTGCTGTTGTGCTGGTCACGCTGGGCAAATATTTGCTGCCTGCCAAACCGGTTGTCACACCTTGCGAGGTGGAAAAACCGTAAGCGGGTGAATCCCTTGAGTATCGATCTGCGCGGTCTGACCGCCGCCGCAGATCCACTCTTCCAGCCGTTCTGTTAGATCGGCATCGTTCAGTTTTAATCTGCCTCTCAGGGCACACTCCCAGACGATCAGCACTCGCCAGCCCTGAGCAATAAGCGTGGTGAGATCCCGGTTGTCACGATCAACGTTCTTACCAATTTTCTCCAGCCAGAAATCGGTGCGTGTCGCCGGGACCTTGAACAAGTAGCAGTCGTGATGATGCCAGAAACAGCCGTGGGTAAAGATGATGCACTGGTACGCGTCGACAACGAAGTCCGGGCGACCCGCAAGCGCGGGGTCCTGCACGCGGAAATCAACGCCGGCCTGTGTCAGAAGTGCGGCCAGGCGTTTTTCAATTGCGGTATCACGCGTGCCGATGGCACGCATGTTTTTACTGCGTGTTGCTTTATCGTGAACATCCGTCATTGACGGCCTCACTCTGACGTAGCGCCACTGCCTGTTTGATGCGCGAGAGCAGCAGTTTTGCCACCGCCGCAAACGCGGGAACCACCACAGAATTACCAAACTGGCGGTAAGCCTGCGTGTCCGAAACCGGAATGCGGAAGCTGTAGCCTTGCGGGGTCTCAAACCCCATTAACCGGGCGCATTCCCGGGGGGTTAAGCGTCGTGGACGATGACGCTGGTTGTCCGGGTCGTCGAAATTCTGCTCGCCAAGCGCCTTGTCCCAGCCTCTGTCGATCAGAATTTCTGCACCGTCTTTATAGTAGCGGGCAGACAACGTACGGGTAACACTGTGCGGATCGTTTGGGTTTACCATCCCGAAACCGAAGCCGTTACCTTTCGCCTGATGTTTTTTGGCATAGCGGTAGAGGTATTTCCATAGCACCGGGGTGAGGATAAATTTGGCGTCGACGGCAGGCTCAAGCAGATCAGCCACGGTAGGACGGCGCGCCGGATATAAAGAAGGAATATCACGCAGGGTGAAATCCCCTTTCAGATTGAGATCGCGGCGGAAACCCACCAGCACGATTCGTTCGCGATGCTGGGGCAGAAAATGTTTCCCATCAATGATTTTTGGATCATCCGCGCCCATGTCCTGTGAGTCGGCCACGTCATAGCCCAACTCGTCCAGCGTTTGCATGATGATGCGGAAGGTTTTTCCACCATCATGGCTCTTTAAATTCTTGACGTTTTCCAGCACAAAAATCGCCGGGCGTCGGGCGTCAATAATGCGGGCCACATCAAAAAACAGCGTTCCCTGCGTATCACAGGCGAAACCGTGGGCGCGTCCGAGGGCGTTCTTTTTCGAGACGCCCGCCAGGGAGAAAGGCTGACACGGGAAACCCGCCAGCAGCACATCATGCGCCGGGATCGTCTGGCGAATGTGCTCCGCGGCTTGCGCATCGCTCACGCCACTTTTATGGCTCAGGGTGACATCGCGGATATCCGCGTTGAAATGATGTTCATGCGGATCGCAGTACCAGTTTGCTTTGTAGGTGCGCACAGCATGTTTGTTCCACTCGCTGGTAAACACGCACTGGCCGCCGATGGCTTCAAAGCCGTGTCGGATACCACCGATACCGGCAAACAGATCGATAAAGCGGAAGGCATAGTTCGGGTGCGCGGCTGAAGGGCGTGGAAGCAGGCTCTGCAGGTAACGAAACTCGCCTTCGCTCAGGCGACGCCCTGCCCGCTCGCTGGTCAGCAGTCTTTTCAGGATTGCCGGGCTCCAGTGGCTCTCACCGTGTGCCACCAGCTGATTTGCCAGGGTTTTAGCATCATAGATATCTAACAACTGGTGCAATAACGCCTGCACCGTTGCCGTTGATTTCTCAGCCTGCTCAGGTGCGGGCTCAGTCACTGATCGATTTTCCTGCATTCTTTTAACCGGACAATAAAGACTGGAAACAGATTACCACAGTTCATTTGCGCAAACTGCGACGGAAGCGGCTCTGAACCTGGCTATCCAGCCCGATGCAGTCGCCGTGTAATTCGGCACTGAGTTTCGCCATAAACTGGATCAGAAAATCGGCGTTGTGGTGCGCGAGCTCGCGCCCGACATCCGTTTGCATTGTATCAGGCAAGCGCAACAGCTTGGTCTGAAAATGGTCAAGGGCAAATGCCCGGTCATCAAGTGCTCGTGCATCGGCGAACGGATCGTCAGCATCAAACAGTGCCACTCCCAATGCGCCAGACACGGCAAAGACACGCGCCAGACCGATGGCTCCCAATGCTTCCAGACGGTCTGCATCCTGGACAATTTTGGCCTCAATACTTTGTGGCGTCAGACCGGCGCTGAAACTGTGTGCTTCGATGGCATGTTCCACGGCGGCATAGCATTCGGACGGAAAATCAGGGAAATCGCATTGCAGAATGCTACGTGTCTTACGCGCCGCCAGACGGGATGACTGACTGCGTTCCGGATGGTTTTTCGGCAGGCTAACGATGTCATGAAAATAACATGCGGTCAGCACAACCAGCGAATCAACCGTCTGGTTGTCCATGATTTTTTGCGCGGTAATCCAGACACGACGAAAGTGTGAAATATCATGAGCGGCGTCGTCGGTAGTGTGGTTTTCGTCGAGCCAGCGTTCAAAGCGGTGCTGCCACTGCGTAAGTTCCATTATCACATCCTGTCGTTGAAACGGTAACAATAGCAACTTTCCCCGCTGCTATCACCGGTTGTCCTGACGGGGACGCGTATACCAGGCAATCGCGCCCAGAATCAGACCGACTGTGCCCAGCACCAGAAACCCCAGAATGGCTCCAAGCCACTTCCCGCTGGTCGAGCCTAAATCACCGTCCGCAACGGTATCAGGCAGTGATGGAATTTTACTTACCACCCACGCGTAGCGCGCCATAGCCCAGACAAAGTAACCGCAAAATGCGTAGAATACCCACAGAGCCAGTTTGCCTCCCAGGCCGCGTTCAATTTTTCGTTCCATCATTACCCTTTACTCCACGATAGCAGCGCTACCGTTTTCACCTTCTCACTTAGTTTTGTGACAATCATCACATTTTGTCATTAAACGCGGTTGTGTGGGAAGGTTTCTTACGCTCAGTTTGCGTTAAGTTGATCTCAGGCAAGATTGACGGTTGTATTAATTTTGCTCTGAAAGGGCGAGATATATAATTTCAAGAAATTATAAAACTGAAATAATAATAGCGTGAAATACTTAACAATAATTAACCCCTATACATTCAACTGAATAATTCACAAGAAAAATAAAGCGACATTTAGAAATATTTTGCAATATTTATACGATTTTAATTACATTTATTTTTGAACCAAAATAACAATCGATAGAATAGTATCAGCCATGTAATTACGGAGGGTAATTACATATATTCATATAAATTATCTTTAAAGGGAATATATAATGAAAAGAAAAGTTCTGGCACTTCTTGTACCTGCTTTATTAATGGCTGGCGCAGCAAATGCGGCGGAGATTTATAACAAGAATGGTAATAAACTGGATCTTTACGGAAAAGTAGATGCGCGTCATACCTTTTCTGACAATGCTAAAGAAGATGGTGACGACACCATTATTGAAATCGGTTTCAAAGGTGAGACTCAGATTAACTCACAGTTAATGGGTTATGGCCAGGCATTGTTAAAATCCCAGGCGAGTGATACTGAGGGCTCACAAAAAAGTTACGCGAAGCTTGCATTTGCCGGTCTGAAGTTCGCTGAATACGGTTCATTTGATTATGGTCGTAATTATGGTGTGGTTTACGATGTAGAAGCCTGGACAGATATGCTTCCAGTCTTCGGCGGAGATTCTTACACCTGGACTGATAACTTTATGACTGGTCGAACCAACAGTGTTGCGACTTACCGTAACAATGATTTCTTCGGTCAGGTAGAGGGACTTCACTTCGCGCTTCAGTACCAGGCAGCCAACGAAGGTGAAAATGCCAACGAAGATCAGGAAGGTACCCGTAATGGTCATAAAGACCCGCGCTTCCAGAACGGTGATGGATTTGGCCTTTCCACATCTTATGACTTTTCTGGTGATTTGAGTGGCGTCAGCCTGGCTGCTGCTTATGCCTCCTCTGACCGTACCAATGAGCAGGTAGCCGCTGGTAAGAACAAAGAGGGCAATGGCTGGGCCAACGGTGAGACTGCCGAAGCCTGGACTGTTGGTGCTAAATATGACGCGAATAATGTCTATCTGGCGATGATGTATGCTGAAACCCGTAATATGACACCAATCGGTAATGACGGTATCGCTAATAAGACTCAAAACTTTGAAGCAGTAGCACAATACCAATTTGACTTCGGTCTGCGTCCTTCACTGGCATGGGTTTATTCAAAAGGGAAAGATCTGGACGGTAAAGGATTCAACCATGACCTGGTTAATTACGTTTCTGTTGCCAGCACTTACTACTTTAATAAAAACTTCTCTACCTATGTTGATTATAAAATAAATCTGCTGGATGAAGATGAAGATGAAGATGAAGAACTGTATGATACATACGGCATTTCCACTGATAACGTTGTCGGTATTGGTTTGACTTATCAGTTCTAATTTACAAAAAGACCAAAGGCCGCAATTGCGGCCTTTTTTATTACTGTGCTGAATATATTACGGTGCTTCCTGCAACGCCACACGAATAAATCCATTATTCTGCGCCAGCAGTTCATGCGCTTTCCACGCATCCAGCCCTGTCAGCACCATCAACACCGCTGTTTTACAGTTATGGTTACACCCTTCCAGCGCGGCTTTCGCCTCCGCCCGGGTACATCCGCTGGCTTCCATCACTATTGCGATTTGTCGCTCAGCCCATTTGGTATTGCTTGCCTCCAGATCCACACGCAGGTTGCTGTATACGCGACCGGTACGAACAGCCAGCCCGGTAGCGATCATCGAGAGGATCATTTTCTGCGCAATCCCCGCTTTGGTATTGATATAGCCTGCGACCACATCAGCCCCCAGTTCCGGGGCAATCACCATACTCGCCAGTTGCGCCGCTTCACTTTGCGCGTCACCGGTAATAACAGCAACCGCAGAACCCAGCGACCACGCATGCCGCATCGCGCCCCAGACCCACGGTGTTTTTCCGCTAATGGTCACCGCCAGCATCATATCGTGTTCGCCAAAGGTGATGGCCTGCAGGTCGGCAACGCCACGCTCATAGCTCCCTTCTCCCTCGCCTGCTGTAACGGCAATGACAGGAGTTTTACCCGGAGCATATTCATCCGCTACCTGCTGCGCGACACGGCCCGACGGGCCTGCGCCAACAATGACTAAACGACCGCCGTGGCTGAGGGTCGCGGCGGCGTTATCCACCACGCGGGCGATAGTTGTTAAACAGGGGGTAATAGCAGCAGTGATAAGTGCATCATCCTGGTGAATGACTTTCAGCATGTCCAGCGTGGACAATCTATCAATATTCATCGTGCTGGCGTGCCGTCTTTCCTTGACCGAACCGGTAAGCATAATGCTCATAAACAGCCTCCTTATTATGAGTACCCACACACTATAAAGTGTTTTATATGGATGACATGCGAGGAGGGTCACGAAAAGAGGAGCAAATCCACGCCTTTACATGGCTTTAAGAAAAGCGCGTCATCGGCGATAATTACCCCCTTTCTTAATCATCGCGGAGTGTTGATGAGCGATTTGCAGCCTTTCCTTCTGACGCGCAAGCGCCCCATGAAACTGAATACGCTGGTCACGTTGATGGTATGCGCGATTATTGCCTCTGTGCTGCTGGTAGTCTTTGCACTCTATTCAGTACAAATTACCCGGGCGACCCGCGATGATGTTAAAGATACCGCTCTGGGTATCGCCCGCACGCTGGCCGACAGCCCGGAGATCCAGCGAGGTCTGATGCAGCCCCCGCAGGCAGATATCATTCAACCCATCGCCAAAGCCGTCACCCAACGCAACGATCTGCTGCTCACGGTGGTGACTGACATGCGGGGGATTCGTTACTCGCACCCGAACGAAGCGCTGATCGGCCTGCACTTTATTGGTAATGACCTCGAGCCTGCGCTGGAAGGTAAAGAGAATGTCTCCGTTAACCGTGGTGCGCTCGCCGAAGCGCTCCGCGTTTTCACCCCTGTTTACGACAGCCAGCACGATCAGATCGGTGTGGTGGTGGTCGGTATCTCTCTCAAAAAAGTGGAAGATCAGATCGCCCGTGGGCGGATGAACGCCGTCTGGACCATCATATTCAGTATATTTATGAGCTCTATGGCGATTTGGGGCCTGGTTCGGGTACTGAAACGCATCCTGTTCGGGCTCGAACCCTACGAAATCTCCGCATTGTTCGAACAGCGTCAGGCTATGCTGCAGTCGCTCCGTGAAGGGGTGCTGGCCGTCGATATTCATGGCCGAGTGACGATGATTAATCAAACCGCCAGAGAGATTTTACTCCTGCCTTCAGGTAAGCAGACTGAAAATGCCAGCGCGCCGCTGCTGGCCAGCCTGCGGGAAGTCTCGAAAACGGGAATTGCCCGCCAGGATCAGGAGATAAGCTGCAACGGGCGGCTGTTGCTGTGCAACATGGTGCCAGTCAAAAGCCAGGATCGTGTGATCGGCGCGATCACCACCTTCCGCGATAAAACGGAAATCAGCCAGTTGATGCAGCGGATTGATGGCATGGTCAGTTATGTCGACGCCCTGCGCACGCATACACATGAGTTTATGAACAAACTGCACGTGATCCTTGGCCTGCTGCACATGAAACGCTACGACAAGCTGGAAGAGTACATCATCCAGACCGCGCATAATTACCAGACAGATATCGGCGAGATACAGAGCAAGGTAAAATCTCCGGTGATTGCCGGGTTCCTGCTGGGTAAAATAAACCGGGCGAAAGAAGTGGGCGTCACCCTGACGCTGGCCGATGAGTGTCAGATACCGGACACCGCCAGTGAAGAGCAGGTTGCGGTGCTGATCACCGCGCTTGGTAACCTTATTGAAAACGCACTCGACGCGATGGAAGGACAGCAGGAAGGCGAAATCAGTCTGCTGTTGCATTATCAAAATGGCTGGCTCAGTTGCGAAGTCAGTGATGACGGCCCCGGTATTGATCCCACTCAGCTGGAGGCTATTTTTACAAAGGGATTCTCAACCAAAGGTGAAAACCGCGGTGTTGGGTTATTCCTTGCTCGCCAGCAGATCCAGAACCTGGGTGGAGACATCTCCGTCGAGTCTGAGCCTGGTGTATTTACCCAATTTTTTGTTCACATCCCCTGGGATAGCGAGAGGAATATCGCGTGATAAATGTATTAATTGTCGATGATGATGCCATGGTAGCCGACCTCAACCGTCTGTACGTCAACCGTGTTGAAGGCTTTAGCTGCTGCGGTGTCGCCTCTACGCTCAACCAGGCCGAGGCCTTTATCAACAACCCCAACCAGCCTGTCGATCTGGTACTGCTGGACGTTTATATGCAGCAGGATAACGGGCTTGATCTGTTGCCTGTCATTCGCGCTTCAGGCCGCCCTATCGATGTCATTATGATCTCCTCCGCTGCTGACGCCGCCACGATCCAGACCTCCATCCATTACGGCGTGATGGATTATCTGATTAAGCCCTTCCAGTTCCCACGTTTTGAAGAGGCACTGAACGGCTGGAAGGCGAAGCACAGTCTGATGGGATCGCACCAGTACTATGAGCAGGCCGACGTCGACAGGCTGATTCACGGCGGAGCGCCAGAGCTGGCGGACAGTAAAAAGCTGCCGAAAGGGTTAACGCCGCAGACGCTGCGCACGATTTGTCAGTGGATTGATGCCCATCCGGAGACAGAATTCTCCACCGATGACCTGGCAGGCGCGGTCAATATCTCCCGCGTGTCATGCCGCAAATATCTGATCTGGCTGGCGCAAATCAATATTTTGTTCACCAGCATTCACTACGGTGCCACCGGGCGTCCGGTGTATCGCTACCGCCTCCAGCCGGAGCAAACAGGCCTGCTCAAGCAGTATTGTCAGTAACGCGGTAGCTGTTATCCAGCAACGTAAACCGGAAGTGGTGCGCTGAAGAGAGCACCACTTCTTTTGTTTTGGTCACAAAGATAGCTTCAATATCGGGGCGCGCTCGCAGCGTGGCACATCCCTTCTCTACCCCCATGCCGTACATCAACGTGGTCCAGATATCCCCATCAATGGAGTTTTTAGAAATGATGGTCACGCTATCCAGTTCGTTATCCAGGGGATACCCGGTGCGCGGATCAAGAATGTGGTGGTAGCGCTTACCATTCTGTTCAAAGTAACGCTCGTATGTTCCGGACGTCACGACAGACATATTCTCGACCGTCATCGTGCCGATCAACGCATCTCCGGCGAACGGTTTTTTGAGCCCCACGCTCCAGCCCCCTTCCGGCGAGCCTAATGTCTGGATATTGCCGCCGAGGTTAATCAGCCCCAGATCTGCCCCCTCTTTGTGCAGATAATCCCGCACTCTGTCGGCGATATACCCTTTGGCGATGGCCCCCAGATCAATCTCCATACCCGTTCTGGTCAGAAAAACGCTGCTGCGAGTCTCATCAAGGATGACATCATCAGGACGGGTAATCGCCAGCAGTGACGCGATTTCATAGGCAGGCGGAACGCTGTCTCCCTGAAAACCAATTTTCCAGCGTTTCACCAGCGGACCAATGGCCAGGTTAAAGGCGCTGTCCTTGAGGAGGCTTGCCGCTTTTGCACAGCGGATCAGTTCAAATACGGGTCGGCTGACGGTAACCGGATGCTGGCCTGCAGCATGGTTGATATCCATGACCTGCGAGTGCGCGCGGTTGACGGTGAACAGATCTTCATACTGTTTGATCAGGCGAAACACACGGGATGCGAGGGCTTCGTCATGGGAGAAGAGTTTCAGGAGGATGGGTGAGCCCATCAGGACGGCGGAGTAGCTGTAAACGCGATGGCTATCGGGCATGGGATGTATCCTCAAATGTAACCCCGGCAAGCACAGCGCCGCCGGGGAATATGCCGGATGGCGCTGCGCTCATCCGGCCTGAGAAACAGGTGCCTTACCTCATTTTCGAACGCATAGCCGCCTGGTGTCCGGCCAGAGTACCAAAAATAATGATATCTGCCACTGCGTTACCACCGATACGGTTACCGCCGTGGATCCCACCGACCACTTCACCGGCAGCAAACGCCCCAGGCAGTACGTTGTGGTTGCTGTCCAGTACGCAGGTTTCGGTGTTGATGGTCACGCCGCCCATGGTGTGGTGCACGCCTGGTGCAATCTGAATGGCGTAGAACGGCCCTTCGTTGATTGGCGCACGCAACGCAGTGGTACGGCCGAAATCATCGTCGTGCTGTTTTTCAACAAAACCGTTGTAGCGCTCAAGGGTTGCCAGGAACTGGTGGTAATCCATCCCCAGGGCCTCAGCCAGGGCTTTTGGTGAGCTGGCGCTGGTCACAAATCCTTTGGCGATATACTCATCTGCGGCTTTGTTTTTGGCACGCACATGTTCATCAAAGACGATGTATGCGTATTTCTCTGGCAGCGCGATGATTGACGCGGAAACTTTATCGCGGGTCGACATCTCATTGAAGAAGCGATTCCCCTGCTGGTTCACCAGAATCGCCCCGCCGCCGCGGATAGATTCGGAAATCAGATACGATGTTTTCTGCTCAACGGTTGGGTGGATCTGGATTTCACCCATATCAACGGTGCCTGCACCAATACGTTCCAGCAGCGCGATACCGCCACCGGTCGCCCCTTTGTGGTTGGTGGTAACGAAACCCTCCAGGTCCGGACGGTATTTCACCACCATCTGGCTGTTGGCACTGAAACCACCGGTGGCAACAATGACACTTTTGGTTGCGACGGTAATAGTTTCATTCTCTTCGGTGGTCAGGCGCACGCCGGTTACTTCACCGTTTTCGAAGATAATATCGCTGACGGAGGTGTCCAGCATGACGTCGATGTTGCGTTTGTTGACGTTACGCACCAGACCGCTAATCAGGTAACCGCCCACCGCAGAGCCGTCTTTTGGACGGTGAGTACGGTCGATACTCATCCCACCAGTGGTGGTGATGTCGTTTAGCATAATACCGCGTGTTGCCAGCCACTCAATCGCTTGCGGCGCGTTCTCAACAAAGCGACGCAGCAGTTCCGGGTTGTTCTTGTTACCGCCGCCTTTCAGGCTTTCCTGATAGAACAGCTCTTTGCTGTCCTGAATCCCTTTCACCCGCTGGAAGCGCGTCTCTGCGGCGTTCATCCCGGCAGACGCTTTGATAGTATTACCGCCGATGGTTGGCATCTTCTCAACAATCAGCACGCTTGCGCCTTCGTCGTGTGCCTGAATGGCTGCGGCCAGACCGGCACCACCGCTACCGACCACCACCACGTCCACGCTGCGGGTTTCATTCGGGTCAACGCCCTCTTCTGCTGCCAGCGCTTTGCTGGATTTCAGCATTGCTTTCGAGACCGCTTTTTTCACCGCTTCACTCTGGCTGGTTGCGCCAGTGATGGCATCCACGTGCGGGGTGTTGGCATCCAGAATGCGGGTACGGATCTCTTCAAAGCTGGTGACAAACTCAACATCTTCGCTCGGGCCCGATGCGAGTTCGATATCAGCAATGCGGTCAGTCTCCAGGCTGACGTTAATCACCAGTTCGTTAGCATCGTCCTGCACTTTCTCAACAAAGGTGCCAGGTTTGAATTTGGATTCACCCATGCTCATGTCGCGGATCATCGCTTCCACCAGTGAGAAGCGCCACAGCGGTTCAGGGATGTTCAGCTCTTCACGTTTGGTGCTATCCATAAACAGTTCAAGGCTTTCACCAGCCGCGATGCGGTCAGTCCAGTCCGGGTAAGCGATAGTCGCGCGCCCCACGGCAATCAGGTCGTAACCGTGGTCCAGCGCTTCATTGACGTCCGCGGCATTCACCACGCCGCCCACACCCATGACGGGAATTTGCGCCAGCGTCTCAGAGCGCAGGGTGCAGTATTTTTCGATAAGCGGAGTCGGGTCCTGGGTGTCAACAATAGAAGGACGCAGAGTGGCACCCACAGAGAAGTGCAGATAATCCACACCACGAGCAGCCAGTTTCTCCAGCAGGTACATGGTGTCTTCAAAACGGATGCCCGGTACTTCCAGCTCTTCAGGGGAGAAGCGATAGCCAATAATAAACGCGTCATCCGCGTACTGGCGCACCATTTTGTGGGTAATTTCCAGCACCGCCAGCGGGAATTTCGCGCGGTTATCACGGCTGCCGCCCCATTCGTCCGTGCGCTGGTTTGAGTTCGGGGAGTAGAACTGCTGGATCAGATAGGTATTGGCCCCGTGGATTTCGACACCGTCAAAACCGGCCTGAATTGCGCGGCGTACGGCTTCGCCAAACTTACCGATCATGCCTTCGACTTCGGCGGTGGTCAGCGCAACCGGCGTCGCGGCACCATCACGTGGAGCGGCAACAGCGCTTGGCCCAACCGGCGTACGGCCACCGATCAGTTTTGGGTCAACCATACGGCCGCCGTGGTAAATCTGCAGCAGGGCTTTAGAACCCTTAGATTTAATTGCCTCAGCGATTTTCGCCAGCCCGGCGATTTTCTCGTCATTATCAATACCGATCGCACCCGGGAAGGCAAGGCCGAGATCGTCGACAAAGCAACACTCAACAATAATGGTACCAATGCTGCCGGAACGAGCCCGATAGTACTCCACCAGCTCGCTGGTCACCGTACCGTCATAGTAGCCGGTACAGGTTGTCATTGGGGCCATTAACAAACGGTTTTTCAGTTCGGTGCCATTCGGTAATGTGAAGGGACTCAGAATGCGTTCGTTAGTGCTCATAATAGAAAACTCCAAACTTTTAAAAATTAAGAATTCGTTATCGGATTGATTTTTTATTTCGTCGTTCTTTGCCGATGTCATGATATTAATATAATGATTTTTTTAGTTTCTAAAGTTATTACGTTAGTTAAAAAACTATTTAATCCCCTCAATAACACAAATAACACATTGGTGTTAGTGAATGTAATTTATAAATTCACAATAATTTAAAATTCGTTAAAAAAGAAATGAATAACTCACTTTACAGCAAGACAGCAAAGCATATAAAAATCAACACCTTAAAAAACAAAAGACTTCTCTGTTGTTACAAAAATGATAAATTTAATTCATAAAACACGTAATACCCACATACGCCTGAGTGGTTATTAATAAAAGAATAAAAATAACGCTGCCATTCTGTTTTTTTGATCGCGATCAATAGTCATGGCATCCAAAAGTGCAATATAAAAACATCATCATTTTTTAATTTAGCGCAATCAAAAATGCGTTAAATCGCTATTACTGAAAATACAAAAGTGCACCTTTAATAACTAAAAAAAGCAAAGAAACTTAAGAAAGCCATTTTGTTTTTCAGTACGACCGAATTTTTGACAACTTAAGACGTGAAACTATGAATACAAAAACTGCTGTAACGCCTCCTGCGGCGAACCAGGCATCCAACGGAAAGGCAAAACGTCTGCTTATGATGGCGTTGCCGATTGTTGTTGCCGTGCTGTTGCTGTTTGTTCCTGTTCCAGACGGGTTGCCGCCTTATGCATGGCACTACTTCGCCATCTTTGTCGGTGTGATCGTTGGTTTGATCTTCGAACCACTGCCGGGTGCGGTGATTGGCCTGACGGGCGTGGTGGCCATTGCGCTCTGTAGCCAGTGGGTGCTGTTCAGCCCAGAACAACTGGCTGACCCAAAATTCAAGCTGGCCGGCGCCTCCTTTAAATGGGCCGTGAGCGGTTTTGGTAACTCTACCGTCTGGCTGATTTTTGGTGCCTTTATGTTCGCCGCAGGTTACGACAAAACCCGCTTCGGACGCCGTCTGGCGCTGATTCTGGTGAAGTATCTGGGCCGTCGCAGCCTGACGCTCGGCTACGCCATTACCTTCGCAGATTTGCTGCTGGCACCGTTCACACCGTCCAACACTGCGCGTAGCGGCGGGACCATCTACCCGATTATTGCTAACCTGCCGCCGCTGTATGGTTCAAAACCAAACGATCCAAGCGCGCGTAAAATTGGTTCGTACCTGATGTGGGTGGCGATCACTGCAGCCTGTATCACCAGCTCAATGTTCCTCTCCGCACTTGCACCGAACCTGCTGGCGCTGGCGCTGGTGAAAAGTACGGTTGGGATTGATATCTCCTGGGGTACCTGGTTCCTCGCCTTCCTGCCGCTGGGCATCCTGTTGATCCTGACCATGCCGCTGCTGGCCTACTGGTTCTACCCGCCAGAAGTCAAAGTGAATAATGAAGTGCCGCTGTGGGCGACCCGCGAGCTGGAAAAACTGGGCAAACTGTCCCGCAACGAAATCCTGCTGCTGGTATTCGTGTGCTGTGCGCTGCTGATGTGGATCTTCGCTGCCGCATGGATTGAACCTGCCATGGCTGCCCTTCTGATCGTAGGTCTGATGCTGTGGACCGGCGTGCTGGAGTGGAACGATATCACCGGCAACAAAGCCGCGTGGAACACCTTCGTCTGGTTCGCCACCCTGGTTGCGCTGGCAGATGGCCTCTCCTCTACCGGCTTTATCAGCTGGCTGGGTAAAGAAGGTGGTCTGTTAATGAGCGGTATCTCACCGGGTGTTGCGACCATCGTTCTGCTGCTGGCGTTCTACCTGCTGCACTACCTGTTTGCCAGCACCACCGCGCACACCACCGCGCTGCTGCCAGCGATGCTGACCATCGCCTCCACCATTCCGGGCATGAATATGGAAGTATTTGTTCTGCTGATGGTGACCTCGCTGGGTGTGATGGGGATCATCACCCCTTACGGTACCGGCCCAAGCCCGATTTACTACGGTAGTGGCTACCTGCCAACCAAAGACTACTGGCGCCTCGGCACCATCTTCGGTGCCATCTTCCTGGCGGCCCTGCTGCTGATTGGTTATCCGTGGATGTCCATGATGTTCTGATTCCTGACCGCCGGGCTCATCCTCCGGCGGTTTTATTTTTGTGGAGCAATACGCTATGTCAAACAAACCGTTTATCTACCAGAACCCCTTCCCTCTCGCGCATGACGACACCGAATACTATCTGCTGACCAAAGAGCACGTCTCCGTTGCCGAGTTCGAAGGTCAGGAGATCCTGAAAGTCGAGCCAGAGGCGCTGACACTACTGGCACAGCAGGCTTTCCACGATGCTGCATTTATGCTGCGTCCTTCTCATCAGAAGCAGGTTGCCGCCATTCTTAACGATCCGGAAGCCAGCCAGAACGACAAATACGTTGCCCTGCAGTTCCTGCGCAACTCCGAAATTGCCGCCAAAGGGGTGTTGCCAACCTGCCAGGACACCGGCACGGCGATCATCATGGGTAAAAAAGGCCAGCGCGTCTGGACCGGCGGCGGCGACGAAGCAGCCCTGAGCCAGGGGGTGTATAACACCTACATCGAAGACAACCTGCGCTATTCCCAGAATGCCCCGCTGGACATGTATAAAGAGGTGAATACCGGCACCAACCTGCCTGCGCAGATTGACCTCTACAGCGTGGACGGGGACGAATACAAATTCCTGTGCATGGCAAAAGGTGGCGGTTCAGCCAACAAAACCTATCTCTACCAGGAAACCAAAGCGCTGATTACCCCGGCGAAACTGAAAAATTATCTGGTTGAGAAGATGCGTACCCTGGGTACTGCGGCCTGCCCGCCTTACCATATCGCGTTTGTGATTGGCGGTACCTCTGCTGAAAGCACCCTGAAAACCGTGAAACTGGCGTCCACCCGCTATTACGACGCGCTGCCAACGGAAGGTAACGAACACGGCCAGGCGTTCCGTGATGTTCAGCTCGAACAGGAACTGCTCCAGGAAGCGCAGAACCTGGGTCTCGGCGCACAGTTTGGCGGTAAATACTTCGCCCACGATATCCGCGTGATCCGCCTTCCACGCCACGGCGCGTCCTGCCCAATCGGCATGGGTGTTTCCTGCTCTGCTGACCGTAATATCAAAGCAAAAATCAACCGCGACGGGATCTGGATTGAAAAACTGGAACACAACCCGGGCCAGTACATTCCTGAATCTCTGCGCCAGCAGGGCGAAGGCGACGTGGTCAGCATCAACCTCAACAAGCCGATGAATGAGATCCTGGCGCAGCTCTCCGCGCACCCGGTCTCTACCCGTCTGTCGCTGAACGGCACTATCATCGTCGCGCGCGATATCGCCCACGCGAAGCTGAAAGAGTTGCTCGACAACGGCGAAGAACTGCCGCAGTACGTCAAAGATCATCCGATCTACTATGCGGGCCCTGCTAAAACGCCGGAAGGCTACGCATCGGGTTCACTCGGCCCGACCACCGCGGGACGTATGGACTCATATGTGGACTTACTGCAATCCCACGGCGCCAGCATGATCATGCTGGCAAAAGGCAACCGCAGCCAGCAGGTAACGGATGCCTGCCATAAACACGGCGGCTTCTATCTGGGCAGCATTGGTGGCCCAGCGGCGGTACTGGCACAAAACAGCATTAAGAGTCTGGAATGCGTGGCATATCCTGAACTGGGTATGGAAGCCATCTGGAAGATTGAAGTGGAGAACTTCCCGGCGTTTATCCTGGTGGATGACAAAGGCAACGACTTCTTCCAGCAGATCCAGAACAAACAGTGCAAAGGGTGTTCACAGCGCTGAGTATTATCAGCCCGGCAGGCTCCACGCCGCCGGGCTTTTTTTAGGGTTGCGTCTGTTCACAAAACAGAAAACAGACTGCCCTGACACCGCCAGGTGAATAAATCATCAACGCAATGTTAAGTCATTGTTAATTAAATGGCACTCACTGCATCACACCCAATTGATGCGGCAAACGCATCAGATGATGTGTTTATTGCGCTTATAAAATTCCCCTCACTGATCCAGTTTTCAGAAACAGACGGACAACACGTCAATAATAAACTGGAGACGACCATGATTTCCTCACCCCCACCTGCAACCGTTCGTGCAAGAGCGGGCGCGATACTTCGCGTCACCTCGGGCAATTTCCTTGAGCAATTCGACTTCTTCCTGTTCGGGTTCTATGCCACCTACATCGCGCATACTTTCTTCCCGGCGAGCAGTGAATTTGCTTCCCTGATGATGACCTTCGCCGTCTTCGGCGCAGGCTTCTTAATGCGTCCCATCGGTGCGATTGTCCTAGGGGCTTACATCGACAAGGTCGGTCGTCGCAAAGGGTTGATCACTACCCTGTCGATTATGGCGGCCGGAACCTTCCTGATTGTGCTGATCCCCTCTTATGAGAGTATCGGCCTGTGGGCACCGCTGCTGGTGCTGGCTGGACGCCTGCTGCAGGGCTTTTCCGCCGGGGCGGAGCTTGGCGGAGTGTCGGTCTATCTGGCTGAAATTGCCACGCCAGGCCGCAAGGGTTTCTTTACCAGCTGGCAATCCAGTAGTCAGCAGGTGGCGATTATGGTCGCCGCTGCAATGGGTTTTGCACTGAACGCGATGCTGGAAGAGAGCGCCATTCGTGAATGGGGCTGGCGGATCCCGTTCCTGTTCGGCTGTCTGATTGTGCCGTTTATCTTCTTCCTGCGCCGTAAGCTGGAAGAGACTGAAGAGTTCCGCACGCGCCGTCATACGCTGGCGATGCGTCAGGTCTTTACCACTCTGCTGGCGAACTGGCCGGTTGTGGTCGCGGGCATGCTGATGGTGGCCATGACCACTACCGCGTTCTACCTGATCACCGTCTATGCGCCTACCTTTGGTAAAAAAGTGTTAATGCTCAGCGCCTCAGACAGCCTGCTGGTGACGCTGCTGGTGGCGATTTCCAACTTTATCTGGCTGCCGGTGGGCGGAGCCCTGTCGGACCGCTTCGGTCGTAAACCGGTGTTGATTGCCATGACGCTGCTGGCGCTGGCGACCAGCTATCCGGCCCTGACGCTGCTGGCTAACGCCCCCAGCTTCTCCATGATGCTGAGCGTACTGCTGTGGCTCTCTTTCCTCTATGGCCTCTATAACGGTGCGATGATCCCGGCCCTGACGGAGATCATGCCAGTTGAAGTGCGTGTTGCCGGTTTCTCACTGGCGTATAGCCTTGCCACCGCGATCTTCGGCGGGTTTACGCCAGTCATTTCAACGGCCCTGATTGAGTACACCGGTGATAAAGCCTCCCCGGGCTACTGGATGAGCTTCGCGGCGGTCTGTGCGTTGCTGGCAACACTTTATCTTTATCGTCGCAGCGCGATGAGCCTGCAAGTTCAGAGAGGATGATATGCACACATTTGTACGTTCAGGACTAACCGGACTGATATTGATGGCGACCAGCGCAGGCGCGCTGGCCCAGGAAGTAACGGTTATGATCTCAGGCGGTTTCAAAGCCGCGCTGGAAAAACTTGCCCCCCAATATGAAGCCCGGACGGGTAACCACATTGTGCTGATCCCGGGGCCGTCAATGGGACAGACGCCGCAGGCGATCCCCAACCGATTGGCTCGCGGTGAAAAAGCGGACGTGGTGATTATGGTCGGGGATGCGCTGACGCATCTGACGAAGGACCGGATGGTCAAAGAGGATTCGCGCGTTGAGCTGGCGGATTCGCCTATCGGCGTGGTGGTTAAAACCGGCTCACCGGTGCCGGATATCACCACGGATAGCGCACTAAAACAGACCTTGCTTAAGGCCAGCGCCATCGCCTACTCCGACAGCGCCAGCGGCCGGTATGTGCAAACCGAGTTGTTCAAAAAGCTGGGGATTGAAGCGCAGGTAGAGGGAAAAGCGCACAAGGTGGAGCGGATCCCGGTCGCCTCTGAAGTGGCGAAAGGGAAATACAGCATCGGGTTCCAGCAAGTCAGCGAACTGTTACCTGTGCCCGGCGTGACTTTTGTCGGCAAGCTGCCGGATAACCTGCAATACATCACCCGTTTTGCCGGGGCCGTCACCGCTCACGCGGAACATCCTTCCGAGGGTAAAGCCCTGCTGGATTACCTCTCTTCAGCAAACGCGCAGGAGACCATCACCGCCACCGGGATGATCCCTGTCACTACGCCGCACGGTAACGTGCGGTAATGAGCGTTTCGAGCTCAGCGGCAATCCACGACTGAATACGCCCGCTGCGGCGGATCAGCCCGACAGTACGTTTGACTTCGGGCTCGATCAGCGGGATATGCGTCAGAAAGGAATGTTCAGAGTATGGCATCGACATGGCGGGGACGGCAGCAATGCCTATCCCCGCCTCAACCATTCCCAACATCGTGGTGACGTGGCGCGTCTCGCAAATGCCGGGTCGTTCCGGCTTAATATGGCCAAGCATTTGATCGAGCAGATTCCGGTTCCCCGACGTAATATCCAGGCTGATGTAATCCTGCTGATAAAACGCCTGCCAGGTCAGACTCTTGCGACCCGCCAGTGGATGATCACGACGACACGCGGCGACATACACATCCTCCACCAGCGGAATAAAGGTGATATCCGGCTGAAGGCTTCTCGCAAAACAGATGCCAAAATCTGCCTGGCCGCTGGCCACCGCGTCAATGACATTACCCGCGCTGCTGTCGATGAGTTTAATGCGCACGCGTGGGTAGCGACTGTGGAACTGGCGGATCACCTCCGGCATAAAATGGCAGGCCGCCGAAGGTACCGTGGCGACGGTGATAAGCCCGGTGCGCTCCTCGCTCACCTTGTCGATATCCGCCAGCATAGACTCCACGTTTTCCAGAAGCAGCCCACAGCGGTCGGCAAAGGTTTGCCCGAAGAGCGTCAATGTTACGCGCCGGGTAGTTCTGTCGAACAGTTTCGCCCCGACGGCCGTCTCCAGCTTTTCAATGCGGCGGCTTAAGGCGGACTGAGAGATGCAGATAGACTCCGCGGCGATACGGAAGTTACCGTACTCCACCAGAGCTCTGAAGGCATAAAGATCGTTGAGGTCGAAATTGACGGGCATATTTTCTGGCAATCCCTAGCGCTTTCTGGAAACTCGGACATTCATAATAGCAGAGATCAACGCAGGGAAAGGTGCCGCTGAACGACGCGTTTGGGAATATTAAACGTCGATAAATATCAGCTAACGCTCTACGCTATAAGCGTATTGATGGAATGATAATGAATTTATTTTTATAACAGGAGCAGCAAGTGACCCCGAACAAAACATCATACCTGGCTGTTTTCCCGGTTCTTATGCTAACCCTCCTGCTATCAGCCTGTAGCACGTCTGAGCACACACCAGTGGCAAAAAGTAGTCATCTTTTCACCCCGCAACGTACGCCGCTTCCTTATAAAGTGACGCTTTCCGGAACGCCGGATGATCGTATGCTCTGCGAAAATTGTGGGAACAGTGGCAAAAAGGTCTTCATCAAAGGTGGAGAAAAACTCAGCCAGTACAGCATGATGTATGAGAGTTCCTACTATGTCTTCCTGTGTGATAACTCCGCTGAAGCCTGTCGCGCCGGTTCGTGGATTGCAATAAACAAAAACCTTGCCGAACCGTATGTAAAAAAGATATCGCTTGGCGGCCGGTCTCAAATCAGCGATCTCCAGCCGGCAAATGATGCGCATAACACCTGGCTGCAGGTGACTTATGTCAATGGAGAACAGAATGTTTTCACTTTTGATAACAATAAATAATCGCCGGGCAACTGACTTTTCTCGCCTGATTTTCTCAATGGGAGTTTTGTCACTGAAAGGAAACGAGATAAGTGATTGAATAATGGCGGAGAGGCTGGTCTCTCCTGCCATTCCGACATCTCTACGTTTTGTAGTTGCCTTCATGCCGGGTTCTTTGGCATGTTAACCTAACCTGACCTTTCAATTTTGTTCACGTGACGAGTTTGCGAGCAAAGCGATGATTAAGTGGCCCTGGAAATCAAATGACGCTGGTCAACATATGGCGCTGCCGTGGGATGACGCGCTGGCGATCCCCGTGCTGGCCAACCTCCAGCCGGATGAACAGTCAAAGCTGATTCAACTGGCGGATCGCTTTTTGCAGCAAAAGCGGCTGGTCCCGCTGCAGGGGTTTGAGCTGGATGCCCATAAAAGTGCACGTATCGCCCTGCTGTTCTGCCTGCCGGTGCTCGAACTGGGTATCGAGTGGCTGGACGGTTTCCACGAAGTGCTTATCTATCCCGCGCCGTTTGTCGTTGACGATGAGTGGCAGGACGATATCGGTCTGGTGCACAACCAGCGGGTGGTTCAGTCCGGTCAAAGCTGGCAGCAAGGGCCAATTATCCTGAACTGGCTCGATATTCAGGATTCATTCGATGCATCAGGCTTTAATCTGATCGTTCACGAGGTGGCGCATAAGCTGGATACCCGCAATGGCGATCGCGCCAGTGGTGTACCGCTGATCCCACTTCGTGAGGTTGCGGGATGGGAGCACGACCTGCATGCCGCGATGGATAACATCCAGGATGAAATCGACCTGGTGGGCGAAAGCGCAGCCAGCATTGATGCCTACGCGGCGACCGATCCCGCAGAGTGCTTTGCGGTACTCTCTGAATACTTTTTCAGCGCACCAGAGCTCTTCGCCCCCCGTTTCCCGGCGCTGTGGCAGCGTTTTTGCCAGTTTTACCAGCAAGATCCCCTACAACGTTTACGGCAGAATGAGGATTCTGGCGGTCATTCTCCCCGCCAGGTCCATTAATTTTTTTCAGCAAGGGGACGCTCAGTTGACCGAACCCCTACGCTGAGCACTAAAAACAGTAATGCCATGCCCCATGCAGCCATCGTTAAAAACTGCTCACCGTAGAAGCGTGTCACGACAGGTACCAGCAGCGCGCTAACGCCGTAGCCTAATGTGTGGCTGGTGGCGATCACCCCCGCCCCTTTCCCCGTAGTCAGCCGATCGTTCAGCAGTAGCTGATATCCTGGTGTTGCCATAGCGGCCCCGAGTGACGTAATAACAATCCCCACATAGAAAAGCGCCAGACCGGCGAAAGACATCAACCCAAGACCCACTACCATCAATACCGCTGCCACGCAGAGCAATGTTACCGGGCTGAAATATTGCGGGCGGACCACCAGAAACTGCGCGGCAAGTGTTGCCAGAGCAGCAAGGCTTAACAGAAGAGCAACATGATGGCTAATGTCCCGGGCGTTACCCTCCAGTAACGGACTAAGATGCGGTGACAGGCCAAGTTGCATCAGGCTCACCAGGGCTGCCAGCAGCAGTGCCAGCAGCAGGAACGGCAGCATTGAAGCCCGCAAACGGGTCGACTGATGCGCCACTGGCGGTAACGGTGGGTCCGCCACTTCGCGAAGCACCAGCAGAAAAGCGATGAAAGGCGCAATCGCCATAAGCCAGAGCGGTGCTACCGGATTGACGCTGAGCATCAGCGCCGCCAGCGGTGGCCCGAGCAAACGACCGCAACTCAGACCGGAGCTTATCGTCGCCAGCGCGGCCATTCTTTTCTCCAGCCCCGCGCGCTGGATAGCCCATGTCTGGGCAGCGGGAACCAGACCTGAGACCGTCAGACCATACAGCGTGCGCGAGAGAACCAACCCGGTCAGGCCCCAGAAATAATCCAACATTCCGGCCGCCATCGCCCAAACCACCAGCGCCATCACTCCGAAACTGACCAGATAGCCACTCAGCGAGGCCAGCATCACGACCTTACAGCCATGTCGCTCGCTCTGGCGTCCCCACCAGGGCGATGCGGGTAAAAAGAGCATGGATCCAAACATCAGCAGCCCTGCCCAGACCGAAAGCGAAAGCCCGGTCTGAGTGACCAGTTGCGGAAGCATGACCAGCAAACCGTTTTGCCCAATCCCTAATAAACCTGCACATAACGCCAGGGGCCAGTTGGCTTTTGGGGTGACGTTTTCCGTCAAGGTTTCAGAGTAAGCGCGCATGAGAATGTGAACATAGTGTCAATAAGTGTGTGGAAATCATGAAATTTATGAAAACAAATATTGCAAAAATAGTTGCGACTGTAAACAGAATGAATATCATAACGAGAATTATTATCAGTCATGGAATGAGGTTCATCTATGCGTACTCTGCCCCGCTCCGCCGGTACAGACGTTGCGGCCCAGTGTTTTTTAAACGCCCTGTTGCGTGAAACGAAGGACTGGCACTATCACTCCGCAACCGCTGCGGATGAGTTATCGCACATTCATATTCCGCTTTCTCCGGCCCAGGCGCTTCGGGTTCCGGTACGGTATTTCTCCCCGACCCAGCATCATCAGTACTGTTTCCCGGCAATGCTTATCCAGAGTGACAATGACAGTAGTGACGCCGTCACATTTCATCAACTGGTTGATTTAATTCTTGAAAAACCGTCAGTAAAAGGTTCGCTGGATGCCGATACGCTGGCGCGTTTTAAACAACGTGCCCTTGAAAGTCATGCGCACACCTGGCAGGCGATTGATTTGCGCCACAACTGGGCAACCCTGCGCGATAAACCGTTAACCTTTGCCGAAGCAGAACAGGCGCTGCTGGTTGGCCATGCATTCCACCCTGCGCCAAAGTCGCACGAGCCGTTTAACGAAACCGAGGCGCGCCGCTATTTGCCCGATTTCGCTTCTCGCTTCCCGCTGCGCTGGTTTGCAGTTGAGAGCACACTTATTGCTGGTGACAGCCTGAATGTTTCCCTGCGCGAACGTTTACTGCGCTTCGCAGCCCAGAGCGCCCCTGAACTTCTCGGTCACTTCACCGACACCCGCTGGCTGCTGCCGATGCATCCGTGGCAGGCGGAGTACCTGCTCGGTCAGGAATGGTGCCAGCGACTGGTGACCAACGGTTCGCTGCAGGACCTGGGTGAAGCGGGCGCGCAGTGGCTGCCAACCAGCTCTTCACGCTCGCTGTACAGCGAAACCAACAGCGACATGATTA
Organism: Pantoea sp. LS15; assembly: GCF_012241585.1. Taxonomy (NCBI): domain Bacteria; kingdom Pseudomonadati; phylum Pseudomonadota; class Gammaproteobacteria; order Enterobacterales; family Erwiniaceae; genus Pantoea; species Pantoea sp. LS15. Next base: position 104,313 of record NZ_JAAVXA010000015.1, read on the forward strand.
AGTTTTCCCTCAGCGTGCGCCTGACCAACTCCGTGCGCACGCTGTCGGTGAAAGAAGTTAAGCGTGGTATGCGTCTGGCTCGTCTGGCTAAAACCGAACGCTGGCAAGATCTACAGGTGCGTTACCCGACCATGCGCGTGATGCAGGAAGATGGCTGGGCGGGACTGCGCGACGAAAGCGGCGTGATTCAGGAAGAGAGCCTGATGGCCCTGCGCGTCAATCTGCTGTTTGATACTCCGGATACGCAAACCAATGTGCTGGTGAGCCTGACGCAGGCCGCCCCGGACGGCGGTGATAGCCTGCTGGCTGCGGCTGTACGCCGTCTGAGTGAGCGTCTGGATTTACCGCTCGCCCGGGCCGCACGCTGCTGGCTGGACGCCTATTGCGACCGCGTTCTCCTTCCGCTGTTCAGCGCCGAAGCCGATTACGGTCTGGTCCTGCTGGCGCATCAGCAAAACATTCTCGTGGAGATGCAGCAGGACTTCCCGGTCGGGCTTATTTACCGCGACTGCCAGGGCAGCGCCTGGACCGAAGGAGCCGACGCATGGCTGAAAGAGGCGGGCGAAACTGACGTGGAAAACCGCTTCGGTGAGAGCCAGTTACTGCGCTACTTCCCTTACTACCTGCTGCTGAACTCTACCCTTGCCGTCACCGCAGCTCTCGCCGCCGCCGGTTTCGACAGCGAAGAAAACCTGATGTCTCGCGTGCGTGATGCGCTGGCCAGCCTGCGCACGACGGCGAAGCAGACCCGCTGTCTTGACTACGTGCTCGACAGCCCAACCTGGAACTGCAAAGGCAACTTTTTCTGCTATCTGCACGATCGCAACGAAAACACGATTGCCGACCCGGCAGTGATCTATTTCGATTTTAGCAACCCGTTTTACAAGGAGAAGGTGTGATGGCTAACGCGAACATCGTTCATTCCGGTTACGGTTTTCGTTGCACCATAACGGACATGTCCATGCCGCTGACGCTGGGTCTCGACGGCAGCGCGGTGCTGGAGCGCTTGCGCGATATCCCGGACGGCTGGCTGGTTGAAGCACTCGATCAGCTGTTTGTTGCCGCGCCCGCGCTGACTGGCATTACCCTGCCCTGGGCGACCTGGCAGGATGAACCTCAGGCGCAGGCGCTTTTTAGCCTGGCCCACGGGGACTATCTGTCACGCGAAACCTTCTGGCAGTTGCCGCTGTGGCTGAAAGGCGAACGCCCCCTGGCCAGCGGTGGTATGCAGTTTGATGAGAGCCGTCAGCTGTATTTCCCGCTGCGCCCTCATCACCCGCAGGGCGAGGTATACCGCCGTTATGACCCACAAATCAAGCGCACCCTCAGCTTCCGCGTGGCCGATGTGGCGCTGGACGGCGAGCGTTTCACCCGCTGGATGAATAATCCGCGCGTCAACGCTTTCTGGGAGATGGCCGGCCCGCAGTCCGAGCAGGAAAACTACCTGCGTCGTCAGCTCGACTCGACATATTGCTACCCGGTTATCGGTTGTTTCGACGACCAGCCGTTCGGCTATTTTGAACTCTACTGGGCACCAGAAGACCGTATTGGCCGCCACTACCGCTGGCAGCCATTTGACCGTGGGCTGCATATGCTGGTCGGAGAAGAGAACTGGCGTGGCGCGCAATACATCCGTAGCTGGCTGCGCGGTGTTAGCCACTATCTGTATCTTGATGAACCGCGCACCACGCGCATTGTCGCGGAGCCGCGCTTCGACAACCAGCGTCTGTTCCGCCATCTGGCGTCTGCTGGTTTTGATACCGTGAAAGAGTTCGATTTCCCGCACAAGCGCTCGCGCCTCATCATGAACCAGCGTCACCACTTCTTCAGCGAGGTGGAACTGTGAACGTGCTCTGGCAGAAAGTGAACCGCGAGATGGTGGCGAAGATCCTCGCCGAGCTGGAATACGAACGCACCCTGCGCGCTGAGTCGGTTTCGTCGGACGGCTGGCGCATCACCATGGGCAGCGAGTCCTGGCAGTTTCGCGCCACGCGCGGGATCTGGGGTTGGCTGCATATCGACCCGGACAGCCTGACCACCGCCAGCGGCGAAGCCGTCGAAGCAGAAAGCGCGCTGCTGCAGCTGGCGACGGTGCTGGAGATGAGCGACGCGCAAACGGCGGAGCATCTGGAAGATCTCTATGCCACGCTGAGAGGCGATATCCAGCTTTTACAGGCGCGTGAAACGCTGGATGCCGACGCGCTTATTCATCTCGATCCTGACGAACTCCAGTGTCTGATGAGCGGCCATCCTAAGTTTATTTTTAACAAAGGACGCCGTGGCTGGGGCCTGGATGCGCTGCGCCAGTACGCCCCGGAATACCGCGGGCGTTTTCGCCTGCACTGGGTTGCAGTTCAACGTGAGCATCTGGTCTGGAGCAGCGATGTCGATTGCGATATCAACACCCTGCTGGCCAGCACCATGGACAATGCCGAGCGCACGCGGTTTGACGCTCGCTGGCAGACGCTGGATCTCGACGATAGCTGGCTACCCGTGCCGCTGCACCCGTGGCAGTGGCAACAAAAAATTGCCATTCATTTCCTGGCGCAGCTCGCGCGTGGTGAGATGGTGGAACTGGGGGAATTTGGCGATGAGTATCTGGCCCAACAATCCCTGCGCACGCTGACCAACGCTAGCCGTCGTGCGCCGTATGACATCAAGCTGCCACTGACCATCTACAACACCTCCTGCTATCGCGGCATTCCGGGCAAGTACATTGCCGCCGGGCCGCTGGCTTCGCGTTGGCTGCAGCAGCAGTTCGCCACCGATGCCACGTTTATCCGCTCAGGCGCGCAGGTGCTTGGCGAACCCGCTGCCGGGTATCTGTCGCATACTGGTTACGCCGCGTTACCGAAAGCACCCTATCGTTACCAGGAGATGCTGGGGGTGATCTGGCGCGAAAACCCGTCATGTTATCTGCAGGACGGTGAACAGGCGGTGCTGATGGCGGCGATGATGGAAACCGATAACGCCGGGCGTCCGTTGATCGACGCGTGGATCAACCATTCCGGTTTAACGGCTGAAGCATGGCTGGAAAAACTGTTTGAAGCGACGGTGATCCCTTTCTACCACCTGCTCTGCCGCTATGGCGTGGCGCTTATCGCCCACGGCCAGAACGTGACGCTGGTGATGAAAGACTCTATTCCGCAGCGCATCCTGCTGAAAGATTTCCAGGGCGACATGCGTCTGGTAGATGAAGACTTCCCGCAGGCACAAAGCCTGCCGGAGCAGGTGAAGGCCGTCACGGCACGCCTGAGCGCGGATTACATCATCCATGACCTGCAAACCGGCAACTTTGTCACGGTGCTGCGTTTTATCTCGCGTCTCACCCAGCAAAGCGGCGTCAGTGAAACGCGTTTCTATCAGATCCTGGCCGGAGTGCTGCGCCAGTATATGGCGGCTCACCCGGATCTTGCAGAGCGATTCGCGAAGTTCGACCTGTTCAAACCGCAAATTATTCGCGTGATCCTCAACCCGGTCAAACTGACCTTCTCCGAACACGACGGTGGCAGCCGCATGCTGCCGAACTATATCACCGACCTTGATAACCCTCTTTTTCTGGCCTCCCGGGAGTCAGCACAATGAAAACCTATGATTTCATCGGCATTGGTATTGGCCCGTTTAACCTCAGCATCGCCGCCCTGGCGGAAGGGCTGGACGGTTTTAGTTCACTGTTTCTTGAGCGCAAGCCGCATTTTTCCTGGCACCCTGGCATGATGGTGCCGGACTGCCATATGCAAACCAGCTTCCTCAAGGATCTGGTCAGTGCCGTCGAGCCTACCAACCGACATAGTTTTCTCAACTACCTGGTACAGCGTAAAAAATTCTACCGCTTTCTGACCACCGAGCAGCGTACCGTTTCTCGCGAGGAATTTGCCGATTACCTGTGCTGGGCGGCGGAAAACCTCACCAACCTGTCATTCAGCCAGCAGGTACAGCAGGTGAGTTTTGATGAGAAAAACGACCTGTTTGAGGTGGTAACTCAACGTGACCGCTTCCTGGCACGCCATGTCTGCGTGGGGATTGGCAAACAGATCAATCTGCCTGACTGCGTCACAACTCAGGACGATACCTGCTTCCACGCCAGCGAGATGATGCTGCGCACGCCGGATCTCGCGGGCAAGCGCGTCACTGTTGTCGGTGGCGGTCAAAGCGGTGCCGACTTGTTTTTGAATATTTTCCGTGGCGAGTGGGGCCAGCCGCTGAGCCTGAACTGGGTATCGCGGCGCAATAACTACAACGCGCTGGATGAGGCTGCTTTTGCCAACGAGTACTTCACGCCGGAGTACGTGGACAGCTTCTCCACGCTTGGTGAAGAGGCGCGTCGCCAGATGCTGCACGAGCAGAAGATGACCTCCGACGGTATCACCACCGAGTCCCTGCTGGCGATTTATCGCGCCATGTACCACCGCTTCGAAGTGCTGCGTGAAAAACCCTGGGCGCACCTTTTGCCGTCCCGCTCGGTGACTGCGCTTACGAGGCTGCAAAACGGACAGCGCCTGGCAATACAGCATCATCTCGACGGTGGCCACGAACAGCTGGAGACCGATGTGGTGATCTTCGCCACCGGTTACCGCAGCGTGCAGCCAGCGTTCCTCGCCCCGCTGTCTCACCGCCTCCATCTGGATACGGACGAAGCCTTCTGCATTAACAACGATTTCACCCTCGAATGGGACGGCCCACAGAGCAACCGCCTGTTTGCCGTGAATGCCGGGATGCACCGTCTCGGCATTGCTGAACCCCAGCTCAGCCTGATGGCCTGGCGTGCCGCACGAATTTTGAATCGCGCGCATGCTGACGAGCCGTTTGAGTTGGCTACCTCCCCTGGCGTGATCCACTGGCGTACCACTACCAGCCCGGAAAACAGCCAGGTTTTTAAATCTTTAGCGAATACCACCGAGTACTGACACACACAATCAGGATCAACATAACAATGAAACGTTCTCATCTTTGGGTTTTAAATCCTTGTTTGCTTGCAATGCTTTCTACCTCTGCGTGGGCGGAAGAACAAAAGGAAGAAAATATCGTTGTCTCCGCCAGCCGCGCGCATCGCAGCGTGGCGGAGATGGCGCAGACCACCTGGGTTATCGAACGGGCCGAAATTGAGCAGCAGGTTCAGGGTGGAAAAGAGATTAAAGACGTGCTGGCGCAGCTGATCCCGGGTATGGACGTCAGCAGCCAGGGTCGCACCAACTACGGCATGAACCTGCGTGGCCGTTCGATGATGGTTATGGTCGACGGTGTGCGCCTGAACTCATCCCGTAGTGACAGCCGACAACTGGACTCCATCGATCCGTTTAACATCGACCGTATTGAAGTGATCTCCGGTGCCACATCGCTCTATGGCGGTGGCAGTACCGGCGGTCTGGTGAACATCGTCACCAAAAAAGGCCAGCCAGATACCGAAGTTGAGTTCCAGACTGGAACAAAAAGTGGCTTTAACAGCCATAACGACCACGATGAGAACGTGTCGGCAGCCGTCAGTGGCGGCAATGATAAAGCCTCCGGTCGTCTGTCCGTTTCTTATCAGCGTTACGGCGGCTGGTATGACGGCAACGGCGACGAGGTGATTATTGATAACACCCAGACCGGCTTACAGTATTCAGACCGTATTGATGTGATGGGCACAGGCACCATCAATATTGACGACCACCAGCAATTGCAGCTGACGACGCAGTATTACAAGAGTGAGTCCGACGGTAAGCATGGGCTGTATCTCGGGAAGAACTTCTCGGCGGTAACAGGAGATGCCACAGCGTATAACAAAAACAATCTGGATTCTGACCGTATTCCTGGTACCGAACGTCATCTGATCAACCTGCAGTACTCTAATACCGACTTCTGGGGACAGGATCTGGTCGCGCAGATTTACTATCGTGACGAGAGTCTGACCTACTACCCATTCCCGACCCTGAGCAAAGGTGTGGTGACCAGTATTGGCGCATCTCAGCAGAAAACCGATTTTTACGGCGGTAAGCTGACGCTGAACAGCAAGCCAGTGGATGATTTAACCCTGACCTGGGGTGTGGATGCCGACCATGAAACCTTCGACGCCAACCAGCAGTTCTTCGACCTGAGTAAAGCGGCGGCGAGCGGCGGTATGAAACTGGACAATGCTTACAACGTGGGACGTTATCCGGGTTACAGCATTACCAACCTTGCCCCGTTCCTGCAGGCGAGCTATGACATTGACGCCATCACCCTGAGCGGCGGTGTGCGTTACCAGTACACCGAAAACAAGGTGGATGACTTTGTTGGCTACGCGCAGCAGCAGGCTATCGCCACCGGGAAAGCCACTTCGGCAGACGCGGTGCCGGGCGGGAAGACCGATTACAACAACTTCCTGTTTAACGCCGGGATCCTCGGTCGCCTGACCGAACAGCAGCAACTGTGGTTTAACTTCTCGCAAGGCTTTGAAATTCCTGACCTGGCGAAGTACTACGGTTCCGGTACCTATCAGCTCGTCGACGGACACTATCGTCTGTTGAACAGTGTGAACGTTAACGACTCGACGCTGGATGGCATTAAGGTCAACGCTTACGAACTGGGCTGGCGCTACACCGGCGATAACCTGCGCACGCAGGTTGCGGCGTATTACTCGCTCTCGGATAAAACCATCACCATCAACAAAACCGATATGACCATCAACCTGGAAGACGACAAACGTCGTATCTACGGGGTGGAAGGTCAGGTGGATTATTTCTTCACCGACAGTGACTGGAGCACCGGCGCGAACTTCAACGCCATTAAGTCTGAAACCCGTGAAAACGGTAAATGGGAGAAGCTGACAGTTGACAGCGCCAGCCCGTCAAAAGCCAGCGCATGGGTCAACTGGGCGCCGGGCGACTGGACCTTGCGTGTACAGAGCACGCAGACCTTTGACGTTTCAGATGCCGACGGTAAGAAGATCGATGGCTACAACACGGTCGACTTCCTGGGCAGCTACGCCCTGCCGGTGGGTAAAGTCAGCTTCAGCGTAGAAAACGTACTGGACGAAGACTACACCACCGCCTGGGGCCAGCGCGCACCGGGGCTGTATAGCCCAACCTACGGTGCACCGGGGCTCTATACCTATAAAGGCCGTGGTCGTACGTTTGGTCTGAACTACTCCGTACTGTTCTAATCTTGTGCGCCGCCTGCGGGCGGCGCATTTTGCTGTGTAATTTCGAAGCAAATTTACTATAAAATCAGCGATTTGCTGAAATTGTCGGCAAACGAACAAAAAGGTTGTTTTCCCCCTTTGACAAGGCGTACTGAGGTCGCTACTATGCGCCTCGTTCAAACGATTCCTCTGTAGTTCAGTCGGTAGAACGGCGGACTGTTAATCCGTATGTCACTGGTTCGAGTCCAGTCAGAGGAGCCAAATTTAAGAAGCCTGCTCAGGAAACTAAGCAGGCTTTTTGCTTTTCTACTTACCGTTACTTTCCGCGACCCCGGACAACTGCCGCCAGGCCGCCACTTCCTCATCCAGCCACTCGACAAAGAGAGCCACCTCCGGTTTCGCCTCCGTTAACTGCGATGTCACCAGCCAGTAAGGCCAGGGATACGGCGCGGTGAAAGGGGTAAGCTGGACCAGTTCGCCCCGGGTGATGGCATCCTGAACCAGAGAACGGCGCTCCAGCGCGATACCTTTACCGAGCCGAACGGTTTCGATAATTAAATTGGAGTCGTTAATACATAAACCGCCAGGCACGATCTCTTGCTCAAGCCCTGCATTTACGCACCACGCTTTCCACGACTCCATAGAAAAAATAATCTGACTTTTTGCAATCTCAACTGGCGTAGCGGGCAGCACACCGCCGTTATAACCGGGTGCGGCCACCACAATCAGTTCATCGGAAAAAAGATAACGGCTTTCACTCCCTTCCCAGTTTCCCCTACCCATTCGTATCGCGATATCTATCCCTTCCTGCTGCAGACTGGTTACCGTCAGGCTGGCCTGGATCCGAAGAGTGATAAGGGGATATTTCGCCCGAAAGCGTTCCAGACGCGGCAATAACCAATGGCATCCAAAAGATGGCACCATCGACAGCGTCAGCTCCCGTTTTGTCGGCTTCACCTGCACGAGCCGGGTGGCATCCGCAATATGGTTCAAAGCCTCGCGTACCTGTAAGGCATATAGTCGCCCTTCTTCATTAATCTGCACCCCTCGCCCGTGCCGGATAAAGAGCTTTACACCCACCATGTCCTCCAGCACTTTGATCTGCTGGCTGATGGCAGAGTGGGTAACGTGAAGCTCTTTCGCCGCCAGCGTCACGCTGCCAAGACGCGCGACAGCTTCAAAGCTTCGCAAACTGGCAATGGGTGGAAAATCCGACATGAAAGCACTCCCTTATCTGCACTGGATTTATCACGGTAATTTGCCCACATGTCAGTAAAACTAACCTTTGCGGTAAGATACTGAAGATATTCGCCATGCGGATTGTATTGTAATGTCTGTTCATCCTTTTCAATGACATGTTATTCCACAGAGACAGGAAAACGGGAATTATGATTAAGCTTGTTGGTATGATGGATTCGCCTTATGTACGGCGCGTGGCGATCTCCCTTGAGCTTTATGGCGTTGAGTTTGAAAGTCAGCCGCTGTCAGTCTTCAGCACCTTCGAAGCATTCTCCCGCATCAACCCCGCAGTAAAAGCGCCGACGCTGATTCTGGATAGCGGAATACGTCTGATGGACTCGTCGCTGATACTGAATTATTTTGAGGCGCAAGCCGCTCCCGAACGGAGGCTTCTGCCTGCAGTACCGGATGCGCTCGCAAACGATCTCCAGACGCTGGGCTTTATCCTCGCCGCCTGTGAGAAAGCCGTGCAAAATGTGTATGAACATAACCTGCGACCGGCGGACAAGCAGTACAGCTCATGGGGTGAACGTATTACAATCCAGCTGCTGGCAGCCTGCAAAGAATGGAATGCCTTGCTGGAGGCGCGTCCTGCCACCGCAGTTCCCGATCAAGTTGCCGTCACCAGTACCGTGGTCTGGACGTTTATTCAGTCGATGATCCCCCAGGTCGTTAACGCAGCGGATTTTAGAGAGATTCAGGCGATTGCTGAATCATTCGAATCACAGGCAGTCTTTAAAAAATATCCTTTCAACTAAATGACGGGCCCGGTAAGCACAGTACCTACCGGGCAAACCAGAGCCTAGATCTGATAATCAATCGCCACTTCTTCCGGCTCCATCACCTGGCGTTTAATCTCATCAACGGACAGACCGGCGTTGCAGAGTTCGATAAAGCGCCACACATAGTTGCGCTGTAGCTGTCCACGCTTCAGGCCGAGCCATACGGTATTGGCGTCAAACAGATGACGTGTATCAAGCCGCACCAGGTTCCCGTCTTCACGTTCTCCACTGGACTGTTCCGCCACCAGACCGATACCCAGACCCAGTTCGACGTAGGTTTTGATCACATCAGAATCCTGCGCGCTCAGCACCACGTCCGACGTTAACCCTTTGCGGTTGAAGGCTTCATCAATGCGCGAGCGCCCGGTAATGCCCTGGCGGTAAGTAATCAGTGGCCATTTAGCGATCGCTTCCAGCGTCAGGGGGGATACCTGATTCAAAGGATGATCAACGGGAAGTAATAAACTGTGGTACCAGCGGAACCAGGGGAACGCCACCAGCAGCGGGTCGTTGCTCAGGCGCTCGCTGGCAATACCGATATCCGCCCCGCCGTTTTGCAGCAGCACTTCAATTTCCTGCGGCGTGCCCTGGATAAGCTCCAGACGGACATCAGGGAAAAGTTCGCGGAAGGCTTTAATCACCGGCGGCAGGCTGTAGCGAGCCTGCGTGTGGGTGGTGGCGATGGTAAGCACGCCGGAGGCATCATTGGTAAAGAGATCCGCCAGTCGACGAACGTTGCTGGCCTCGTTGAGGATCCGCTCCGCGATGGTGAGCAATGCCTTACCAGGCTCCGTCATGCCAAGCAGTCGCTTACCACGACGGATAAAAATCTCTATGCCCAGCTCCTCTTCCAGCTCGCGGATATGGCGGCTGACACCGGACTGAGAGGTATAAAGCATATTGGCGACTTCGGTCAGGTTAAAGTCCCGCCTGGCCGCCTCACGGATAATTTTAAGTTGCTGGAAATTCACGATTCACTCCGGCGCATCTGACATTGCTCTATTGTTAGAGTCAGCTGAGCTGCAGAACAAATAATAAAAACCAGCATCTTATGCTTTTATGGAATATTAACTCACGAGCTGCAGTTCTCGGTTCTCAAGCGAAGGCTTGCTGACCAGAGACATCAAAATCTCTTTTACCGCCTGCGCTTGTGGCGACAGCGAACCACGCGCGGACATGTTCAGCGACAGAGGTAAGCTCATAGACGGCGTTGTGATGCGCGCCATCCAGCCATTTGCCGCACTGCACAGCGAGCGTGCAGCGGATTCCGGCAGAACCGTCACTCCCATTCCGCTAGCGATAGCTGCGGTCAGCGTGGAGATAGAGTCGATTTCGCCAATGATTTTTGCCGTCAGACGGCGTAGGGAGAATGCCTCATCCACGCGGACGCGCACGGCACTGTAGTCACGCGGCAGATAGAGATTCATCTCAGCCACGGCGGTCAGGTCTACGCTCTGACCTGGGCAGTCGCGGGTGCCCACGAGGTAAAGATCTTCTTTCAGCAGCGGCTGGCTGGTGATCCCGGCGACCGGAGATCTATCGTAAAGCACCGCCATATCCAGCTGGCCGTTGAGCAGTTTGTCATTCAGTACTGAACCGCTGTTTTCGTGCAGGTATACCAGCACTTCCGGCAGCTCGGCGCGAACGGCCTGCAGCAGCGGCATGGTAATAGACGATGCGGCCGTTCCCGGTGCTAAACCGATGGAAACATGTCCGCTCAGAGTCTGACCGACATTATTCACCGCCAGCTGCGCCTGTTCACACTGGCGGAGGATGGTGCGTGCATGGGTATAAAGGATCTTACCTGCTTCCGTTGGCGTAACGCCGCGTTTGGTGCGAATCAACAGCTGTTGATCCATCTCGCCTTCCAGAGTAGCCACCTGCTGGCTCAGCGCAGGCTGCGCGATATGCAGCACTTCCGCCGCTTGAGTCAGGCTGCCGATATCGACGATTTTTACGAAGTATTTCAGTCGTCTTAAGTTCATTTTGCCCCCTGTTCGAAATGCTGTGCCGTAACCGGCTGTCGTTGTTGAACAGGTTTTGCAATATGAATGCCAGTTTTTCGAAGAGGTCTGATTTGTTGCTAAGCGGCTGAAAATAAGGAAACCTAATCATGGAGGGGGCATTTATTACTGAAACAGCAGTTTATGATCTGCCCCATTAGAGGTATAACCGCACCATTACGGTGCATTCCGCTGTCAAAAACATCACTTTGCCGATTTTGTCGGCAAACGATCAAAAGGTGTTGTTCCACCCTTTGACAAGCACGGCTGACGTCGATACTATGCGCCCCGTTCACACGATTCCTCTGTAGTTCAGTCGGTAGAACGGCGGACTGTTAATCCGTATGTCACTGGTTCGAGTCCAGTCAGAGGAGCCAAATTTGAAAAGCCTGCTTTTAAAGCAGGCTTTTTGCTTTTCTGCGTCTGGTCAAATTGCCGGGGGCGAAAAGGGCTTCACATCCCTAGCTTAACCGGCATCCCCGAGCGCCGTTCCAGTTCGGCTCCCGCACCCTCGTTAATCAACTGCGTCCGCTGCGCGGCTGAAATTGGCAGGGGCACTTTTCGGGTCGATTCAAATTCCGCACGGTTACGTGATAATGGTTCATGCACTTCCACCCAGCGGCTACCGTCTGGCTCCGTGGTGACTTTAACGGGCCGATCGATAAGCTGTACTCGGGTCCCTACAGGGACATGATCGAAAAGATATTTGATGTCGTTATTACGCAGACGAATACAGCCCTGGCTCACCCGCAGCCCGATACCGAAATTCGAATTTGTGCCGTGAATGGCATACAGCCTGCCGATATAGATCGCATACAGACCCATTGGGTTATCCGGGCCGGCTGGGACAAAGGCTGGCAGTGTTTTACCCTCTGCCGCATAAGCACGGCGCGTATTCGGCGTAGGCGACCATGTCGGCCCCACCTGCTTACGCTCAACGGCCGTCACCCAGTTACGCGGTGTTTCACGCCCGGCCTGACCGATGCCGATGGGCAGCACTTCAACGGTGTTGCCACCCGGCGGATAGTAATAGAGACGCATTTCTGCCACATTCACCACAATTCCTTCCCGGACGGTATCAGGCAAAATCAGTTGCTGAGGGATCGTTAATGTCGTACCTGATTTGGGGAGAAAAGGATCCACGCCAGGGTTGGCCTCCAGCATATTACTCAGCCCCAGTCCGTACTGCGCGGCGAACGCCTCAAGCGGTAACGTATTATGGTCCGGTACAGTGATAACCTGCGTGCTGCCCACCAGCCTGCTTCCTGTTGGCGGTAGAGGATAACTCACCGCCAGAACACTCTGGCTGATGAGCAATGCAGCAAAACCGCCCAATATATTTCTACGACGCATATTCCCTTCCTCAGTCGTTCCGCTATTTGCTAAGCATAGCGTAGCCGCACTGCATTACCCATCACGAAATAAAATCAGTTTCCTCGCGCTGCCTGTAGCGGTAGTCTCATAGGTTCCGTTTATATGACGGCTGCTATGTGAGTGACCTTTTCTTATACCAATAATTAAAAATCAGTACAGACAGGACAACTATGGACTCCACCCTCATCTCCGATCGCCCCAACGAGAAGACCCCTTCGCTGAACCGCGCCCGCCGTGCCGCTTTGGGTAGCTTCGCTGGCGCCGTCGTCGACTGGTATGATTTTCTGCTTTACGGCATCACCGCCGCACTGGTGTTTAACTGCGAATTCTTCCCGCAGATCAGCCCCGCAATGGGTACACTCGCGGCGTTCGCCACCTTCGGTGTCGGTTTTCTGTTTCGACCGTTAGGCGGTGTGATTTTCGGCCATTTTGGTGACCGTCTCGGGCGCAAGCGCATGTTGATGCTCACCGTCTGGATGATGGGGCTCGCCACCGCTCTGATTGGCATTCTCCCCTCGTTTTCCACTATTGGCTGGTGGGCACCGGTACTGCTGGTGACGCTACGCGCCATTCAGGGATTTGCCGTTGGTGGTGAATGGGGTGGCGCGGCGCTGCTATCCGTTGAGAGTGCGCCGAAAAATAAGAAAGCGTTTTACAGCAGTGGTGTACAGGTCGGGTATGGCGTGGGTCTGCTGCTTTCTACCGGGCTGGTATCCTTAATCAGCCAGCTCACCACCGACGAACAGTTCCTGAGCTGGGGCTGGCGCATTCCGTTTATCTTCAGCATCGTGCTGGTAATTGCCGCCCTGTGGATCCGTAATGGGATGGAAGAGTCCGCTGAATTCGAACAGCAACAGCGGGAAAAACCTGCCGTCAAAAAGCGGTTGCCGGTGATGGAAGCCCTGGTTCAGCATCCTGGCGCTTTTCTGAAAATCATCGCCCTGCGCCTGTGCGAATTGCTGACGATGTATATCGTCACCGCATTTGCACTGAACTACTCGACGCAGAACCTCGGACTGCCGCGTGAATTGTTCCTGAATATCGGTCTGTTGGTCGGTGGGATCAGTTGCCTGACGATCCCCTGCTTCGCCTGGCTGGCAGACCGGTTTGGTCGCCGCCGCGTTTATATCACCGGGGCGCTGATTGGCACCCTCAGCGCCTGGCCATTCTTTATGGCGCTGGAAGCTCAGTCGATCTTCTGGATTGTCTTCTTTGCCATCATGCTCGCGAACATCGCTCACGATATGGTGGTCTGTGTCCAGCAGCCGATGTTTACCGAACTGTTCGGCGCCAGCTACCGCTACAGTGGTGCAGGCGTGGGGTATCAGGTGGCAAGCGTGGTCGGCGGCGGGTTTACGCCGTTTATCGCCGCCGCTCTGGTGACCTTCTCCGGCGGAAACTGGCACAGTGTGGCGATTTATCTGCTGGCCGGTTGCCTGCTGTCAGCCGCCACAGCGCTGTTTATGAAAGAGACGAGCCACCGCTGATCTCACTTTTGTTTCACAGGCGTGTGACATACTATCGGGTAGAGTCGCACACCTGTGGAACAAGGAGACAGAGATGAATAATAAGGGCTCCAGCCTGACCCCGGCTCAGGCGCTGGAAAAACTCGACGCACTGTATGAACAGTCCGTCAATGCGCTGCGCAGCGCCATCAGCGAATACATCGAAACAGGGAAACTTCCCGATGAAAAGGCCAGAACCGAGGGCCTTTTTGTTTATCCATCGCTCTCTGTGACCTGGGACGGTAGCGCCAGTAACACCCCGAAAACCCGCGCCTACGCCCGTTTTACCCACTCCGGCTGCTATAGCACCACCGTCACCCGCCCTGCACTGTTCCGCCCCTATCTTGAAGAGCAACTCACGCTGCTTTATCAGGATTACGGCGCGCATATCGCCGTTGAGCCATCGCAACATGAAATCCCGTATCCTTATGTCATTGACGGTTCAGCATTAACCCTTGACCGCTCCATGAGTGCAGGCCTGACACGCCATTTTCCGACGACAGAGCTTTCCCAGATTGGCGATGAGACGGCTGACGGCATCTTTCACCCGGCGGAGTACTCTCCTCTGTCGCACTTTGATGCTCGCCGAGTCGATTTCTCCCTGGCGCGCCTGCGCCACTACACGGGTACACCCGCTGAACATTTCCAGCCATTTGTGCTGTTTACCAACTACACCCGCTATGTCGACGAGTTTGTACGCTGGGGCTGCAGCCAGATCCTCGACCCGGAGAGTCCTTACATCGCGCTATCCTGCGCGGGTGGGATCTGGATCACCGCAGAGACCGAAGCACCCGAGCAGGCCATCTCCGACCTGGCGTGGAAAAAACACCAGATGCCCGCCTGGCACCTGATCACTGCCGACGGGCAGGGGATCACGTTGATTAACATCGGCGTTGGCCCGTCTAATGCCAAAACCATCTGCGATCATCTTGCGGTGCTGCGTCCTGACGTCTGGCTGATGATTGGACACTGCGGCGGGCTGCGTGAAAGCCAGCTGATTGGCGATTATGTGCTGGCTCACGCCTATTTGCGTGATGACCATGTACTTGATGCCGTTCTTCCACCTGATATTCCTATCCCGAGCATCGCCGAAGTACAGCGCGCGCTGTATGACGCGACCAAAGAAGTCAGCGGCATGCCGGGTGAAGAGGTTAAACAGCGCCTGCGCACCGGTACGGTCGTCACTACGGATGACCGTAACTGGGAGCTGCGTTACTCCGCCTCCGCGCTGCGCTTCAACCTGAGCCGCGCAGTGGCGATTGATATGGAGAGCGCCACCATTGCCGCGCAGGGGTACCGCTTCCGCGTCCCTTACGGCACCCTGCTGTGTGTTTCTGATAAACCCCTGCATGGAGAAATTAAACTTCCTGGCCAGGCCAACCGTTTCTATGAAGGGGCAATATCCGAACATCTGCAAATTGGTATTCGTGCCATTGATTTGCTGAGGGCCGAAGGTGACAAGCTTCATTCTCGCAAGCTACGTACCTTCAACGAGCCGCCATTCCGCTAATAACAATAAGGAAAAAAAATGTACTCTACATCACCGTTAGCAGCCCTGCGTCAGTGGCTTCAGGATAACAATCTCGACGGGATGATCGTCCCGCGCGCGGATGCCTGGCAGAGCGAATACTGCGCACCTTACGACGAAAAGCTGGCCTGGCTGACAGGCTTTGACGGTTCTGCTGGTCTGGCCCTGGTACTGAAAAACAAAGCGTTGCTGTTCGTTGATGGCCGCTATCAGGTTCAGGCCCGCGTTCAGGTGAATACGGAGGAGGTTGAGATCCATCATCTGCACAACGAGCCGCTGGCAGAATGGTTATCTGCAAACGTTGAGGCGGGTACACGTATCGGCTTTGAAGCGCTGCTGATGACCAATACGGAGTTTGAGCAACTCTCTGCCACACCGTGCAAGCTGGTTCCTCTGAGTGCCTCTCCGTTCGACGTGCTCTGGACCGATCGCCCTGCGGCTCCGGCAGGGCTTATCCGTGAAATGCCGATTGAGATCAGTGGCGAAAGCAGTGCTGACAAGCGTCAGCGTGTCGCCGCTGTGCTGACAGCAAACAATGCCGATTATCTGGCCGTTACCCTGCCGGACAATATCGCCTGGTTGCTAAACGTGCGCGGTTCGGATATTCCATACAGCCCGGTTCCCCTCTCCTTTGCCCTTCTGGGCCGTGACGGGAACGTTGAGTGGTTTGTTGACAACACTAAGCTCAGCGCCCTTCCGGATGCGGTGCGCAATGCTTTCACCCTTGCACCTCAGGACGCCTTTATCGCGCGCTGTCAGCAGAA
Organism: Pantoea sp. LS15; assembly: GCF_012241585.1. Taxonomy (NCBI): domain Bacteria; kingdom Pseudomonadati; phylum Pseudomonadota; class Gammaproteobacteria; order Enterobacterales; family Erwiniaceae; genus Pantoea; species Pantoea sp. LS15. Next base: position 120,610 of record NZ_JAAVXA010000015.1, read on the forward strand.
CGCCGAAGGCAAACGGGTAATGATGGATGCCGATTCCGCGCCGGTAGCCCTGCGCTTTGCCATTGAGCCACAGGGTGAAATTGTCTGGCGAACCGATCCCATTACCCTGATGAAGGCCACCAAAAACCCGGTAGAACTGGCAGGTTATCGCGAATGCCATCACCAGGATGGTGCCGCATGGGTGAACTTCCTGGCCTGGCTGAACCGTGAAGTGCCGCAGCGTGAGGCTGCGGGACACCCCCTGACCGAGCTGGAAGTTCAGGCACAACAACTTGCATTCCGCAAGCAGCAGCCTGGTTTTATTGAACAAAGTTTTGCGACCATCTCCGCCTCCTCCAGCAATGCGGCGATGTGCCATTATCATTCAAGCGAAGCCAGCAACAAGCCCATCGGGCATGACCATTTTTACCTGAATGATTCCGGCGGTCAGTATGTTAACGGCACCACCGATGCCACACGCACGCTGGCATGGGGTAAGGTCTCCCCGTTGCAGCGTCTGCACTACACTGCCGTGCTGAGAGGCTTCCTGTCGCTAATTTCCCTGCAGTTTCCATCCGGAACGCAGGGGCATCAACTGGATGCCTTCGCGCGTCGCCCGCTATGGGAAATGGGGCTGGATTACGATCACGGTACGGGGCATGGCGTGGGGCATCAGTTGTTGATCCACGAGAATCCGCATCGCATCGCCAAAAAGGTCAACCCGTGGCCGCTGCTGGCGGGCAATATCATGACCATTGAGCCAGGGTATTATCTGGGCGATAGTCACGGTATTCGTATTGAGAACCAGGTTGAGATTGTTGAAAGCCGCCCAGGATTCTGCAAATTCTCTTCGCTGACGCTGATCCCTATCGACTTAAGCCAGGTTGAGTTGCATCTGTTGAGCGAGCAGGAAAAACAGTGGCTGGATGAGTATCACCAGCAGGTCCGCGAGACCCTCTCACCACTGGTGGAAAGTGATGCACGCCCATGGCTGGTTGAGGCGACGGCGCCGATTCGCGTGAACCGGTAGTATGGTCTTATGCCGGGTGACGCAGCGTTTACCCGGCAATTTTACCTGACGCAGAAAAGCAAAAAGCCTGCTTTAAAAGCAGGCTTTTCAAATTTGGCTCCTCTGACTGGACTCGAACCAGTGACATACGGATTAACAGTCCGCCGTTCTACCGACTGAACTACAGAGGAATCGTGTGAACGGGGCGCATATTATCGAGGCTCCCCAGGGATGTCAAAGGCAGAATGCATATTTCTGATTGTTTGCCGATTTATTCTCCATTTCGCGCATTTATCAGGCATTCTTCCGTGGGTATTTCCACAACCAGCGCCCACTCACCATACGCCAGTAGAACAACGCCCCGCGCACGGCCCAGTCAAGGAACATCCCCAGCCAGACACCAACCACACCCCATCCAAGCATCACCCCTAGTGTATAACCCGCGACAACGCGACAGCCCCACATGCCGAGCATCGACACCCACATGGCAAAGCGGGCATCACGCGCCCCTTTCAGCCCGGCGGGCAGTACCCATGAAGCCGCCCAGATTGGCATAAAGGCAGCGTTGAGCCAGATAAGGATCTTAACAACCTCTTTTACATCCTCTTCGTGGGTATAGAACGAGGCCATTAACCCGGCAAAAGGCGCACTTCCCCAGGCAATCAACGTTAACCCAATGGTCGACAACCAGAATACGTGTCGCAGCTGTCGTTCCGCCTGCCCTATCTGCCCTTTACCGAGCCGTTTACCGGTGATGATGGTCGATGCCGAACCCAGCGCATTACCTGGCAGGTTAATCAAGGAAGCAATGGAGAAGGCGATAAAGTTACCGGCAATCACGTCGGTCCCCATCCCGGCGACAAACATCTGTGTGAGCAGCTTGCCTCCGTTAAACAATACCGATTCAATACTGGCGGGAATACCGATCCCCATCACTTCCCAGATAATGGCGAAATTAAAGGGCCGGAAATAGCTTTTAAGCGTAAGCCGCAGCGAGGGGGTAATCCCCGTCATCAGCACACCAAGGATGGCCGCCGCACCGATATAGCGTGAAATGGTTAACCCCAGCCCGGCACCGACGAATCCCAGCCCATCCCACGAGAACACACCGTAGATCAGTACGCTACTGATGATGATATTCAGGATGTTCATCCCGCCGTTAATCAGTAACGGAATTTTGGTGTTGCCTGCCCCGCGCAGCGCACCGCTGCCAATCAGCGCAATGGCTGCCGCCGGATAGCTTAAGACCGTCATTTCCAGATAGGTCAGCGCCAGGTCCTTAACCTCTGCCGTCGCCTCACCCGCGACAAAGTCGATAATCTCTTTACCAAAATAGTGGATCACTGCCGCAAGGATGATTGAAAAGATGGTCATGATCATCAGCGACTGGCGTGCCGCCTCACGGGCGCGTTTGGGATCAAGCTTACCCAGGCTAAACGCAACCACCACGGTCGTTCCGAGATCTATGGCGGCGAAGAATGACATCACCACCATATTAAAGCTATCCGCCAGCCCGACCCCTGCCATCGCTTCTTTCCCCAGCCAACTCACAAGGAAGGTGCTCAGTACCCCCATTAGCAGAACGCAGGTATTTTCCAGAAAGATAGGTACCGCAAGAGGGGTGATTTCACGCCAGAACAGAACACGATAACTTTTACGTTTTGCGTACCATGGTGTGCGCGTTATCACCTGGCGCAGGGGTGCAGTGACGTTCAAAATGGACCTTAGCGAGAAAAGTTGAAACTCCATTTCAAATGATGGGGGAGAAATGATAATCCTGCAAAGTATTTTCAATTAAAAAATGTTTGGATTTACAACAAACTGACGACAGAATCAGCAATCGATCGATTTTCCCTAAGATCAGGTTTGACAAAACTTTTTTCGCCGCTAAGATAAGCCTCCACAACGATTCCTCTGTAGTTCAGTCGGTAGAACGGCGGACTGTTAATCCGTATGTCACTGGTTCGAGTCCAGTCAGAGGAGCCAAATTTAAAAAGCCTGCTTTTAAAGCAGGCTTTTTGCTTTGCTGGTGAGGGGAAATATGAACGCTCTGTTTGTCTACGGCACGCTGCGCCCGGGCCACTCTAATGCGCATATCCTTGAAAACATTGGCGGCGAATGGCTGGCCGGTTTCGTAACCGGCACGTTCTATGAACGTGGCTGGGGAGCGGCGGCAGATTTTCCGGGGATCGTCCTCCACCCTGATGGCCCCCGCGTAGAAGGTTATCTGTTTATTTCCGATAACCTTGCCGCACACTGGCAAATGCTGGATGAATTTGAAGACGGTTATGATCGGGTTGAGGTCATGGTGACCACACCTGACGAGCAACAGGTTAAGGCCTGGATTTACCAGCTACAACCGCGCTCTGAGTCATAAAATAAATATCCTCCGGCATAGCCGGAGGTTTTTCATATGCGCCTGTAAGGCTTTGTTACCAGCCGCGCCCTACCAGGCGCATCGCAATCTGACATTTGCATCTATGGATTACTTACGGCCCGTAAAC
>NZ_JAAVXA010000016.1:0-107919 GCF_012241585.1 Pantoea sp. LS15
TTTACCATCGCAAAATCTTTGCAACAGTGCCTATAAAATAGGGTTGTTTCTTCTCGCCTTCCTTCTTCCACTCAAACCATCCATCAGCAAAACAGACAGCCTGGCCATGCAGCCACAGCGATTTGAACATTCTGCTCAATGCGGCCGTTTCCATCCTGGCATTTTTGGGGTTTGAGGTCCAATGGAACGAAAACGCACGCTAAGGATATATATTATTGATTTATAATAACTTATCAGTGGTGCCTTATCCCACAAACATGGCGCATATCCCCAGTGAACAGGATCGAGGTGCAGCTTTTCGTCACGTTCGCTCAGCAGTAATACCCTTGTACCCGGGGCAACGTTGTAGCGGCCGATTGGTAACGGGTCATAAGTAATATCCCGATCAGCTTCATCAGCAATCAGTGACAGGTAATCTTCGCGAGTCATCGACCGGGAAAAACGTCCACACATACACACTTCCTCTGGCCAGACTCAAAGTATAGATAATGCCGCGTCAGCGGCATGGAGGCGCCAGCTGAAGTTGAATGGAGTACGACAGGCAAATGGCGCCGGCGCCCGGCTTAGCCGGCTGCCGTTTTGATAGGTTCTGCCTGAACTATCCCCTTCCCTGCAAAGCTATACCCGCTAAAAACGTCACAGACGCTTCTGTACGCGGTCGGAGTGACCCAGCAAGGCGTTAGCCGCAGTCGGGGCGTATCTCCGCGTTAGCGCCGTTCAGGCGCTTACGAGCGTGTACTCAGGAACTCACCGCAGCTCCATTCACAGCGATGCAGAATCCTAGTTACAACATCCATTACTAAAAGCGATGTTGTTCCGGGCCTTCGGCCCGGGCGGCGGCGCTTTTCAGTGGTGGGGAGGGGCACGGGATATCAGAACGGCGCTGGTTTTCTGCCATAAGGGATTATTTGCATGTTGTAACTACTGAGCCCGGGGCCCGTCGCATGGCGACGGGAGGTACTTATGCTGTTTACGAACCGGCGCGACCGTCAGGTCGCTGCAAGGGCGGTCATTCTCCGGAGCCTGTCCACAGGTCAGGCGATGAACAGGTTATGTATTTATAAGAGAGAAAAACTATTTATTTAAAAGAAGTCAGGAGCAGGTTTTTAAAGGAGACCACGCACCCTGAAATAAGATCGCCTGGCGCTCTGTAAGCATAACGGCTGTAACCTTATGGAAACTTCCCTTGCAGTTACTTGTGGATAATTGAATTCAGCGACCGAATGTGGCACCAGCGATGAGATTTCTGGCCTTTCTGATGGCCGGGAGACATGGGATTTGGTGAGCAGTTCCGCCACTTAGTTCAGATAATAAGCAGCGACGGGATACAGACGAGCGAAACCCTCCGGCGCCAGCCGGAGGGTTTCGCACAGGAAGGGGTTATATGGGGACGGTGGCCAGCCGCGTGTAGTTGTTACCACGCGACATCACCATGCGCTCTTTCACTCGCCGCTCCAGTTCCCGCTTCATGGCGTCAAGACCACCGGTAAAGCGTCCGCTGGCGTATTCCCGCGTCAGCTGTTGTTTCACCAGGGTCACAATGTCCTTACGGGTTCTGTCCGAGTCACGACGTGCACGGGCGCGTTTCAGACCATGCTGTTTACGTTCGGACTGGTAGCTGCGGAACCGTTCGCGCACAAACCGCCAGGCCTTCGCTATCAGTTCGTCCATCTCCAGCGGTTTCAGGTCCTGTTTTTTACGCTGCTTATTTTCCCATTCAACGCGGCTGCGGCGGGCAGCCACCACGGCAACGTCAGAGACGTCGAGCGCGGAGAACAGGGCCGGCGTGAAGGTAATATCGGTCGGGATATTGCAGCCAATCTGCGGATCGTATTCGGTCTGGTAGGTAATCAGCCCCAGCTCCGCCAGAAACTTCAGTGCCCGTGTGGCACGGGTGATGGAAAGATTGCCGTTTTTCGACTCTGTGGCCAGACCGCACTCGATGGCCAGATTAGTAATGGAACGCTGGGCACGGTTGGCCAGAGGGTCATAGTGAAAGCACAGCCCCTGAAGCAGCGCATCGATGGCCCGACGGCGCAACAATGGCGGCATGCGATGACGCTTGCCAAGTGAGCGCACGAATGCCACATGAACGGAAAAATCAAAACGGGATGTGAAGCCTTCGGCTTTTGCCATCAGCTTACGGCAGAACGGCAGTGTCGCTTTCTCTTCATCGCTGCCTTTTTTCTTCGGCGCTACGAATTTAGGGAAAGGATTTTTTACCTGCCGGTAATGGGAGAACAGAGGCTGAGCGTCAGTCACACCTTCCCGCACTTATGTTGCACGGAAGGAGTGAGCACAGAAGGCCTTGAACTTTTCTGAGCATAAATCTATACTCCCCATCAGGTAGAACAATACCTGACAGATTTAGTAGGGCCCCGGTAATCTTCTAATCCGCCAAGAATGGAAAGATTATCGGGTTTTTTGCTTTTCTGGTTCCGGGTAAACACCACATCAGAACCAGCTCCCTGCCACCTTGCGGCGTGGCCAGCCAGCAATCTCTAAACGATCAGTAATCTAGCACTCATAGCCGCATGGTTCAAGAATGTGAATTTTTACCCCTCATTCTCACGGCGTTCTGCTTCAAGTTTAATCAGTTTTTCAATCATCTGCGCCTGTGTTATCCCATCTTGTTCCGCGAACTGGGCCAGTTTTTCTTTTAATGGGATCTGAATAAGCGCATGTATGGATTTGTGGGTATCACTGCGCCGGGCCAAAGATGCTTTCTGGCGTTCGTTCGCTGATACCGGATTTCCCTTCCGGTAAGGACGTTTTGGTTTTTGTGAGGAAGTAATTACATTTACGACCTGTGACATCTCTGCCTCCCCAAGTATCTTACTGAATACCTGAACAAAGATACTACAGGAACGGTGTATCAGCGAAGGCTAAATTACAAAATGAAAGATAGCGCTGTTGGCGCAACGCTACCTGTCAGGAAGGGAGGTTCCATCGTTTCTGCAAATTCAGTAGGTACTGTTCCAGTCTTTGCCCATCTCCCATCGGGACTGCCAGTGCTGCAGATACGTGCTGGCCAGTACCGGATAATCCCGGATAACCAGGGCATTCTCTGAGTTACTCTGTGCCCCTGCCCGGGTGTAGTTAAACGAACCGGTTTCCACATTCCGGTCATCCGTGATGATGACTTTGTCATGCATGATTTTAAACTGGCTCACCGTTCGAACGGGGATGCCGGCATTGACCAGCAGATCCATCGCGGCCGCACCTGCACTCCCCTTCTCCTTGTTGGCTTTCCAGTCCAGCACCACCCTGACATCCACCCCGCGTTGCTTTGCCTGTACGAGCGCACGCGAAACTTCCGGCGACGTGAAGCTGTACCCCATCAGCCGGATACGCTGTTGTGCGGAATTAATGGTGTCCAGCACCAGCTGCAGCGCCGAACCTTCCGGTGAAAAGCCCGCCTGTACGGTTGGCTGGGCAGCTGCACCGACAGATACAAATATTGAGACACCCAGAAGCCCCGACAGAATTGAACGTTTCATTATTTATTCCCCTGCGCGGTACTGATGGCCTGCTGAATATTCTCTGCCTCAGTCATACCGGCAAAGACCGTGGTGTTATTTAACGTGGCCCCCTTAACCGGCATAACAATAATACCCGGCGTACCGCTTAATCCTGCCGTGGTGGCAATATCGTTAATTTTTGTCAGCGTCACATTAATACTGTCTATCGTGTTCTGGCTGAACTGAACGTTATCTGAGACTTTTTCGATAACCTCTTTCGTCAGCCTGCCTTCATTCATTCCGGTACCGTAAATACCATTATGATATTTCAGATACGCATCAGCCCCCTTTTCCTTCCAGACCTGAAGACCGGTCTTCGCTGCCAGCAGCGAGGATGGCCAGCGACTGCCAAATACCGGCCATTCCATAAAGTAGTAGCGCACGTTCGCGTTTGCTTTCATGACCTTCTCCAGCTCCGGAGCCAGCCTGCTGCACCAGATGCACTGGTAGTCAAAAAACTCGACCACCATAACCGGACTGTCAGCGGGTCCCCAGGCGGGGATATTGTTGTCCTTCACGATCCTGGCCTGCTGGGCCAGGGCCGCCGATTTCAGTTCGCGGGTCTGTTTTTCCTGCTGCTCCTGCTGCAGCGTCTCACTCATCTGAATAAGCAGGTCCGGATGCGCACGCATATACTCCGCTGCAATTTCACCGATACGGGCCTCCTGTTCAGGGGTAAATACCGGCGTGGTGGCTCCGGCCTGTGAATAAGCCATATTAAATGTCAGCACAGTAATAGCCGATGCGATTAAAGCCGTTTTAAGCTTCATAAATATCCTTTTTAAAACCAGTGTGGTCGAAACGAATATTATCACCCCGCCAGCGTATTTAATGACGCCGGCAGGTATGAGAGGGATATACAGATAAAATTAAATTAAAAAGACGGGATTAAGCGATATCGTTCTGAATTCGGGCCTGCTGTCGGCGCTGTTTTTCCATCCGCAGCTGTGCATACTGCTCCTCATCAGGTGTAACTTTACTCACCGGATGGCCGGTTAAATCAAACCGATCTGCCCCGGCAACCATCGACGACAGATAGATATCTGAGCGCGTGATACGCTTCAGGCATTTAATGACCTGCTTATGGGACAACGGTATCCCGCGTTCGGCCATATCGGCAAACATGGCCTCCCATAACCTGGCTGGAAAAACAATGACCATCATATCGCAGAAAAATAGCTCACCCCAGCCTCAAATACCTGACGACACAGTAATATCGCGCATATTTATCAATGGGAAATGGGTTACATTAAGCATCTATATTAACGATGAATGGATCTTCAATGATGCACCAACCAATACCTGTAAATCGCGGCGGCATATACGTTTCACTGCAATCCCCGTATCTTTTCGACCAACCCTGAAATACATATCATGGCACTGGCTGTCTCATGGCCGCCCGGGTAAAATAAAACCACGTTCTGGAACAATAACAGCGTTTATATCGGAAATTACTGGATTTCTTAACTGGTTGACTTTCCAAAATATTCACACGCTTAATAAAGTTACTGTTGAACATTGTCTGGCCTGGGCTCGATATCTACAGCAGTATAAATGCATTAACACTGATGAACCATTGAAACCAGCAACGCTGTCCCGCCGACTCGCAGCCGTTGAAACGTTATTTGAACTGGGACAATTTTGCCCAGACAAAATGATTCCGCATCCCTGGCCCGGAACATCATCCCACAGACTGGCAAGAATGAATGACCTCGCGATGCAAAAAACTCCATTGATGCCAGATTCTGTATTCACCACCTTATTCCAGCATGCCTGGCATCGGGTGACCCAGGCCACTGAACTACTTCAGCATCGTGATGCCCTGCAACAGATCAGCAAAAATGTTGCACATAAAAGCCCGTCAACTCGTTCACTTGCCCGAAGTAATTGCCTGATAACAAGAGGATGGAAATCAGGGCCAAAGGCCCTGTATGAAGCTCTGACTTATCTCAGTACAGCCTGTTACATTATCATCGCAAGCCTCTCGGGGTGCAGGAATCATGAACTGGCATGGTTAAAAACAGGTGCGTGCTATAAGGTCAGACATGAAAACGGTGAGATACTTTGGTGGATGCGCTCCCGGTCAACAAAAACAGGGGAAGGACAGACGGAGTGGATGATCCCACCTGCAGCAGTCAAAGCAATCAAAGTGGCGGAAAAATTAGCACTTCCCCTCCATAAAGAGTTAGAAACTGAAATACGACGGAAAAAACTCATCAACCCGGATGATCCAGAGATTCAGGAGGCTGAACGCCACCTGAAAGTACTCTTTCCAGGGAAGCATCCTCATACAGGGGCAGTACGGACATTAAATGGCGGCCAATGGAATCTACGTCTGCGTTCTTTCTGCAAATATCATGGTATTACATGGGCTATCAGTACACACCAGTTTCGGCGAAAATTCGCCAACTATGCGGCGCAAAGTCAGTTTGGTGACCTTCGTTATCTTCGCGAACATTTTAAGCACTGGTCTGTTGATATGACATTACGATATGCAGTAAATGCTTCTCAGGAAATGACATTGCTTAGTGAGATAAAAGAGGATGTAGCAATAATAAAAACAACCCTGATTGACAAGTGGCTCCAGTCTGAAACGCCACTTGCAGGAGGCTATGGTGAGAGTCTGAAGCACTGGAGAAAAACCGATGCCTCCCACATTTTTCACAGTCATGAACATATGTTGCGATCAATTGCAGAAAGCATTGCAATACGCAGCAATGGTCATGCCTGGTGCACAGCAGATAACAGAAAATGTTCGGGTAATTTTTCGCAAAATATGTTGCGCTGTAGCGAATGTCAAAACGCTGTGATCGACTCTGCACATCTTTCCGTATACCAGAAACTATATGAAGACCTGAAAATATTACAGCGTAGTATTAAAAACCAGTCATCTCAGAAGCGAATATCCTCTGATATAACTCATTGTAAGAGAGTGATGCTATCCTTTGGTATTAATCTCAACGATGGAGACACCGATGAGCCACAAACATGAGCCAGCACATATTCGCCGTGAGAAATTCAGGAATATAATCAGGAGGTTTATGGTTTTGAAGAAACCTGTAAATATTTCTCGCGTAGCTCGGGAAGCGGGCGTTAGCACTTCATTGATTCACAACTACTATCCAGATATCGCAGATGAAATCAGGAGGATAGCAGATAATACCCCCCGGCGTTCTCGGGCAACATTACGTGAAAAGTTAAAGGATGCAAATGCCAAAAACAAAGTTTTACAGAATGAGATCCAACAACTTCAGCTTCGAATATCAAAGCTGGCAACCATCAATGAAATGCTGAATTACAATCTAAAAAATAAACTTTCTCGAAATAAATAAAAAACAAACCAGTACTCAGTTAGCTAACCATTTTCCATAGGCATCAATGTCAATCATTGGCACAGTGCCACTAAATTGAAGCTGTGCAATAAGTCTGAAAAGAAAAGCAGTAGCTGGCTTATTTCCTGGTTCAAAATTGAATTTTCCATCAATGTTATTGAAGTAAAAATGCCCATGTGATGCAACACAGCCCATATCAAGTCGTCCATCTGATAAATCCCCATTGAGAGCTTTGTCGAACGACACCCCCAATGCAGGACTCCAGTCACTTTCAAAAGTAAGTAACCCTCCCAAAATTGGAATGAGTGGTTTTGCTGGATATGTCCCGCCAGCATGCGGAATTGGAAGGCTGGTACGATGAAGTCTGCGAACACTTGCAACTTTTCGCTGTGCATAAGCAACAAGCTCTGCTGACGCTGATTGCTTCGCTTCAAAAACCGCATAGACACTTTCTGCTGGAACAATTATTTGATCATTAAATTTAAAAATAAATGGTGAGTACTGCCTGTCAAAAACGACCACATCAATCTGATCACTAAAATTACCCAAACTATCAACTACAAAAGCATTAGCTGCCTGGTAGCGTTTGGGAAGATATGTATCGAGCATTTCAATCCATACTCCTTCACTGGCATCCCCTTTAGCCCCTGGATGATGGAAAGCTTTACGTGCAGTTCCCAGTCGAAGTTGAATGTCTTCATGTAACGAAGCAAATAGTTGAGAAAGTGACCAATCTGACATAATAGATTCCTTTATTCAGTAATACTCATACGTTGCATAATTATGCATGGCCCATAATACTATTTATGGGCATTTATCTTTACTATATTATTAGCGGTCAATAAATGCAGGTGTTGGTGTCATTTTATTGACTACCTGCAGTGCTGAATGGAGTGACACTGCGCTATATGGATAGGCTGCAAGAATTATTGATGGAATTAGCCGCTGGGTAATATCTGAGAAAGTAAATCCCGGCGAATTCGTGTCCCTTGGACCGGTTAACCTGACTAATTCTTCTATCGCCGTAGAATTTAATCCCAACCCCGTAAGTTTTGAACGCAACAAATAGTCTCGTTGTTCATCATTTGGCCGGGAGAAAGTCAAAACTTCAGCAGCACGACGCTGGACGGCCGGATCGAGAGCTTTCAGCCGGTTAGTACACATAAGAACTGCCGCTGGTAGTTTCTGATTGGCGATCCGGTCTATTCCGCGAATAAAAGCGTTTACACCAGCACGATCCTCATGGTGCATCTGAGCATTTTCCCGGGATTGAGCCAATGCATCAGCTTCATCAATCAACAGCAAAACCGCACCACGAGCTTTTCCATTCGTGTTTTTTAATTTATCTGCAGCCTCAATGGTGTAATCAAATGCAGCTGAAACCAGCTGAGTCATTTCGCCAACTCTACCCTGCCCTCGGGTAGCAAGGCTCAAAGGATACAACGTAATATCAATATCTTCCTGCCGGGCAACAGCATCACCAATGGTTTCCGCCAGTTCTGTTTTACCTGAGCCCACATCCCCAGCCAATACAACTAAAGGTGGCCGTCTGAGTACTGTATCAACAGCCGCACGAGCATCTGGATGATATTTTTTGGCCCATTCCTGAATCCCATAAGGGTTTACAAGCAAACCTAATATTTTGGATAATCGATCTTTGTGCTCATCAAGACCAACTAAACGAGCCAGACGCTCCTGAGGCTCAAAGTCAGGGAAGTTAATACGCCGCTCAAACAATTCATCAAGTGATGGTTTTACGTTCATACATAATTCCTTACGCTAGTGCGAGTGAGGGAGCGACCACCGGCCGAATAAGTCTTATCATTTTCGAGGTAGCCATTAATCCCTGGAGACTGGGCACCAACCCGTTTGAATGGTAGATCTTTCAAAGCAGTATCTTTTTCCGATTGAGTAGCATTCAGATATTTCGAGCTATAAGTCATAAAACTGTAGAAGGATGCACCCGATACATCTTTTCCTGGGCGGATTTTTCCAGGATCGTCATCTGTTCCTGAACCAAGCAAGTCACCTGCAGTATATCGAAGGGTCGGCTCGATCCAGTTATTATTTTTCTGAAAACCATAAGAGACCTCCCCCAAATAACCAGCCTTAAGAAACACAACCAATTCTTCTTCGTATGCTTCAATGTCGGCATCACTGGGGTAACCATAAAAACGCTGCATCCGCCGCAAGTCAGTTGCAACTTTAGCAGCCATGTGACGAGCGTGGGTTACGCTGAAAGTTTGTGTCTCTGCTACCGTATAACTATAAGAAGACATAATGATTTCACCCCTGGAATGAAGAACCGAAAACTTTCTGCCAATAGGTTACGGTTAATTGCTTGGTTGGTGCATAGAATGCAGCATCAATAGCGTCACCGGCATCCATTGCGGCGTCAATGATGGCGTCCACATTAGACTGCGTATATAAACGAGCAACATTATTTACAGGATTAACGGGATCAATAATCTGCACTAAGTCTGACAACTTGCCTATTTTTGACGCAGGATAATTATCCTCGAAGACAATGCGTTCGCGTAATTCAGTGCTCACCAGATAGGTAAAAAATGCCTGTAAAGCTTCCGGATAATTCGAGAAATCCACACCATTATCCAGTAATTTTGCAAGAATCAATTCAATCATGAACGATTTAAAGCGAAAATTCGGTCGCTCTTGCTTCATTAAACGAGCCCAATATTTCGCTAAACGGACAACCTGAGCAAAATGCTTCGGGGCAGCACGCTTGCGGGCTTTAATGAAATCAAGGTGCAGAGGAATACTGGTTTCAAGGAACGAGCCATCTTCCTGGCTTATCAAATGACCTCGCCAGTCAGGTAACCCCGAATACAATACAGGGACAATATCGACATCTAAGCCAGAGCCCCGGAAGGAAACCGTTACAGAGTATGTCTGGGGTTTAACCTGATCAGGACTAAAGTTAGGAAATGCTTTACGCAATCTATCAGCAAGATAGTCAAGTAACTCACGTAAATCCTGTGGTGCATCAGAGCCGCTGATATACACAGCCACATCAATATCGTTTAACGAGCGAAGAGCAGTCCCTTTAGCCAGACTACCTGATGGAATCATTCGCTTTAATGAAAAGTCAGGATGATCGGAAAGATACCCTTCCAGTTTGTTCTGTAACCGCTTGGCCTGTTCCCTGAATTCATCAGCCTTTGCTTTTGGAAGATTTACCTTATCCTCGGCAAATCGCGCTATAGTTTTATGGTCGACATGTTCTGTTGACATCTCAGCCTCACTAGAAGTCTTCACTCTATCCAAGCCGGACGACATGTCATGTTCATCTTCGTCGGCCATAAAGTTCGGTATAGCGAACTTTTTATAAGAATGAGTGCATTTTTCATACTTGTCAAACTTTTTGTTCGGAATAGTGGTACAATGATGAAAGAGATAAATGAGGAGATGTAGAAATGGCAACCCGTCTTGGCGAAAAACTTCGCGATTTGCGTAAACAGCGTGGATTAACACTGGAAAAACTCGCTGACATGGCTGGACTGAGTAAAAGCTATCTATGGGAGCTGGAAAATCGCGAGTCTCAACGTCCTTCGGCAGAAAAGCTCACAGCCCTGGCAGATGCACTGGGAGTTGGGACTAGTTTCTTTTTAGAAGATGATCTTCGAGAACCGGAAGAAAGACATCTTGATGATGCTTTCTTTCGAGGCTATAAAAACCTTGAACCTGAGGCTAAAGCACAGTTAAGAAAAATATTGGACACCTTTAAAAAGGACTTTTAGTTATGCCAGAAAAAGAGATATGGACGCCTCAAAAAGCAGCTATTCGGCTAACAAAAATTTGCGATACTTTCAGTGAGATTCACGGCACAGAACGATTTCCTGTTAACGTTGGTGAGTTGTCTCTGGGGGCAGCAGAGTTATTCCAATGGGCTGACCCTATAGTAAAAATAGAACCCGTTGACATCAAAGGATTTGATGGTGCATTAATTGCCAATGAAGCCCGCAGCCGTTGGATGCTACTTTATAATAATGGCTTAACGTCCCCGGGGAGAATTCGATTCACTCAGGCACATGAACTGGGACATTACATACTTCATCGTCTAAATCGTGATGAGTTCAGATGTAGCAGTGATGATATGCTATCCTGGGAAGATAAAAATATTGAATCAGAAGCAGATTTATTTGCTTCTTACTTACTGATGCCATTCAATGACTTCCGGAAACAGTTGACGCCAGACATTGATATTGAAGTATTACGTCTGTATGCGATCCGTTATGGGGTATCGCTGACAGCAGCTACATTGAAATGGCTTGAATGTACTGAAGAAAATGCTGTATTCATTTTATCTCGTGACGGGTACATGAAATGGGCCTTTTCCAGCCCCGCGGCTCGCCGTAACGGAGCCTTCTTTCGCACACAACGCAAGGTTGTAAGTATCCCGGAAGGATCGCTTGCTGCAAACCAGAACATTTCAATGGAAAGAGCAGGAATGAAGATCCCTGCATCAATTTGGTTCCCTCATGCAGATAAAGACGCTTCAGTTCGTGAAATGAAAATACAATCAGAGCAATATGAATATGTCATCACCCTTCTAATCCTTTCCCGAAAAACAACTGTATGGCCTCCCTTTCATGGGGAAGATGCGTAAAGATCTTTTTCATATAAAGTGGCATGCATGTTTAGCAAGAAAAATAATTAGTTGAAATCGTCAGTATAACCAATTGATATTACTAAATTTAAAAAGACATAACAGTTAACATGGGCCCATAAGGGGTAAAGTACTGCCCGTTCCGGTCGTCGCCCAGCTCCAGTTCCATGAAGATCGCACCGAGAAAATCATGAAATTTCGCCTCCAGTGCGCAGACCATCAAGCAGAAAAGCTCATGCAGGTTTTTGATATCGCTGTCACCGTATTTTGCGCAAATCTCGCGGCTGCTTTCCATGTTCTCCGGCGTTCTGATCCGCGCGAGGTCGAGTTCACTGGCAGCCAGCGTGATAAAGTCGCTGAACACCTCCCAGCGGCGAAGGTTGCGGGCAGTATCCCTGAACACGCGGATAAACTGGCGACGGGCTTCGTCAATGGTCAGCATCCGGTGCGGCTTGATCTGCGCGTTTACGGCGGGCAACACGGGTTTAGCGGGCCTGGCTGGCGCGGCCACTTTCGCCTGATCAAAGAAGCTGGCAAAACTGAGTTGAGACATAGTTCCCCCTTTAAAGGCCGCCCCCTAAGGAGCGGCCCGGTTATCAGTTAAATGCCCGCTTCATTTCGAGCGCACGTAACACCTGCCCCCACTCGCTCCCGCGCATGGCTGGAATGCGAACGGCACGCCCTTTCTTCCGGCAGTGCGCAATGTGACGACCCAGCGCCCGCATTTCGGTGCTGATTTCGTCACGGTCGATATCACTGCGTTTAATGCGCACCTGTTTTTTAAGCGGCTGATTTTCCGCCTCGCGGATCTGGACATACAGGGCGGTCGGTGTGACAATTGAAACTGCACTGAAGTGATTCATTCTTGACTCCTTTAGTTAAGGCCGGATTCATCGTTTTGCGGCGTACAAATCCGGCGGGAAATGGCAGACGAAAGTCTGCCTTTTTCATTTACGGAACAGACCAAACGCCTCTTTAATGCGCGTCTTGATTTGTTCGTGGTTCAGATGGCACACATCCCGCAGACGGAAATAGCGCGCTCCGGTACGGGCATAAATTTCAGTGACTTCTCCGCAGGTCATTTCCGCCATCATGAACGTTTCCCACTCGCCGTTTTCACTTGTTGACCAGTTCAGCGGATACATCAGCCCCAGCGCGTCATGAAAGGCGTGCACGTCGATTTCAGCGGGTTTTGTTACGGCCTGCGCCTGACGTTGTAGCCAGTACGCACGCTCCGCTTCGGCAGTCGCGTGCATCCCCAGCAGGGTGGAGGATTCGGTCAGGTGTAAGTACATGGTTTTCTCCTTCTGTGATTGATGGCGGCACCCTCTGCCGCCGTGAGTAGTGCGTGTTTACTCTGCCAGCATGGCACGTTCAAAAATCATGCAGTCCTTAAGGCTCTTGTCTGCATACGCCCATGCTTCCTGGCCTGTTTCGCCATACAACCGGGCGGCATATGCTTTAGCCTGTAACCAGGGCTGAACAACATGAAATGACAGCAGAGGCTTTTCGCGCATCCAGTCGAGAACTCCCTCATACCAGACGTTTTTACTCATGGCACACAGGATGTTGCAGACTTCCTCAGCCTCTTCATGCTCGACCATCTGAATATCTTTAATCCCGCAAAGCTCGGCCAGATACGACTGTTGCTCCGCGATAACACAGGCCAGACGCGCTTTCGGGTCTGAACCCCATCTTTTGGAAGATTCTTTGGTGGCGGTTTTGACGTTGACGTTCTGTGTGTTCATTCTGCTTTTCCTCTTGTCTGGTGATTAATCCATCTCTCGGTGAGTTCCCTGGCGGCAAAGGGCAAAGGAGCGACGGCGGGGCGGCAGGAGAAGGGCGGAGACAAAAGTTTTTGCGGTCCTTAGCAAAAACTTTTGGCGGAGTGCATTTCACCCTTCGGATGACGACACGACGGTGCTACGACAAGCCCTCCGCCCGGGGACTTAACGGGAGATGGCTCACCAGAAACACAGGAAGAGAATGAACACACCCGACACGACGAAACGGCGTGGCGCCCCCGGAGTGCCGGCAGCTTTATCGCCGGCACGGTGAAAGCGGCGCGACCGGAACGGTCGCAGCAAGCGCTGCCTTTGACCTTGACCTCAGACATCAGACACTAGCCGTCAGGCCCGAAACCGCTTGCGGGTTCGGCGGAGACCGGCGGGTGCGAAGCAGCTGCCCTGGCGGAGTGTGGCTCGACGACTGGACAGCGCAGCTGGCCGGGAGCCGAAGGGGTCCATAGCCCTGTCCCTCAGGTTTATGGTTTTACAACTCATGAGGGAGCTGCGGGGCAGCGCCGGATGCGCGTCAGGCAGGAAAAAGGGGCTACCGGCGAACCGGCAACCCCTTCATAAAGGCGCTTCAGGCATGTCAGAGCAACTCAGCTCCTGAAAAGGCGGGGTTTCCCCCGCCTCCAGGTTGCTACTTACCGTTGGATTCGTAAGCCAGGCTTGCCGCGACCTCCCTGTCCCCGTCCTTTAGCCGGAGTTCGCATAAGCGGTTCCGGGTCAGGCACGTGAATATTAAGAGCGTTATACACACGATTAATACGCACCAGATAAGGGCGTTTCGCGGCAGTTTCATGGTTTACTCCTCCTTGCAAATTGCACGGTAAGAGGCCATACTGTTGTTGTTGAGACATACAGGGGCCTCGGGTTAATTGAAAAATTACTCGGGGCTTTCTGCTTTCTGCCACACAACACGGTAACAAACCACCTTAACGTCATGAGGCAAAAAGCCTCAAGCGCCACGTCGATTATACCGGGCAGGTGCTATTTCTTACCAGGTATATCCACGCTTTATGCTGCTTAACGCCTGAAATATCTCACATATCCCCATGCCGCGATCAGTACGCCCGTGACCAGCGCAAGATTGGGCAAAATCACGCCCCCGGCACTTACAAATACGGCATCAGAATTACCTTGCCCCCAGAATGCCAGCTTGTACCCAACACCCCAGATAAAGAAGATAAACCCGGCACTCAGAACGCCGAATTCCATTACTCTGAGCAGGACTTTATCGAACCAGCCAGGCGGATCACGCCATGTGATAACCATCGCTATCAGACTGCAGATGAACAGCCCTGCATAATAGCCTGTCGAGCCTTCCCATTCTGGCGCAGCATGCCTGACGATTAAAAAGAACAGCGCATACAGTAATATAACGAGCAAACAGTACCTCATATTCCCGCTTACCTTGTATTTTGCCATCTGAGCAGGCAGACAGCATTGTATCTGATTCATCGGGCGGACTTGCCATTGAAATATGCCGGACGTGCAGCCAGCTCACGCTCGATTAACTCATCGGCAAACAAAGGGGCAACGCGATTAATTCGTGCCTGCATGTTGCGCCTTCTCACCGCTGCTTTCCGTTCATCGCTCCAGCGCTGGATCTGTTTCTGACCGAGAAAATCCACGCATACAGCGTAACCTGAGCCAGCTACCCAGCGTGACATTACCTCTTCAGGTGCCGCCTGCCCTGCCTCCACGACAACTGAAACCAGCTCCAGTGGACCAGGGCAGGGCTTGTGTGGCAATTTCCAGCGCAGTGAATATCGCCATTTCATGATTATCTCCTGCAGGTCAGTTTGTTGGGTACCAGCCAGCGTTCACGTTCCAGAATATGCGCAGCCGATCCCCTGACAACAAAGCTGATTTCGTGCATAACCTCGTACAACGGGGCATCACTGCAGCGCAGCCAGACAAGCTCGCTGAGTGAGGCGAATCGCGTCTGCCAGTGCCAGAACGCCGGTTCCAGCTCACTCGCGTCAAACTCGTCGGCCCACCGGCGATACCAGCTGAGAACGGTCTCCGGCGACTGGAAATTCAGCTCCGTCACCGCCTGCCCCAGCAGATTCTGCCGCAGTTTCCAGCCCTTCTCTTCCAGTCTGCCTTCCCGTCGCATTTTGCGGCTGAAGGCAATATCCTCACGTTGCTTCCTCCGTTCTGTCCGGGTATGCCGGACTTCCGGAAACAACTCTGCCTGCACATCCATATCCAGTGGCAGAGGGCATTTCTCACCGTGGCTTTCGATGAGGATATCGAGCGCTTCCTCCACCTGTTTCAGGCTGGACAGGCGGTTTTTGGGATCGCGGTTAAGCCCCGGAATAGACTGCGCCACTGTGCTGTTGATGCGACTGCAGCCTGTCAGCAGCCGCAGAAAGGTCCGGACATGTGGCATTGATGGCAGACGGGAACCGCGCTGGCGTGCTTCCTCCACGGACATAATGGCCTGCTGCGCAGCCTGACGCGCGGGCTTCAGGGTGACAAGGGCATGGGATGACGGGATCATTTCGCACCCTCCTGTGCCAGCGTGCTGATAATGCTGGCAAATGAGTATCCATCTGAATCGAGACACGCAATCAGTGCCAGCGTATGCGTGATCAGTTCCGGGTTAAAGCTGTCCATTGCGCGAACAACAGAGAACGGCTGGCCGCCACGGGTGACAAAAATCACCATCCAGCGGGGGCTCAGTTCACCGGGGCTGCATACCGCCACATCAAAATGGCCGTGCGACGGAGAAAAACGGATCTGTACCGGGAAAAAGCCACCAAACTCACTCCGGTATTCCGCGTTCGCCGACCATCCGGATGGCGACGGCAGATCGCGCATTACGGCATGGCTCAGCACCCGGCGGAAGTCTTCCCCGGCAGCGCGATAGTCTTCCATCTCATCGGCTGACATGGTTTTCAGAACATCAACGTTCAGGACAGTGTTCATTTACAGTCTCCTTTTAGCCGCCCCCGCAGGGGCGGCTTCCGTTATCAGGCAGCGCGTGCCGGGTTGTTTTCAGGGGCAGATTCAGACACAACGTCGGATTCAGGCTGGTCCGGAGCCAGACTCAGTTCAGGTTTACCGGACAACTGCTTCTCGTTGTCGGCGCAGGTCATCCACTCGGGGATCCAGCGGACCTGCGTCAGGAAGTGCTCTGCGTGTTCAGCCGCATCCTTTTTCTTCATCTTCGCAGCATCGAGTGCGGCGCCAGTCAGTCCGGCCTGAGAGATGGACTGCACAATGTGTGGCTGCGTCATATGTGAGAAGAGATTGTCTGCTGTCGGTTTCCACCAGTCGCGCAGGTCAAAGTGAATAGCCGTTTCCAGCAGGTTCAGCGGGCTTTGATGTTTCCGGCCGAATTCATCTTTTTTCTGGACGCCGTCAATGGAGCAGGCCGTGCAGAACGTCATCAGCTCCATCAGGGTTTTGCCATCAAGCGAAAAGAAGGCCGTCATATCCTTACGCCAGTTTTCGGGCAGCAGGGCTTCAAGGCGTTCTTTCTCCGCCTGGATGGCCTGAAATGCGATACTGTTTTCACCGTCCGGCGCTTCCCGGGTCAGCGCGTAATGCGACACGCTCACGGTAATGCAGAACGGCTCTTTGACGGACGTCGTGGTATGGAAAACCGAGTTACACATTTTCCAGACCATCAGCGCGACGGCTTTCTGCGGCTGCTGCAACAGAGCCGCCTGAACCGCCAGTGTGCGTTCAGAAGAAAGGCGCGTCAGCAGCGGGACACTGACCGCGTCCAGCGGATCGACTTTTTCAGGTTTCTGTCCGGTAGAAGCCTCTTTCTCTTTTATTTTTTCATCGGCACACAGTACAACGCCACGCTGCACCGTCACTTCCTGACCGTTCCAGGAAACCACCACACCGGAGGTCTGCTTATCCTCCTCCGTCCATGCCCGGTGTTTTGCCCGGTGCCCGATGGTCTGCTGTTCTTCCCAGACTGCCTCCAGAGCCTCTGACCTGACGTCATCACACACGCCGGGATTCTCGTCTTCGTACTGCGCTTCCAGCGTTTCCAGCGCCGCAAGACGTTCTGATTCTGTCCCGGAATATTCAACAGGAGGAACAGACTGCAGACGCCAGATTTTAGTGTCCTTCCCGTAGTGAGAAATCGGGTCAAGACGACCATCACACCATGACCAGCCTTCTGCTTCGCGGAGGTGCTCCGCGATGTTCTGTAGTTTTTCCAGCAGGGCGGTATCGAGAGAAGCACTTTTTACAAACCCGCCCGTTTCGCTGATGAACAGGTCAACACGGATCTCTTCAGGACTGAACGCGGCTTCTCCCACAAAGCGGAATTTGTTGCCCGTAGTGGAGACATCTTCGGTGGTAATCAGGTCACGGATCGTGGTAACCGATGGTTCGTTATTCCATCCACGCTGGCGCGCGTTCGCCAGCACTTCGACCTGCCGGGTCTGATCGTTTTCCAGTGCCAGCGCCTGGCAGTGTTCGGTGGTGATCTCATCCTTCGCCAGCGCCTCCAGAATTTCGGGAGCCAGTTCGGTCAGCTTCAGCATGCGCTGAACATGGCGGGTACCGAACCCCAGTAAATCGCCAATCTGTGCGGGGGTTTTCCCCTGCTCTGCCAGTGTGCGGAACCCGGCGATCTGTTCAGACGGGTGCATGGCCATCTGCTGTTCGTTCTCTGCCATTGATGCGGCAACAGCCAGTTCATCAGGCACCTTTTTCACCATCACCAGATATCCGGTATCGATACGGTTCTCATCCTGCAGCAATTGCAGGGCTTTCAGGCGACGACCACCTGCAGCCACACCACACAACCCGTCAGGGAGAGAATGAACGACCAGATTCTGCAACAGGCCAAGCGCGTCAATAGAGTCTGCCATTGAGCGTACTTTCTCCACCGGATAAGGGATGGTCCTGACGTTCAGGGGCGATTTCACCAGTGCCGTCACCGGGACATACTCAATCGGTGCGGCATCGAGGGCCGCTTTCAGCGCTTCGGCTTCAGCAGCTTTAAGGGATTTTTTGCTGGTCTTCGGAGCAGTTTTTAACTTAGACTCAGTTACAGACATGATTGATACCTCTTAGTGTTGATGAATGTCTGCCGGACAGCCCTTCTGTCCGGCTTTTTTCTTACTGTTTACTGCTGTTTTCGGGTGCCGTAGCCGGAGATATAGCGGTTCAGCCAGTACCCGGCCCCGGCTTCAAAATTCCAGGCACGCCAGATCATTTCCCCCTCGCGGCGCACAACCAGACGAAAATGCGTACCCTGATCGTCCTCGATAAACACGTTGGTATAGAACGCCACAACGCCATCAGCGTCCTGACGGGTGAATTCCCCGTCCGGTAGCTCCGGGGCAGTGATGACGGGTGATACCGCGTTCGCGTTAAGCAGAGCGGCCAGTTCAAGTTCTTCCGCTGTCGGCTCCCGCTGACGTTCTGGCTGGTTCAAAAAATCTTTCAGAGACTTGCTCATAAACAGTTCCTTATCAGGGCCCTGCCACCGCAGGGCCGGACAAACGGGTTATCAGTACGGGGCATCGTCATCCATAGGCAAATTCGACGGCGGTGGTGTCGTCCGGCTTTTACGTGCTTTTTTCGCCGGAGAAGTGGGTGCCGGAGACTGAGCGGGAGCAGCAGGTTCAGAGGACTGCGGCACGGCTGGCTGCGACACTGGCACGTTGTCACGGCGTCCACCCAGCATCTGCATGGTGCCGTTGTTATTCACCAGAATTTCGGTGACATAACGGGTGACATTCTGTTCATCCTGCCAGGTGCGGGTACGCAACTGCCCCTCGATATACACCTGTGTGCCTTTACGCAGATATTCCCCGGCGATTTCGGCGAGCTTGCCGAACAGCACCACGCGGTGCCATTCCGTATTTTCCTTTTGCTCCCCGGTGGATTTGTCGGTCCACGTCTCGGACGTTGCCAGGTTCATATTCGCTACTGCGCCCCCGGAAGGGAGATACCGCACCTCGGGATCCTGTCCAAGATGACCAACCAGAATGACTTTATTGACGCCGCGTGCTGCCATGATGAATCTCCTTAATCCGTTGTTTTGCCTTTTAAAACCATCACCCGTTGAGTTGCCGGGGCCGCGGTTTTGACGTTTTGCGGGGACCTGCTGAACCTGCCCCCTGGTTGTTACCTTCACCCGTTTGAGAGCCGTTCGCCGCAAGGGCGTAAACGAGCACGGCCCGGCGCAGATGTCCGGGGTGAGCGGGAAATTTTTTTCGGTCTAATGGAGCCTGCGGAATGGCCGGGAAAAATTTATTGCGAAAGGTTTACCGTCCCTGGACAGCCAGGCGGGTTGTGCTTGTCTCAGCCCCGGCGAATGGACTCAAACGGGTGAAACGGCACCAGAGGATAGGAGCAGGAACCCGCCGCAACGACGGAACGCGCGGGCGCGAAACGGCGTTGCCCTCCAGAGTGCCGGCAGCTTTATCGCCGGCACGGTGAAAGCGGCGCGACCGGAACGGTCGCAGCAAGCGCTGCCCTTGACCTTGACCTCAGACACTAGCCGTCAGGCCCGAAATACCATTTTTACCCCCTGAACGCTTTCCCGGCGACCAGCAACGGTGAGGAAGATGCGCGGCGCCGCAGGCGCGACGGAACGCCTCACCGGCAGGCTAAGCCTGCCAGGGTTTTCGCGCGACCGGACCTGCCTGCGGTGCCGGCAGAGGTTCCCCCCTGCCCCTCCCGACTCAGTTGTAAAAAACAAACCCGTCGATGTACACATAGCCGCAGCTGAACAAATCGCGCGCGTAAGCCTCATAATCGAAGTAGCACCGCAGGGATTCAGGCATCTCATTCAGCAGACCGTGATCCTCCACAAAGCCATAAGCAAAGTCTTCCTCACTGTCTGCCTCTCCGTAATACGCCGCACCGAAGGCGTCATAATCGCATTCCCCGGTATATTCAGCCCAGGCCACAAACGCGCCGGTTCGCCTTTCTTCCTGTGCCTGTCTGAAGGCCGCGATATACTCCCAGTTCACCGAGGATTCAGACGCAAACTGAGACGGGATCCCCTCCCGGTCCTGAAACATAAACTCGGGGTCGTCCTCGCCGGCATGAAGCTCACGACACGCCTCCAGAAATTCGTCTTCGCCGTCAATATCCGTCAGATCAAGCCATTTCCCGAAAATGCTGCCGCAGTTATATTTATGGTATGTCCCCACGTACGCGGCCGGTGCTGTTGCATTCATTTTTAGCTCCTTAAACGGGGCCCAGGCGCCCCGGTGTGGTATCAGTCCAAGGCTGCGTAAATAGCAGCGCATTCGTCATGGGAGTCGATGAAATTCCATAACTGCGATTCCCGCAGCATCAGGTGACGTGTCAGAGCTGCATCGCCGCGTTCATGGTGCAACCAGATTCGGCGGTTGATCGCCAGCGCCGTAATAATGATTCCTGCCGCATCCGCACTGACAGAACGATCAAACCAGTTATCCGGATTAGTCAGATGGAAACGATCACCATCCGGCATCATGTAGCCGCCACCCTCCGGAATACGGATGAAATGCCAGAATCCTCCGCAGTAATCGGGGATGTGTTTCTCAGCGAGCGCATAGACCTGCATCTCTGCGGCCAGAAAATCTTTACCAAACAGATCCGGCAGGAACGACATCTTCAACATTCAGCATGGTTTGACGGACGTGATACATAGCAACCTCCACAGGTTCATAAGATTGCGGCACTACCCGTCGCGATGCAGGAGGCTGAATACAAGGTTTCTCTCCCCCATTTTTCGGGCGCAGGGAGAAAAGCGGAAGCAGATGTCGCAACGCGACAGACACAGCAATAAGGCCACAGACCGGAGGGATGGGGGCGGGTGAAGCGGAGCCGGCGACATCCTTAGCCCCGGACATACACACTGGTTCCGGACTGAATATGGTGTACCCTGACAAACCCACGCACTAGTTTAATAGTTCACCGCTATTGAAGAGGTCAGAAACCGGATCGACCAGTTAGACAGAGAACTGGTTAACATCATCGCCCGGCGTGCCGAATGTGTTAAAGCTGCGACGGCATTCAAGACGGACATTCCACCGTCCGGGCTCCCGATCGCGTGCAACAGGTCATCGACAGGGTTCGCAGGCAGCTGAGGCCGGGCTTTCAGAAGAGATCATTGAGAAAAGCAACCGGACCATGACAGGCATGTCGATGGTGGCTCCCGAGCCTGAAAGCCAGAAATAAGCGGGGCAAGTTAAGGACAATAAAGTGTCGGCTCCGTTTTAGGGGCTTCCTACTTCTGAAGTGCAATAAATTAAACAATCCTTAAGAATAGGCTTTTTGCGCACAAATAATTAACTTTTCATATAATTCAAAATTGTTACTATCACATTTAATTATGATCGCATCTTTAGGGATAAAAGACAGACAAGCGGGTATGCACTGGAATTATTAGTGCGGCGAGGAGTGATGTCGTTCTCCGCACTTTTTTAGTGCTCAAAGCGAGCAGCCTAAAGCCCACCGGCCGCTGCCATAGTGCCAGAAACAGGATCGGACATTTCACCCCCTCTGCAAGCGCATTTATCGAGCATAAGCTTGAGCAACATGACCAGCTTCAGTATACCGCAACGAAGACTGACTGAGCCGGTCTGCCTGCGGCAGCCGGATAACGGAAATGCAAGCTTTCGTTTTTACCCGTTCTGGTAGCTGTTAGAGGTGATCGGTTATGAGAAAATAGCTGACGCAAACGGTTGCGTCGATTCGAGCCGTTTTCGACACATTATCTATCGCTGTGATGGCGTTGTTGTTTAGCATTTTATTCATTACGTCTCCTCCCCCTGGGGAGACGTCTTTTTTCCTCGCACACCTCACAATGTCTGCAACCCCAAACGCCCCTGAAAAATCGACTTTGATACAGAGGCAGTTAAGGGATTAGATATTCATCTATGAAAGTATGGCCTTCGGAAGAAAGGTTTTAAGTTCTGGATGGAAGTCAGATGCTGCCATATTCCGTACTTGCTGCAGGGGTACCTGCTCTGAGTTTGTTTAACCTTTCCACGGCAATAACGTCTCTTTGGCACGGAGCGGGAGGAGCGTAAAAATAACCCTGCATCTCCGCACATCCTTCCGCAAGGATACGATCAAACTGCTCCTGAGTTTCTACCCCTTCAGCGACTGTAGTCACTCCAAGACGCTTACCAAGATCAGTGACAGCTCTAACGACAGCTGCACAGTCCGGCCGAATGACGGCATCCTCAACAAAACTGCCGTCAATTTTGATTTTGTCGAACGTGAACATGCGCAGGTGTGCCAGTGATGAGTAACCAGTCCCGAAATCATCCAGCGCAACACGTACCCAAATATCACGCAAGCATCGCAGGTCTGCTATGATACTGGCTTCCTCATTCAGTAATGCGGTTTCTGTAACCTCAATCTCAAGTCGATCCGGAGCAAGGTTTGATTCAGCCAGCACGGCCATTACTGCAGAAGAGATAGCTCCCTTACCAAGTTGCGCAGCTGAAACATTGACGGCTACACGCGCACCATCTTTCCATTCTCTAGCTTCTGCGCAGGCCTGTCGAAGAACAAAAATACCTAGTATGTCAATCAGATCACTTTGTTCTGCCACGGGTATGAATTCACCGGGAGAAACCCAGCCTCGATCCTGGTGATACCAACGTATAAGCGCTTCCCGGGAAGTCACTTTTCTAGTCACGATATCCGTTATGGGGTGAATCGCCACAGGTTTAACAGACACCTCAGAGTCATTTAAAATGACTTAAAGAGAGGTGCCCATAAGCGGTAAGCGTTATCCCGAAGAGTTTAAAATTGAAGCAGTCAAACAGATTGTTGATCGTGGTTATTCTGTTTCCAGCGTTGCAACACGTTTTGATATCACCACCCACAGCCTTTACGCCTGGATAAAGAAGTACGGTCCGGATTCTTCCACTAATAAAGAACAGTCAGATGCTCAGGCCGAGATCCGTCGTCTCCAGAAAGAGCTGAAACGGGTTACCGACGAACGGGACATATTAAAAAAAGCCGCGGCGTACTTCGCAAAGCTGTCCGACTGAGGTACGCCTTTATCCGTGACAACACCTGTTGCTGGCCTGTTCGCCTGCTCTGTCGGGTGTTGGATGTTCATCCCAGTGGCTTTTACGCCTGGCTTCAGCCGCCGCATTCGCAACGCCATCAGGCAGACCTGAGACTGACAGGGCAGATTAAACAGTTCTGGCTGGAATCGGGATGCGTATAAGGATATCGAAAGATCCATCTGGATCTACGGGACAGAGGCCAACAGTGCGGAGTGAACAGAGTCTGGCGACTGATGAAGCGAGTCGGGATAAAGGCTCAGGTCGGGTACCGGAGCCCGCGGGCACGCAAAGGCGAAGCCAGTATCGTGTCGCCCAACAGGCTCCAGCGACAGTTCAATCCGGATGCTCCGGATGAGCGTTGGGTAACAGACATCACCTACATCAGGACCCACGAAGGCTGGCTGTATCTTGCTGTGGTTGTTGATCTGTTCTCACGCAAAATTATCGGCTGGTCAATGCAATCCCGGATGACAAAGGACATTGTCCTGAATGCACTGCTGATGGCTGTATGGCGGCGTAATCCCCAAAAACAGGTGCTGGTTCACTCGGATAGTAAGAATGTCGGTGTCAGTTTTCATCATCATGCTTGCTGTTTTGCCTGACCGGTGAGATCACTGATGCAGTGAAGACTTCCCGGTTTCCTGACTCACACTCTGAACGACCTGCAATGTGTCTTTCCCTGGATCCGTCGGTAACCGGGAAGTACCTCATGCGAGGCTTCTCCTCACCGATGCGCGTGACTCAAGAAGGGCCTGACGGCTTGTCTCTTTACTGTCCTGTCCGGGTTATCGTCAGGAGAATTGACGAATACTTTCTTCAGCAGGAAAACGACCTATGGCAAAGGCAAAAACTGTTCATTCATCGTTTGTCGTTGGTGGTGTAGATACGCATAAAGATTTACATGTCGCAGCTGTGGTTGATCAAAATAACCGGATTTTAGGCAGCGAGTTCTTCTCCACAACTCGTCAGGGATACCGACAAATGCTGACCTGGATGGCTTCTTTCGGAACGGTTGAGCGTATCGGTGTTGAATGCACGGGTTCGTACGGAGCAGGTCTTCTGCGCTACCTTCAGAATGCTAAAATCGACGTTCTGGAGGTCACCGCACCAGATAAAATGGAACGCCGTAAACGGGGTAAAAGCGATACGATCGATGCAGAAAGTGCCGCTCACGCTGCTTTCTCACGCATACGCACCGTCACACCAAAAACGCGTAGAGGAATGATTGAAGCGCTACGTGTCCTGAAAGTCTGCCGCAAAACAGCAGTTGCGGCACGACGTATTGCACTTCAAATGATCCAGATGAATATTGTCTCTGCTCCGGATGAGCTCCGAGACCAGATACGTCATCTCACAAGGATGCAGTTGATCCGTACTTTGGCTTCGTGGCGGCCTGATGTTACCGCATATCGTCATGTTCAGGATGCCTACCGTATTGCCCTGAAATCGCTGGCCCGCAGATATCTTGAGCTCCATGACGAAATAGCCGATCTGGACGTCATGATAACGTCAATAGTCGATGAGCTGGCACCTGAGCTTATCAAACGTAAAGCGGTGGGATATGAATGTGCTTCGCAGTTGTTGATCACTGCAGGTGATAATCCTCAGCGTCTGAACTCTGAGTCCGGCTTTGCCGCGCTATGTGGCGTAAGCCCTGTCCCGGTATCTTCCGGAAAAACAAACCGGCACCGACTTAATCGTGGCGGTGATCGCGCAGCCAATAGTGCCCTGCATATTATCGCGATCGGTCGATTACGGACAGACGCGAGAACACAGGAATATGTGGCAAAGCGGGTAGCAGAAGGTCATTCTAAAATGGAAGCACTGCGTTGCCTCAAGCGCTATATCTCACGTGAAGTCTATACGCTGCTGCGAAATCAAAATCGGCAGATCAACAGTACCCAAATAATGACTTGACTCTTAGAAGGGCGTCCAGGGCAGTCAGTACACAAGCCATAAGTGGCAGTCGTTCCTGAAATCACACGGCCTGGAGGGCAGCATGAGCCGTCGCGGTAACTGCCACGATAATGCGGTTGCAGAAAGCTTTTTCCAGTTGTTGAAACGCGAGCGGATAAAGAAAAAGATCTATGGAACGCGGGAAGAAGCCCGTAGCGATATTTTTGATTACATCGAAATGTTTTATAACAGTAAGCGTCGGCATGGTTCGAGTGATCAGATGTCACCGACAGAATATGAAAACCAATATTATCAACGGCTCACAAGTGTCTAGATTATCCGTGACGATTAACTGGGACCACGGTCCCACCTGTACATATGAGGAACTGATTACGGGCTGGGACCACGGTCCCACCTGCACATATGAGGAACTGAGTACGGGCTGGGACCACGGTCCCACCTATACATATGAGGAACTGATTACGGGCTGGGACCACGGTCCCACCGGCGCATATGAGGAACTGATTACGGGCTGGGACCACGGTCCCACCTGCGAATATGGGAGCTTTGCCTCGTCCCGACTATACATTATCTGCGCGCATGTGATTAATATCATCAAGTACATTCAACATCGCATCACTGTGTGCAGCGGATACACTTCATCAACAGGATCAGCGGGATACCCATTCTGACTGAAATCATCTAGTAGTATTCCCGCATTGAAGTTCTCGTAGCCATTGATTCAGTTCCTGTTGAGAGCCCTGAATGCTTCCGCAATAATCTGGGGGTTCGAGAAGATGGTGCTCGTAACATTTTAGCGGCAGGATATGTCGTGCTTGCCTGAGGAAGGATGTCGAAGCAGGAACCCACCGAGGTAATTCAGGCTCCGGTCTGAACGCTGTATAAATCCCCCGTCCTTTAGGGCGGGGAGGATGTCAACAACTGGTCAGTTCAAAAAAGACTTAACTTAAGGCAAGGGACAGAAAGCGATTATCAGGAGGTATGGGATTCAAGTTCTTTCAGAATAGCTTCAATCTTCTCTATACACTCAGCCGGTAACCGGCTTCTGTCGAGATTAAGAATAATTTTATCCCCTTTATAAAGAGCTGATGCGCCCGGAGCATACTGATGGCGTGAACTCAGACTTCCACGAGCCGTAACATTATTTTTCAGTACAGAAGTAAGCAGCGAGATCAATTCATCCGCTTCAAAAATGACACCGGCTTTCTTTTGCTCATGAAGCTCAGAGGCCTGAGCTACGAGCCAGCTTTCCTTACCCTCAAAAACTTTAAGAAGCGATTCTCCGGCGCGGGCTGACAATTCCCCCGGGTGAGAGAATAGGGCCACGACAGACCTGGGAAGGCGAGCGGTATTTAAACAACGGGTAATAATTTTTCGAGATATATTTTCCGCATCGGCCAGAGCAGATATGTTACCTGAAAACTTGTTTTCGAGCAGGGATGCGTAGCGTTGGCCACGTTCGTAGGCACTGGTAGGACGATAGTCGTTCCCTAGTCGGGACAATGCCGACATCTGTTCATCATCAAGTTCGCCGACCAGAATACGGTAATCACTGGAAGTGAGGATCGCAGCTTTCCGACGTCGACTCCCGTCAGCAACTTCAATGACGCCTGATACCCGGCGTCCAAAAGCCGGAGTCTGCTGTCCCGCAACGATAAAAGAGGGGATCAAATCATCGAGGGCATCTTCAGTTAACAGTTCCTGATCCCGCTCGTTACCTGACCAGACACGTGACAATTCTTCTATCGAATTTCCCGGAATAGCTTCGAGGGTGAATTTAACTTCGCGGCCACAGACCGGAAGCAAAATCGTATTCCCACGTGCCATAGCCCCAACACGTGCAATTAATGAATCGACCATTGGTGCAGCAGGTACCGGAGACTGTATGGTATCTGCTGATGTTGTTTTCATTGTATGTTTTGGAATGACAGGTGCGCGCTTCATTATCTGATCTCCCAGCGAGGTTTAATCAGCCGATCAAAAATTTCATTACAGACAGGTTCCCAGATGGAAAGGGCATTTCGCCACGCGCCGGTAGATGAGCGCTGATCAATAGCCTGTTCAAAAACCGTTCTCATACGGATCTGACCTTTACCCACTTCGTCTGTTTCACGCACCACATTCTTAAGAACCATTCCCCCCCAGGCATCCCTGATTTGTTCTTCCATCCAGGGGGACTGAGAACCATTATTATTGCTGTATTTCGTCAGGAGAATACGAACATCAGGCTCAAATCCTTTCAGATCTACATTTTTCATCAAATCCCGGAGCATATCGAAGAACTGCAGTGCAGAAGTATAATCAAATAGTTCTGCTGGCGTCGGGACAATCAGAACATCGGCAGCACAGACCACATTAATAGTACCAATACCCAGATTTGGCGCACTGTCTATAACGATTACATCGTAATCATGGGCGACAGTTTCAATAGCCAGACGCAGCATGAGGTGAGGATCAGTCGGGAGTTTGCCTTCATCAAACTTCCCCATGAGCTCAGTTTCAATACGATGCAATGCCAGGCAGGACGGAATAATATCCAGTCCTGGCCAACAGGTGGGTTTAACGGCATAACTGGCATCATCTTTTTCCCCCAGATAAAAGGGGAGGAGTGTATCTTCTGCATGAATGTGAAGATCTGGTACCCAACCGTGATACATTGAGGCGGTCCCCTGTGGATCATTACCCTCAACAAGCAGGACACGTAAACCTTTCAGTGCAAGATCCTGTGCCAGATGAACAGACACAGAGGTCTTATAAACCCCTCCTTTATGTGCTGCAACAGCAATCACAGGCGGGAACGAGTCTTCAGAACGCCGGAGACGAGTTCCGAATACATCTCTCATATGGTTGATTTGTTCGATCGTATAGCCAACACGTTGTTCCACTCTTCCGCGGGTTTCCATGTCCGGATGCGGAAGTCGGCCGGCTTTCTCTGCATCCCTGATAGCCTGAGAAGAAACACCCACTAAATCAGCTGCTTCTCCAATCCTCCACCGGCGCGTTATTTTCCGTGCCTCGGGGCTGTCATCGTTAAACTGGGCTATTGCTATTGCTTTCGTCATTCCATGGCCAGCGTTAATGCACTGGTCAAGCGTATCCATTAATCCCATCATTGAGCATCCTTTAATCATTACTTTGCATTATTTTATTAAATCTTGTGTTTTAATGCAAAGCAACAATAAAAAAGCAAAGCCTAGATAAAACTGCAAAGTTGTTCACATAATATTCATATTGATACTGTGATATGCGTCAGTTCCATACCTCTGTCAATATTATGGAACCGCTCGCCGCAGTAAGCAGGCGCACTAGTGAGGATGCGGCGAGGAAGCGGAATTACTGCTGGCTGATATAGGGTACTTACACACTTATGCTTCAAAATCAGAGGGTTAATGAGATATCGATAATAAATGTTGACTGCGGTATGGTGAAAAATTCACTGTAGTATGCAGATTATTTGGTTTGCAGAGATTCAGACTGTATTAGGTACTGTTGCATGCCATAGTCAATATTTATTGGGTTGTATTTACCGTCGAAGAAGACGCTGCTTGTTTTCATGGGTGATCAATTTGTGGATCAAGGGATTGTGGTGTCAGGTGTGGGTTATTCATATCTACGATCCAATAATTGATCCCTTAAGAGATCCCATTTAGATCATAAAGAGATCCCTGGATCGTTACAGCCCTTGTCCTGTCTGCGCTGAGAGGTTAACTCCATTGACTGTGGTGTGGAATATATTTACTGAAGTATGGCCTTTCTAATACTGTGATACGCAACGGTATTTACTGAGGTATGTATTTCCGTTGACTGAGACATGCGTATATACTTGCCTTTGTGGATAACTGTTGGTGTATAAAATGACTTACGAAAATAACGAGTTACCTCTCAATCTTCAGGAAATTGATAAGACAACCGGCGAAGTTGTTAAGCTGGATGTCAACAGTGCCAGTACGGTACAGCCTGTGGCGCTCATGAGGCTGGGTCTGTTCGTTCCTACGTTAAAGTCCACTTCCAGGAGTAAGACCAACCGTAAAAACGTCACAGATGCTACTGAGGAGCTCGTACAGCTGTCGATCGCTAGGAGTGAAGGGTACAACGACGTGAAGATCACAGGATCGCGCCTGGACATGGATACGGACTTCAAGGTCTGGCTCGGGATCATCCGCTCAATGTCTGAGTATGGTGTGAAAAAGGACACGCTGGAACTCTCATTTGTCGAGTTCGTTAAAATGTGTGGTTTTGACTCCCGTCGTTCAAACAAGAAAATGCGCGATCGCATCAGCAATTCGTTATTCAAACTCGCTTCAGTCACGCTTAAATTCCAGAGCGAAACAAAAGGGTGGACGACCC
The DNA here is from genome assembly GCF_012241585.1 of Pantoea sp. LS15. Lineage (NCBI taxonomy): Bacteria > Pseudomonadati > Pseudomonadota > Gammaproteobacteria > Enterobacterales > Erwiniaceae > Pantoea > Pantoea sp. LS15. Next base: position 29,542 of record NZ_JAAVXA010000016.1, read on the forward strand.
ACCTGGTGCAGTCTGCCTTCTACGATATCAACGAAGACATCGTGGAGATCAAGGCTGAGCCCAAGCTGTTTGAGCTGTATCACATGGACAGGCGGGTATTACTGCGCCTGAAAGCCATTGATGCACTGCAGCGAAAGGAATCAGCACAGGCGCTTTATACCTATATCGAAAGCCTTCCACAGGATCCGGCGCCGATTTCCATGAAACGAATGCGGGACCGTCTTAATCTGACCTCCAACGTTTATACGCAGAACCATACGGTGCGCAAGGCCATGGAGCAGCTCAGGGATATTGGTTATTTGGATTACACCGAATTCAAACGTGGCAGGTCAACCTACTTCAGTGTGCATTACCGGAATCCAAAGCTAATCAGCAATACGGTGAAAGTACCGCGCAAGGGAGAGACGGAGAAAGCGCCTGAACAGAACTACGATGAAGTGATTAAGGCGCTGAAAGCGGCCGGAATCGATCCGAAAAAACTCGCTGAAGCCCTCACTAGTATGAAACCAGAAGATTGACTGCAATATGCAGATTATTCACTGCGGTGTGTTATTTTTCTCACGTTGACTGCGCTATGCAGAGTACATACCACAGTCAATGTTTCCCTTCCGGTAAGACATTTAACCGCTTTAATGAATTGACTACTGTATGCTGGCATTAACTGTAGCATGAAGAAATTGACTGTAGTATGCATTGTAGTTGTTCTGACGAGCCATTATTGACTGAGGTATGTCAGGCCGCGCACCTCAGTCAATATCTGCCGGATCTGCTGTATGGATTCACTTTCCTGGAAGCTGTGAGCGGAGAATTTCGGCGGCGTCCCGGTCATCACAGATAAAGGGAACGACCTGAGTGGCCGCCATGTCCAGCTAGAACAACCGCGTATACACCTCCATCGAGCGTGGATCCTTGTGACCAGCCAGCGTCTGAATAACCTTCCGGGGCTGGCGGTGATAGAGCATGTGCATGATATAGCTGTGCTGGAAGGTATGCGGCGTCACCGGAATCGAAAAATGCACCCGTCAGCTTCGGCCAGCTTTACGGCCTGTTTCAGCTAGTTCCGCATGGTTTCATCGGTGACTGCTCACAACGGTTCACGTCCACGGGGGCGGGTGGTGACCATCCGGCTCTCCATCTACCTGACATAGCTTATATCAGTCAGCGGGACCAGACGGACCTTGTCCTTGCGCGGGTGCCCGCGCAAGGACTTTTTCAGACCGCACCCGCACAAAAGGCCTTAATCCATTGAGGTCAAACGACTCCCGAGTCAGCGTTCTCGCCTCACCAATACGGATGCCGGTGTTCCACATCGCCGCAAACAGCATGTGATGACGCTGATCGGGCATATAGTAGAGGAGAGCGCTTACTTCAGGCGGCAAGCATGTAGGCCGGTGTGGCACCGGTGGAGGTGGCCATGCGTCGTAATGCCAGTGCGGTCGCAAAATCAACACCCGGGACGATCGGCAACAACGAAACGCGTTCTAGTGAATTCTGCAGAGGAATGATGTTGTTGTTTATAGACTATTTTTCACGTAGCGCACGGCGGGTATAAAGCTATTCTGGCCTGAATGGCCCGATCCTTGCGTCACTATAAATCGCAGCGCGCGGATCCGTTTATTATCCTATCCCGCATTATTGTGGGTAAAACCAAATGCGTAAAGGATCCTTTTTCACCTCATATCCACGCTGGAGTCAGTCATGGCAAGGGCTGAGGGCTGTTTTACCTTTTTTCGGATCTTCGCGGAGAAAGAGGTAAAAGAGTATAGGTATGGAATATCCACATGCCTGGCATCTGCATATGTCAGCCATACGCATACCTTGAACATCTGCATATGCTATGACTATACATCTGCCTAAACTGAGCATATGTATAAAGGTCGGTCGTCCAGAAGGAAATAATGAGAACCGTATCGGTATTTAAAAACGGCAACAACCGCGCCATCCGTCTGCCCCGCGATCTGGATTTTGAGGGGGTGAGCGAGCTGGAGATCGTCAGGGAAGGGGACAGCATCATTCTGCGTCCCGTCCGGCCGACCTGGGGCTCGTTCGCGAAGCTCGAAAAAGCTGACCCGGACTTTATGGTGGATCGCGGGGACGTTGTCAGCGATGAAGGACGCTTTGAACTATAAAAAAGACCTGGATGCTCGACACGAACATCTGCTCGTTCATCATGCGCGAGCAGCCGGAAGCCGTGCTGACGCGCCTCGAGCAGGCGGTGCTGCGCGGCCACCGTATAGTGATCTCGGCCATCACCTGGTCTGAGATTTCCCTGGCCGCCCAGGCTGCAGCTCCCGCCACGCAGCAGCTGGCTGAGGCATTCGCTGCCCGCCTCGATGCCATCCTGCCCTGGGACCGACTCGCGGTGGACGCCGCAACGGAGATTAAGGTGGCACTGCGCATGGCCGGGCACGCCATTGCGGCCGGCGCGGTACTGGTGACGAATAATACACGAGAGTTTGAGCGGGTGCCGGGCCTGATGCTGGAAGACTGGGTAAAATAAAACCGAAAAGATTTCGTGATGGAGACTACACACATGACTTCAGAACACACGAGCTACGGCTGGCATTTCAAAGAGCACGCAGAAGATTTCTCCGCAGATATTGTTATTGATCTGGAACATCTGCCTCCGGAGCTTAAACAGGCCGCTCTTCAGATTTTACTGAATCAGATGGACAGCGATACGGCAGAGAAAAAACTGGCCGAATTAATACAGCAACTTGAGTTTGATATAACCACAGCAGAGCTATCCGCGTTTCTGTTTAAACCGGGCCATACCTGACAGCTGACCCGGTAGTGATATCAGTGAAGAACGTCAGAGGACTTCACTCCGGCGGCGGGATCAGATTACAGAGCCGTGCCTCTGGCCGGTACCGTCAATATGGTGATATCAACGCCTTCTAACTTCAGTAGCTGAATTTTTTAGCGTTCCCCCCACCCCCCCGGCGATTCAGGATATCATGCTGCTAACAGAGATCTATCTCAGGTAAGTTATGAAAAAATGGCTGAGAAAAAGTATCATGTTTAATTTGACAGGTACAAGGTATAAGGAGCTTCAATGACAAAATTCAGAGCCCCCCTGCTTGCTCCTCCGCTGGCTGTGGGAGATACTATCGGTTTCTTCTCCTCATCTGCCCCCGTAACAGTAACGGCTCCAAACCGCTTTAGTCGGGCAAAACACTTTCTTCAGGAAAAGGGATTTAAACTTAAAGCGGGAAAGTTGACCGGAAAGTCTGATTATTATCGTTCAGGCACAATTCAGGAAAGGGTGCAGGAATTCAATGAACTGATCTATGATTCGAAAGTCCGCTGTATTATGTCAACAATTGGGGGGGATAACAGCAATTCACTGTTACCTTTCATTGACTATGATGCCCTTGTAGCAGACCCCAAAATAATTATTGGATATTCCGATACAACAGCTCTGCTTGCTGGTATATATGCAAAAACAGGATTAATCACTTTTTATGGTCCTGCTTTGGTTCCTTCATTTGGTGAATTTCCTCCCCTTGTCAACTCAACATATAAATATTTCATTGAAGTACTGACAAGGCAACAGACGAGCAGCTATACCTACAGATTACCTGATAAATGGACTGATGAACGACTTAACTGGGATGAAAAAAAACCTGTACGCCCTAAAAAACTCTACGACAATAATTACAAATTTTATGGCAAGGGAAGGGTGAAAGGGCGGGTGATCGGAGGAAATCTTAATACCCTGACAGGGATCTGGGGTAGTGAATGGATGCCAAAAATTAGATGTGGTGATATTTTATTCATTGAAGACAGTTTGAAGGATATCGCGACTGTTGAACGTTTATTCTCAATGCTAAGCCTCAACGGAATTTTCGATAAAGTTAGTGCGATTCTTCTTGGAAAGCATGAACTTTTTGATAATGCTGGAAGTGGCCGAAAACCATATGACGTATTAATTGAAGTGATTGGTAAACGTCAACTACCTATTGTTGATGGATTTGATTGTTGTCATACTCACCCAATGTTGACGTTACCACTTGGAGCCGAAATAGTTATCAATTTCGAAAATAAGGAAATATCCGTGGTTAGTAACTATCTGAGAGAGTTACCATAGATTTTGGCATGCAGACAGTTTCTACTTATTATGGATATTCGTTTAATAAATATGAGGGGTGACATAGGACTCACCCCATCCACTGGGAAAAATATTGATTTAATGTGCTAATTTTGCATATATATTTTGGTCATGAGCAACGCCATTTATTACTTCAGCATTTCGTAACACCCCCTCAAGAGTAAAACCACATCTAAGAGCAACAGCATTACTCTTAATGTTATCAACTGCACATTTTATAACAAATCGATTAATCTTTCCGGTGGAACTGTAATCGTGAATTAATTTTTTAATTGATTGAGTTATAATGCCTTTTCCCTGAAAACGCTTTCCTAACCAGTATCCAATGTAAGCGGTATGATTGGCACAGTCAATGTTATTAAATGATATAACTCCAGCGACACGCGATTCGAAAATTATAAGGAGTACTAATGCAGTGTTATTTTGATTATTTAGTCTTGATTGCTCAATAAAACTTATTGAGTCAGACAATTCATTGACATGCTTAGGCCACTCCATACTATTGCTAAAATATAATTTATTGTCTTGGATGAGCTTGAAAAGTTGATCTGAGTGTTTAAGTTGAGGGTAGGATAAAACTATGTTATCTGTAATAGTGATTTCATCAATACTATTTGATATATCGTATCGACGGAAATCGTGTTCTTGTCGATGTGCTCGAGATATATCAAGAACACCACCCGCTATGCTATATATAGGGTATAGCCTACGAGTCCATTGATTACTTGTTTGCATGTCATAAGCTCCGCAGCCACGAATAGAAAAAAAAGAATCAATCAGGTTTTCAGGAGTAAAAACTGAAGGAAAAAGACAATCACATTCAAAACAGTTAAAGCCAGCCAAAATATACTCTTCTTTTTTTCTTTCATCATGCCTATTTTTATGTATAAATGAAACAAATGAATGATCCCAGTTTCTTACAGAGGGAATCCAGTTTATTCCAATATTACTTTGTGCAACATTAACACCATACCTTTTTTTAATATTAGAAACCTTCCCAATAAAATACCCGAAATCTTCGACAAAATGTCTTCCGGGTTCAAACATATAATTCCAGTTATTATACTTGTCACCAAAGCACTGTTGGACGGTCTCTCGGATTACAGAGAAAAAACATTCTGGCTCAGGTGTTTTAGTTGTGTTTGAAGTGTCAAATGAATCTGCAGGAATGCCACTTCCAAGATTCAGTGTGCCATACTCAGGCATATATTCTAAGAGAATATCTTCATATTGCTTGATCGAGTTGCATATTTTATCTGCAGTTGGAAGATTTGATCCAACATGTAAATGGAAGCCTGATAATATCAGGTGATTGGACTTTGTAACTATTTTGTCGAGTAAATCTAGCACTTCATCTTTAGACAAACCGAACCTTGATAAATTGTCGTCGTAGAAGTGAGATAATCTGATATGAATTTTGCATTGCAAACCTTTATTTTGGCATAATTCTTCAAGTCTTTTGCACTCATCAACATTATCAATCTCAACTAAAGCGCCAACTTCTATTGCCTTAATAAGCTCTGATGATAATTTTAAAGGGCCATCAAAAACTATAGATTTAAAACCATCTATCTGCGCTAGCCTCATTTCATCCGCAGAACACACTTCAGCATGAAAGCCACGTTCTGACACAACCTGGCACCATTGTGCCAGGTTGTTAGACTTGTATGAATACGCAATACTATAGCGCGAAAAATTTTCTTTAAGTTGTGATAAATAACAGTCCAGTCGTTCAAGTGCCGCATCAATATCGAAAATCATAAATGGGAACTCACCAGACTCTTTTCCAGTGTCAATTAACTCTTTTGCGTGTTTAATAATTTTGTATGGTGTTATTTTTTGCGCCATAATTGTAAGGTAACTCCCTGATAGTCTCTCTGTTTATTTAGTGGTTCACGAATTTTTAAAAGCCGTTCAAAAAATCGAGAGCGGAGATCAGTTTGAAGTTTTTTCGTAAATTCATTTCGATTGAATATGTAATCATAAATGTCATCTTTGAGTTCATCGAAACTTTGTGACTCCATTTCATGATTTTCTTCTTTTATTAGAGTAAAATCCCTTGAGAAGAATTGATGCCAAAAGTGAAGGTTCCATGAAGGATCAGGTCTAAAGTTAATTGCGTTATAAACATCATTAATCAGTTCTTCAGGTATTTCACGCCTGTAATAAAAGTTGGCAACACATATAATTCCATTACGTTTTAAGCATCGATATACTTCTTTTAAAGCAGCAACTCGATCCTGTATAAATGCAAAATTACATCCCCCTAATACATGTGTGAACTCGTTATCTTTAAAAGGCAAGTTGCAAGCATCAGCCACTATATATTCGAGGGTATCGCCCGCATTCAGCTCACTAGCCTTGTCATTTGCAACCTTTACAGCTGCATCAGATATATCAATTCCTTTTGAGGATGAGCCGGTTCTTTTGTAACATTCTCGCGAACTAAAGCCGGTTGAACAGGCCAAGTCCAACAAGTAAGAATCCTTGTTGATGTTTGCATACTTGATCCAGTGGTCAATAGTATATTCTGCGCCTGGAGGGGTGTTATCCTGTCGCATAAGCGCTACGAAGTCTGGATAACTCATGTTAGCAATAATTTCTTCTGTTAATAACTCATTGGGATTGACTGTCATATATTACCTCTTTAGAACTGCTAGACCATTTTAAAAAGTAAAAGCCACAAAGAATATATGCCACTGCTGAAATAAAAATATAATCTACAACTGGTATATTTCTTGGGAGTAAGGAAATACATCCTAAAATAATAATAGATGAAATTCTACATGAAAGGGAAACAATTCCAAGCGATCCAGATATATATTTTTCATCATCACTTTTTAGTTGGCTTATAAATATATTCTGCGCCCCTACCGGAATGATTGAAATCATCCCGTGAATAATAGAGAAAGCTAAGACACTTAGCATGTCATGCCTGTTTGTTATTAATAAAAACAATACAATACAAAGTCCGGAACTTAGAATTGAAAATATTACAGTTAACATGGAATACATCTTACTTTGCACATTGAATTTAGGTAGGTATGAGTTGGCTAGGTACTGAGAAGAAAAAGCGCCAACATGACACATAAGTAAAACAATAAGCTCTTTATTAGATATAGACCCTATGTTTTTGTCAGATAGCATGATTGGTTGCCAAAAATGATAAATTACTTGAACTCCAAGCGTAAAAGTACAGCTAATTAATATGAAATATTTACCGCTACGGCTCGTAGATATTACATTGATGCTTTCCAGTGCTTGCTTAACAAAATTCCCCTCAATTTTGCTTGAGCTTCTTATGTTCTTTTTACTAGATTTCGCTGCTAAAAAAATGCCAAGGACAATGAACATTAAAACCATAGAAATTAAATAGCCAGCCTTGTATGAACCATAAAAATACACTGCAAAAATGCCTATGGTTCCTGTTATAACACTACCGAATGACGAAACCCTTTCACACAAATGTGCACATAATGAAAATTTATCATGCTTCCCGTCAAGAGAGCTTAATACCCATCCTTCAATAGCTCCAGATATACTGCATATTCCTATAGCATAGGATATTTCAGAAAAAAGTAAGGCAGTGAAATTTGGTGACAATGTGCACAGTGGATAAAAAATAATTGTAAAAAAAACGCCAATCACGACTATTTGTTTTCGATAATATCTGTCCGCAAAGACTGATAAAGGAAAATCAAGAAGCAGTACCGTAGCGGAAAAAACAATCTGCAAGATTGCTAGTTGAGAAATGCTAATACCTGTTGAGATTAAAAATGCAGCATGATAAACACCAATTAACATGCGAATCGCATTATAAAGGCCATAATTAACTGATAACATTTTTGCCGTATTCACATTCTGCACCCGCATACAGAACAGATTGGTGAGCGGTCCATGTTTTGAACATGAATTTTTGTTTCATCCGTCCAAATACCAATTCTTTTATTAAGAGATAAAGGTTCTGCATACTGTCCAATGAATTTAATAACGTCACCAGCACAAAGTGCTGCTGCTAAATTATTGACCGGAGCGAAGGTTGCAGGTTTAAAATGGCTGTTGATTGCCTTAATCTGGTAATCTATATCATTTTTTTCAGATCCGTATATACTTGCAACAACTTTTTGACACTCATAGCATCCCGTTTTCCCGGGTATGTATAAGGGGCCAAATACAGAAATGTCATTTACATAACCTGCATTAATATAAGCTTGGTTCATTGTTACACAATATTTATTTACCCAATTAATTAAATTAAATGGATGATCTGCCGATACTATCCAAATATCTGCTTCAGGTATATGTTCGAGATCTTTATAGGTTTTAATTTGCAATGATAATTCAGATACCGATATGGCTGAATTTCTACGAAGCAATTCCCTCTTCATGATAGCGTTTTTTTTAGACCCAACATCGTCTTCTGTAAATAGAATTTGTCTTGTGAGATTTGACATTTCTATCTCATCATCATCGACAAGTACAATCTCCCCAACACCAGCCGTTGCAAGCACAGCAGAAGTATGGTTTCCTATGCCCCCACAACCAAGAATTACTACTTTAGATTTTCTTAGTTTTTCTTGTACAACCTCTGGATCTGCTCCATAGCTTTGATAATGTAAATAGTTTCGAGAGTAACGGTTCTCTTCAAAGCTTTCTGTATAGTGAGCCGGAATGATGAAGTTGTATTTTAGGAGAAATGTATAGCAATATAAAAATTGTTCTTCTGATATTACCTTTTTCAGTTCTAGTCGTGCGTGCTCATAATCTTTTGGTTCAATAAAACAGTACGCAGTCTGAACTGTTTTTTCCCATAGGTCGAGGTCTTCTATTAACTGTTCTTTTGAACCTCCACCAATCAGACCACCTTTTCCAAACCTTGCGATTTTAACATGCCGGCCTAATACATACTCCATTTTCAAGCCTTCCCTCTGCTATTCTAGGTGATGAAATTATATATATGCTGCCTCATGTGAGGCAGCATTCTCATGATATTACTGCTCTATATCAATTAGCATTGCCAGTACGCATTTTCATTCTCCTTATGCAATTAGTAGATTTCTTGCCCTCTCGTTGAGGGACTTTTTTTTTATATCACAGGTTCAGTGGTATTTACTGTGTGATATTTGGTTTGTTGATATATATCAATTTTCTTTTATTTTTTATTACATCATGCTTTCTATAGGCTACATTTATTTTTTTTACATTTTTTTCGGGTTGTGGATTTTTGTGGAACTATTATCAGTGATTAAGTGGGAGGGGTGTATAATATATTATACACCAGGCCTATGAAATTCCGAAAATATATAAGTTCCCCGTTAGCATTGAAAGCATCCTCATTGGCGTGGTGCTGTAGAACAATGGAGGTGGCCATGTATTTGATGTGATCTATACACAGCTTTACTTATAACAACCGGGGCCATTCCGTATGGAAAATATCAGTTGACTGATCCTGCCCGCGAATAATGGACACACGACTAAGTGAGCAAACTCTTGACCAGAGGTGAATAACATGGTCAAACCAGCCACAATCAGCAATAAAACCAATACGCAAAAATCCGGTGCAACACTCTCCGCAAATGCGACAGAGGTATGGACTGACCCCACCCCGCTAGACAAATTCTGTCCTCACGACGAGGCCTGTTCGAAGTCCTCCGGACTGACGCCGCCGAGATGACCGTGGTGCCGGGCCGTCGCCGCCATCGGTGCCATGAAAGCGCGCGTCAGTATGAAGAAGTCCAACGTTCCGGCAGCGTCGAAACCAAAGGAAGAGAAACAGGAACGTGTGCTCGACGCACGTTTTCCGCATGCCGGCGAACCCTGGCGGGAAGAAGAGGGGACTATGCTGCTTGATGCCCTCTAATCCGTACCGGACGAAGCTGTGGGCGTTCATCTGTTCTCGCTGGCCGAAAAGCTGGGGCGTACCCCCTACAGTGTGGCCTGTAAGATAGCGGCTCTCCGGAACATGCCAGAAGAGTGGAAAGATCAGTACCGCAAGGTTTCGGATGATATTCGCAAATCAGGCCTGAGCATCAGCGATTATGTTCAGCATAACGGGCTGAATTAACCGCTTTCCGTCCAGTTCTGTCGGAACTTTTTAAACCGGGCCATGCCTGACAGCTTACCCGGTAGCAATAATAGTGGAGGCCGACGCAGAACGTCACTTTTGCCGTTGGATCAGCGTCCAGCGGATGGTTTCCATCAGAAGTTGATAGTGCACAGACAGGCTTTTATCCAGCCGCAGACCGTTCTTCCAACACTCATCCGAAAATTTTTCAGCTTCATTACCGGTACGATCTTCAGGCTGCCGGCTCTCAAGCCAGCGGGTCTGTACTTCATGTGCTGTTCTGTTCATAGCTCATTAGTCCTTACAGCGTTAGTGGGTGACATCCTTGATTTTGCTGTCACGACACGACAAACACATCAGCTTATGATACATTAGTTATTTAAGTAATTGATATTTAACATAAGATAGATTACACGAACTAAGCATTTGATTTAATTGTGATTTCCCCTGTTCGGTTATCTCCAGGGTTCATGCCGCGCCGTATCCTGAGACTGGCTGAGAATACGAATGATCGTAACCACCGAAAGTGATGACACAAAATAGATCATGTGCTGTTCCACCGGCAGCGAGCAGATATCTTCTCCCAGCTCTGCGCGATGCGTGCCGATGTCATGCATGGCCAGCACATCAAACACTGCGGCTATACGGCCGATATACGTATCCGCCTGTACAATCCCAAACTGTCGGAAGCTGTAGTCCCAGATTGCTTCCAGATCTTCTTCAGCTTTCGGTGTCAGCTCAATCTCTTTCATTTGCCACCCTGGCCCTGACATTATTCAGGAAGGCATCCTTGTTCCATGGTTTAGCTTCACCGCTGCTGATACCTTCGGCCAGGAGGTCGCGCAGTGCCTGAAGGCGGGATTCAGCCTGCTTCTCGCGAAGAAGACGCAGCGCGTCTCGCATGACTTCGCTCTGGGTCCGGTAATCACCGGCCTTAACCAGGGAATCGATAAATTCACGCAGCTCATCACCCACGTCTACCGTCATAGTACGGGCCATAACCCCTCCGCATCTCAATGTAAGATTTGTTCTTACATCATTATATCAGCTTACTCCCCTGCTTCCATCTCCGGCATGTTAGCCAATGCCACCTGGCTCTAGTCTGGATATCCGACTTATGGAGTTTTCGGATCTCAGCGGAAAAAGCGAGACGCGCGTATATACTTGACATATCCATATGCCTGACATCTGCATAGGTCATACATACGCATATACTCACCATCTGCATATGCTTTACCTATACAAAGCTGTTCCAAAGGCATATACTTCACCTATGCGGGAATACTCCCTGGCACACTCAGCATATGAGGAAAAACCATGCGCACAGTTTCTATTTTTAAAAACGGCAACAACCGCGCCATCCGTCTGCCCCGCGATCTGGATTTTGAGGGGGTCAGCGAGCTGGAGATCGTCCGGGAAGGGGACAGCATCATCCTGCGCCCTGTCCGGCCGACCTGGGGCTCATTCGCCAGCCTGGAAAAAGCCGATCCGGATTTTATGGCGGAGCGTGAGGACGTTGTCACCGACGAAGGACGATTTGACCTGTGAACAAGACCTATATGCTCGACACCTGTATCTGCTCATTCATCATGCGCGAGCAGCCGGAAGCGGTGCTGAAGCGCCTGGAGCAGGCGGTGCTGCGCGGCCAGCGCATCGTGATCTCGGCCATCACTTACTCCGAAATGCGCTTCGGCGCCACCGGGCCGAAGGCCTCGCCCCGTCACGTGCAGCTGGTTGATGAATTCTGCAGCCGCCTCGATGCCATCCTGCCCTGGGACCGCGCCGCGGTGGACGCCACCACGGAGATTAAGGTTGCGCTGCGCCTTGCCGGGACGCCAATCGGCCCGAACGACACGGCGATCGCCGGGCATGCTGTCGCCGCCGGTGCCGTACTGGTGACGAATAATACGCGGGAGTTTGAGCGGGTGCCTGGGTTAGTACTTGAAGACTGGGCAAAGTAATAATGTCATGCCGCCATCCGGCGGCATGGCCGTTATTCAGTTATGCTAGCCGTGTTTTTTTCTTGCCTGGCAAAATTGTTATGATCCTGATTCATGTCCGGGGCAGGATCCTTTCCGGTTATGTGGTGATTCCTGCTTAATAATGAAAAGGTGGGGTTGGATGAACGATAACTTTTTCTATCTCAGTATTGGCAGCCTATTCCTGTTTATTATTGCTATACCTCTTGCACGACAAAAGGTTAAACCGAACAGATGGTATGGTGTTCGCACCTCATTAATTTTGAATCATCCTAAGATCTGGTTTCAGGCCAACCGTATTTATGGACTGTCGATGATCATTTCTGTTTTTGTCTTTTTCTTAGTGTCAGTATTGTCAGGCATTTGGCGCAATGGTGACAGCAACGCTGACCTCATTATTGTGTTGTTTATCATTGAAGTTTCAGTGCCTGTAGTCGTTACATTTTTGAAACTCATTGTAATGAAAAAGGAATGATGCAGCATGAACGAAACAAGTGATTTCCTTAATTCAATAGGGAAAAACTAACTTAAGTGATGCCAACTGTCTGGAGATTCATGGAGCCAGTCTGCTGTGGGGGGGATATCGGGACGAGTTGCAACGCTGGAAACAGAATGACCGCGATCAATAACCTGTTTGACTGCTTCAATTTTAAACTCTTCGGGATTAGGCAATAGGTCGCGTTGAGTCCCCGGCTTTCCGGTGAGTCCCGGCGCCTCAGCCAGGTTACTTTTTTTCTCAAGGGACGCGGTATGGTCGTCAGGAGCCGGGGTGGCCAGTCCTGCTTTTAACGCTGCCCCGTGAATATCCTGCGCCGTCAGTTTGCCTTCATTATGGCCGGTGGCGTAGATGGCACTGTGATAGGGGTATGTTTGGATATCGAAAATTATTGTACGTTAGGGTGGTTTTGTGCTTCAGCTCGCCGGCATGACCCGGATTGCTACTTTCTGCTCCGTGCTTTCGACAGCCCTGAAAGTATGTCTGCTGTGCTCGATGTTTTTTATGCCGATGATGAATGCGCAACGGTCCGCGTGAAGACGTTACTCATTATATCGACAGTTGCATTAAAACGCTGATAAGGCTGTCTCCGGAAAGCGTGGAAAAACTTAGGGGTCAACATAACCAGGCTCTCTCTGGTCTGAAAGGAAACAACGCTCTGCAGCTGGCTTATGACAGGGATCAGTCTGGATATAAACGGTAAGCCTGTTTTTTAACAGGCTTACCCATAGCATCAGGGGGTACTCTCGCGCTATACGACGTTTTCAGGAGACCAGGCACCTGAATGACATATCAATATGCCCGGTCATTATTCCTTCACACTGACAGAACTGGTGAACAAAGAGCATATGTGGCCATTAAATGAGGCGTCAGAGGAGGTAATTTTTACTTGGCGTGATTCAGGTATTACTCATGTCGAAATTTGTCCGAGAGAGAAAAACACTTGTCAACTATCTGATTAACATTATTTAAATACTCGGTTCTTACATAGTTCTTTTGTTTTAAAAAACATTTTTCTTATAAAAGACGGAAAAAAACATACAAGCAATGAAAATAGTAAAGAAAATATAAATGTCGCCCCCTGAATCGGGATGCTCTTAGGTATTAAATTTATATATATAACAACAAATAAAGAGTGCCATAACTGCAGGTAAAGCAGTATCTCAAAAATCACTATTGAAAAAACATAGATTTTTAACGAATTTCTCCCGACCTGCTCCAGACAATTAAGGTTGATGTAATGCATATTTTTCACCAGCAAATAAAACCAAATGGCAATGCCAGTACATATTAAGAGAAAGGATGGTGTCCATAGTTTTTTAATGACTGGCATTGATAAAAAATAAAAAAGGCTAAAGCCCATAAGAATACAAATAGCGCCACAGAAGAAACCATTGATATTGCTGATATTATCAATTCTTTTCCCGAATATTAATCCTGACAAAGTGGTTAAGACCGCTCCGGTAGTGCTAAATATCCCTTCGGAGTCACCGTGCCTTCCTGTGGCAACATCATAATAATTAGCGTAATCTCCAAGGATTAAATCATCTAAAACATCAGAGATGTTAGAGTATTGATTGTAATCATTCCATACGTATAAGATAGTTAACCACAGTATAAAAAGTGTTATAAATGTTGTTTTTAGAGTTTTATTGCTCATATAAAGAAGCATCAGCCCGACAACTCCGTAGCATACACCAATGCGCAGTAAAACTCCCATCAGTCTTATATGCTCTTGCTTAAATAGAAAAAATGTCATTAATTTCAATAAAACACCAACAAAAGCAAGAGTGACAACTTTCGAAATTATGGTTTTGAAATTTATCCGGCTAAAACTATGAGACAAAGATAGAGAAATACCCACAATAAATAGAAATGTTGGGAATACGGCATCTGCCAGCGTCAACCCTGCCCACTGAGAATGCTTTAATGTTGCGGTTGTGATCCTCAGGTCAATTGGACTGTTAACAATCAGCATCAAAAAGACAGTGAGGCCTCTCATGCGATCAACATATCGATTGCGGTCAATATTCATACATAACAATTAAAGTGGGTACGGAATATTATTTTTTACAAACACTAATATCAATTACACCAGGGACTTCAATTCCTGCGTTAATTAAATCACACATAGCAGGGGTAGGGTATATTCCAAGCTCAGCAACATCATCATCAGCCATGACGGAAATGGAAAATATAGACAGAATGAATGTAATGACAGATAATTTAAACATTTTAACCTCTTATGAAATTTGTTTGAAATGATGCTGGCATTATTACTAATGCCAGCATTTTAAATGCTAGCAGTCATTAAGAATACTGCAAGAAAACATAAGGATAATGGCCTAATTTAATGCTACGAATTTTAATAGGTTGACTTATCACCTTCCTCGCTTTCTATTTCTTCATAAATAAATATAATCTGACTCTCGGTAATTTATGTTAAAGAGGCAGCGAGGATTACCGTAACGTTTCCCCATTGCGCGTCCCAGTTTTCATTGCAGGTACCCTTTATATATCAGCTTACTCCCCTGCTTCCATGTCGGCATGTTAGCCAAAATAACCCATCTGTAGTCTGGAGATCCGACTTAGCATCTTTTCGGATCTGCCCGTCGGGAAACACGCAAAGGATATGATAATCAAGCCAAGTGCATAAAATCATACTGAATGTGATATTTATCATTAATCACAAAATCATATCTGATATGATGTTTGCACATTGAGTATGATTTTATACTTAACCGGACATTATCAGACGGAGCGTGCAGGATGGATGAGAAAGACGTGAATTTTTCACTCAGCTATGAGCAGCTGACCCGGATAGCGGAAGCACGTATCCGTGAATGCGAGCTGGACAGCCAGGGCGCTAAATACATCAGCGAATCGAATAAGGCCAGCACTCTTCTGGGATTCTGGTATGAACTGGCTATTACTGGTGCGCCAGTGAAAAATTACGAACAAACCAAAGCGCTCATTGACGCCGATCAGCAGCGCCTCAGAAAACTCATCTGGCCGGAGGCTGATAAGCAATGACTCAGGCGCGCCGACCATCGCCGCTGCAGCGGCGTGTACTGATTGTGCTGGCCGCCCTCGGTGCGAAACGTCCGGGGCCGGTGGCGACGCGGGATATAGAGCGGGTGCTGGAGCAGGGCGGGGACGCCCCGGTGTACGGGCCGAACCTCCGCGCCTCCTGCCGGCGCATGGAAGCCGCGGGCTGGCTGCGCACCCTGCGCGCCCCGAACATGCAGCTGGCCGTCGAGCTGACGGATTCCGGTCGCGGTATTGCACAACCGCTCTACCAGGAAGAACGTGAGGCTGAAACGGCACGACAACGGCTGACAGACGTCCGGCGTCTGCCGTTACGCCAGACGGCTGCAGGTGATGCGGTGCTGCTGCAGCTGGATGACGGCCATTACACCATCAGGGAAGCGGCCTACGTGATCCGTCTGGATGGTACCACCTGTCTGCAGTTGACGGATGATGGAGGTATACGCCAGATAAAAGAGGGCGATCCCCTCCAGGTGGCCAGTTGGTATCAGACCTGTTTTGATGCAGGACTGCCGGCCACCATCCAGGTGAATGAGAGTCGGGACTGACAGATACCACATACAAGGAATGAGAACAGAAGAATGAAATTAACAGAACCCAAACTGAATACGCTGATCGATAATCTGAATGCCCTGATTTGCGAGGACAACCTGCTGACGCGCCAGGAGCGCGAGGATTTGGTCCGGGCCGTCGCCGCCATCGGTGCCATGAAAGCTCGCGTCAGTATGAAGAAGTTCAACGTTCCGGCAGCTTCGAAACCAAAGGAAGAGAAACAGGAACGTGTGCCCGACCCACGTTTTCCGCATGCCGGTGAACCCTGGCGGGAAGAAGAGGGGACTATGCTGCTTGATGCCCTCGAATCCGTACCGGACGAAGCGGTGGGTGTTCAACTGTTCTGGCTGGCCGAAAAGCTGGGGCGTACCCCCTACAGTGTGGCCTGTAAGATAGCGGCTCTCCGGGACATGCCAGAAGAGTGGAAAGATCAGTACCGCAAGGTTTCGGATGATATTCGCAAGTCAGGGCTGAGCATCAGCGATTATGTTCAACATAACGGGTTGAATTAACCGCATCCCGTTCTGTTCTGTCGGAATACGGGGTTGTCTCATAGACAGCTCTGAAGTGTATCACTTAAGATAAGCGACTTTTCCCGGTGCTATTGCAGAAATTACATGACCAGACAGGAATGGCTGTTACGTCTAAGACGCTGTACTTCCAGAGACACGCTTGAAAAAGTGATAGAAAAAAACAAATACGATCTGACCGACGACGAACTGGAACCCTTTAATGCAGCTGTTGATCACCGACTGGCAGAATTGACGATGGGAAAGCTATATGACCGGGTACCGCCAGGTGTCTGGAAATTTGTGAAATAGAATAGGTGACCTTATGAGTTACGGCTGGCTCTTCGAAAATCCAGATGATGAAATTTCGGGTGATATTTATATAGCTCTGGAACAACTCCCTCCGGAGCTAAAACAGGCTGCATTGCAGATAGTACAGAATCAGATTGATCGTGATACTGCAGAGAAAAAACTGGCAGATCTAATACAGCGACTCGAGTTTGATATAACCGCAGCAGAATTGTCAGCGTATCTTTTTAAACCGGGCCATGCCTGACAGCTTACCCGGTAGCGATAACAGTGGAGACCGACAGAGGACTTCACTTTTTCTGCGGGATCAGCGTCCAGTGGATGGTTTCCATCAGAAGTTGATAGTGCACAGACGGGCTTTTATCCAGCCGCAGACTGTTCTTCTAACACTCATCCCAAAATTTTTAAGCTTTATTACCGGTACGATCTTCAGGCTGCCAGCTTTCAAACAATTGGGCCTGTACTTCATGTGCTGTT
Organism: Pantoea sp. LS15; assembly: GCF_012241585.1. NCBI lineage: Bacteria > Pseudomonadati > Pseudomonadota > Gammaproteobacteria > Enterobacterales > Erwiniaceae > Pantoea > Pantoea sp. LS15. The sequence continues at coordinate 47,087 of NZ_JAAVXA010000016.1, forward strand.
CTGTTCACAATCTTAGTCCTTACCACGTTAGCGGGTTACATCCTTGATTTTGCTGTCACGACACGAAAAACACATCAACCCACGATATATTAATGATGCAAACGATTGATATTTAGCTTAAAATGTATTAAGCGCAGTTACGTTGTGGTAGCTAAGTTGTAATGTCCAATCTGGGGCTAAGATTAAGATTTCGGTGGGTATGATCAAGTAAGGATTACCATGACGGCTGTCGCAGCGGAGTTTTTCACTTTGCGACTCAAGATATACTATAGTCATAAGGACATCGGAACTTTCCCTACCCCCGGATATCTCTACTTAGCCTTGACAAAGACTGTAGCAGCAACTTTCTGCAAAACTTTGGTGAAAGACATCGCCTGGATTCTAATACGCAGTGTTGGTGCTGCCGTGCGCCATACCAGCTCGGCAGCAGGTAACCATCTCCGGATGGTTGAAGCATGTATCGGACAACCGGTGATATCGCGGATTTTATCGCCAGCAGTTCGGTACTCCAGCGGGAATGCTGATAACCAAAATCACCGGGAGAATGCTTAACAAGCTCACGCAACAATGCTCAAATATGTTCGAACGGCCAGCGTCTCCAACGCCTTGACGGTAATGACTTAAGGCCTTCAACACCTGATTGCGTAAACCAGTAAATCCAGCGGCCAATGGATTAACGGACACAACAGAGTGTTCTGGCAATAACGCTGACCCGCTCTCCCCGATGCAGCATCACCATAGCCGTAAGCCTGCGGGTATGATTTTTATCACGAGTCTTGTGGATTGCTTTCTGCATCAGGCGTAGTTCGTCATGGGGCATTGGTGCCTGATCGTCATCGCTCAGTCTGGTTGGTGGTTTGTTTCTTTTTGGCGATTGATCGGATCGCACAATCCAGGCTGAGTTCCCGCCAGGTGATCTACTATTTGGTGTAGCTATTTAGTGGTGTGAGGGCATGTATTCCTTATTGAAGGATATGTTTTTTTAATTCCTTAATGAATTCTTTTCTTTTAGAAAGCTTCAAGTAGAGGTCGTGCCGTGTTTCTATTTGCAGTTTTTCTCTTATTGAGCTGATATGCGTGTAAATCGTTTTAACACTCAAGCGATGTTTTTTTGCAATTTGCATTGAGCTCAACCCTGAAGCAACTTCTTCTGCGATTTTGATTTGTGCCGCAGTGAGATTGATGCTATTTATTGTGTTCAGATAAAGCTGGGCGCAAGAAAAATAGTTTTTCTGATTAACCACTTTATTTGTTTTTTTTATGAATTCTTCCAGTGATTCATCCTCATAGATTACATTTAAATCGCTTCTATTGACTGTTATGGATGACTTATTAGATATGATATTGATGCATTTACGGGTAGGATACTTTTGCACGGCGAGGAATAGCTGAGAGGCAAGCTCAATGACTGAGCTGTCATGTCGGATATCAATGATGAGCAACTTTGCATCGCTATTTATATTGAGTGCCACTGTGTCAAAAAAGTGGAGTACGGCTAGCCGGGTAAACTGGCACTCCGACATAATGCAAATTTTTTTTTCCATTGCAATCTCATCCTTTTCAATATCTGGGTTGATGTTCCCCGTCTTCGTATAAAAGCAAACCATAAGTGCTTGATAATGATAGGGAGTAAAAAAGATATTGGGATGGTGTTTATTTGTATATCAGAATGAATGTCGTCTTATGTCAGGAAAGCGCCCCGTACTCTTATGTAGTTCTTTCCTTACTTACTTCTGCCTGTGTTCGCACACCACTTATCTCTCTTCAAACGCCCGGAAGTGTAAGCTGTTTTGCTATATTGCCTCTTTTAACTCAGGGAAACAGACGCAGTACCCTCTCTTAATGGCAAGAGGGAGCCTTGTCGCTACACTCAGTGTAGGAGACTGGCGATCGGCTCAGGCTAAAATAGGGGGGAAGGGGAGCCTTTGACGGGGACAACGGAAGGGTGTAACGAGCGCATTTCCTCCTGGAAATGAATTTGTTATGGTATCACTGGTGTCAATGACTTTGTGAGATGGATTCATGTCTAATATATTTATTGTCGATGATCACCCTGTTGCCCGCCTGGCGGTGAGGATGCTGTTGAATAAAGAGGGGAACACCGTTATTGGTGAGGCAGATGATGGAATGCAAGCGCTCAGTCAGCTACGCCATCTCACTCCTGTGCCAGATGTGGTAATTATTGATCTGGATATCCCTTCTCTGAGCGGGATGGAGCTGATTGAAAAATTGCGGCGCAGCGGTTACGAAGGCGGTATTTTGGTCTTAACCGCCCGGGACGATGAACATTATCAGAACCGTTGTATGGGCATTGGTGCTGATGCCTTTATCAGCAAGCGCAATAATCTGGAAGAACTGGGGGATGCCATGCGAGCGATCTCCCGCGGATATGGTTACTTTCCACTGAAACGTTTGCATAAAGGTGCCAATCATCTGCCGGAACAGGAAAAAGAAGCGATTGCCTCCCTGACGATGCGGGAGTTAAAAGTTTTGCAGGAACTGGTTCGCGGTGGCCGCATTGTTGATATTGCTCAGCAAATGCACTTGAGCACCAAGACCGTGAGTACTTATAAGAGACGCATGCTCAGCAAACTGAAGTTGGATGTTGATCCTGCTACGAATACTACGCTGGCATTGGTCGATTTTGGCCGCCGTCATAAACTGGATACCTGAGTTGAACGCTTTCCTGAAAGCCGCATTGGTTTTGATTGTTCTCTGTGTTGGGGGTCTTCAGAATGCCTCCTCCGCCCAACTTTTACAGATTTACAGCCGGGAGAACTATAGGCCGCGGGACTTTTATCTCGAGGATTCAGCCTGGCGTTGGTTAGGTGAAAAGCGGGTCCTGAATGTCGCCGTTTGGCAGCCTTCTATTTCCCCTCTTGATATGTTCACGGATGAAGGGGTGTACGAAGGGATTACGGCAGATTATATCTGGCTCATTTCTCAGTATCTCGGGCTCCGGGTGGTTGTTCATGAATATGCTAATCGTGACGAAGCTGTCGCCGCGTTGAAAAACCGTTCCGTCGACTTGCTGGTGGACCCGACCGGTAAGATGCTGCCGATTGGGAATGACAATGGGTTAATCGCTACTGACCGCATTATCAGTGATAATCCGGTTCTGGTGAGCGCTCGCAAACATGGTGAAGAAGTCTTTCACTACACTGAAGGAATGCAGCTGGCCGTCTCTCGTTGGTATACCGATTATCACTGGTTGGAACAGCGTTTTCCCCATGTACGAATCGTAGATTTTAATTCGGATGATGAGGCGTTAGCCTCAGTCGCCTTTGGCAACAGCGATTTTTACATCGGCAGCCTGGTGGCTTCGACTTACCAGCTTGACCGAAATTACGGCCCTTATCTGGAAGTAAAGGAATCCTACTCCGAACGAGATACAGGGGGTCGATTCGTGCTACGGCAGGATAACACGGTCTTACTTGAGAGTATAAACCGCGTACTGGCTGCTATTCCGGATACGCAACATCAGCTTATCTTGCAGCAGTGGGGGGAGCGTGCTGATTTGTGGCGCGTGGGTAAAAAGATTTCATTTACGTCCATAGAGCAGAAATGGTTAGCAAACAATGCGGTAGTGAAGGTGTCTGTCAATAAATTCTACGCGCCATTTACCGTCATTGATGACCAAGGGCACTTTTTTGGTGTAACGGCCGATGTCCTGCGGCTGCTTCAACTGCGTACCGGCCTGCGTTTTCAGAGTGTTCCAGCATACAGCGTGGATGAGATGTCGGAAGAAGTTCACCAACATGACGCGATGTTCATGGGGGCCATCAGCGAAAGTGAGGAGCGCAGTAAGAATTTGCTATTTTCCCGGCCTTATTTCTCTTCGCCTTTTGTGATGGTTGTCAGCGCCGTGCGCGGTACAAATGTTGCCATCGCTGCAGGAAACAAAATAGCCATCGTAAAGGGAAATGCGCTGAAACAGACGTTGAGATCGAGTTACCCAGGGGTTCAGATTATTGAGGCGCCCAATGCCAATATCGCTATGCAATGGGTGGTTGAGGGGAAAGTCGAAGCGGCTGTGAATAATCTGTTTAGCACAACCTATATGATTGACCACTACTTTAAAGGGCAATTGGTTATCGTAGGGCAGGTAGGGCAGAAATCAGCCGCGATACGTTTTGCGGTTAGTCGTGACCAGCCTGAACTACTTAGTATTCTTAATAAGGGCCTTGAGAGCATCAGCCCGAACAATATGGCGGTTATCCTGAGTAAATGGCAAACCCGACCAGACGTTAAGTTGAACACATGGGATATTTACCGTACTCAATTCTTGCTATTGGCGGGGGGCGCTGCCGTAGTCACATTCATGTCATTCTTGTGGATCTTCTATTTACGTCGAGAAGCCACCGCCCGCAAGCAGGCGAAGAAAAATCTCCAGGCGCAACTCAGATTTAATGAAACCCTGCTGAACAGCATACCAATTCCTCTCTATGTGGTGGATCGACATGGTGAAATGGTTATGTCAAACCATGCATGGGGTGCTTTTTTCAAAATAAATCAGCGAGATAAGCTTAATAAAGGGATCCAGCATGCGGATAACCCGCTACATGAGGTCTGGAAGTGGCTCACCCCGCTGTTAGGGGGTGATGAGCATCACAATAAAAGTGACACCCGAACGGTACGACTTTTCGACGGAGAAGACGAACATACCATTGTTCACTATGCGATGACTTATTCCCGTTCAGGCGCCCACATCGAGGGGTTGATCTGTACGTGGATGGATATTACCGAACATGAAACTCTGGCCGCGGCGTTATCAGAAGCTCGAGAGCACGCCGAACAGGCAAATCGGGCAAAAAGCACGTTTCTTGCCACCATGAGCCATGAAATCCGGACCCCGGTGAGTGCGATCATCGGCTTGCTGGAGCTAGCGGTAAAAACGTCCGATAGCCAAGATAGCGATGACCCCGTACGCGTGGCATGGAGTTCGGCAAAAACTCTGATGGGAATTATCGGTGATATTCTGGATATGGCGCGCATCGAGTCCGGACGTCTTGAGTTATCGCCGGAGTGGGTACGAACCACGGAGTTATTGACCCCTGTGGTCAGGATATTCGAAGGATTGGCCCGGCAGAAAAATTTACGCTTGCGTTGCTCATTGCCGGCGGTTCTGCCCTATGAAGTATTCATCGATCCGCTGCGTATTCGGCAGGTGATTTCCAATCTGGTGGGCAATGCAGTAAAGTTCACGGAGAAAGGGGGCGTAGATATTGATATGGATCTACTGCCCGGCGCCGAAAGTGAACATGCATTGCTAAAGATCAGCGTGCAGGATACGGGTAAAGGGATCTCCCCTCTCGAATTGAAGGATATCTTCGAACCTTGGGTACAGGCTCAGAACGGTGCCATTCAGGGCGGTTCCGGGCTGGGGTTGGCGATCTGCGCCCAGCTTATCCAGATGATGGGGGGCGAAATATCGATGACTAGCCAGTTGGATCAGGGTACTAAGGTGACCTTTACGGTTCCGGTAGAACAGAATATGGCGCGGCCTCTGCTTCAACCGACTCCTGAAATGGAACCTTCCAGGAACCTTGTTGCGCTGCGCATTCTGGCGGTAGATGACCACCCTGCGAACCGCTTGTTGCTAAAACGGCAGCTCGCTCTTCTGGGTCACCAAGTAACAGAAGCACGTGACGGTAACGAAGGTTGGTCGCTGTGGCAGTCTGAACTGTATGAAATCGTGATTACTGACTGTAGTATGCCGGGCATGGATGGATTGGCATTGACCCGATTGATTCGTGAACATCAGACGAAGCCGACAATTATTCTGGGGTTGACGGCCAATGCCTGGCCGGAGGAGCGCCTCAGGTGTCAGGAGGCTGGAATGGATGACTGTTTATTTAAACCCTTGCAGTTGCAACAGCTACAAAAAATTCTGGAAGATGCTGCGCAACGTCTGTATCCACATCCAATGGTTGAAGTCTCTCTTGAAAATTATTTGAATTATGAGGGGTTACGGAACCTGACTCAGCACGACGAACAACTCATGAGAGAATTGCTGGACACCACATTGAACAGTAACGCTGATGATTTATGCACCGCGCAAGAGTGTGTTGAACGCGAAGACTGGCGAGAACTGGCGGTTTGTATACACCGCATTTCCGGTGCAACACAAATTATTGGTGCAAATGTATCGGCGCAATATTGTATGAATCTTGAATCACTGTGTAATCAGGATGCACCTTCGCGTTCAGAGATTATGCAGGCTTGGGAGGAAACGAAAATTCACCTGGATACGTTGAACCAGGTTATCCAGAATTGGTTACAGGTGAGCAAGAAAGTCTCATGACATGAAAGCCGCATGCACTCACAAGAATGCATGCGGTTGTTTTACTCGATCAGCGCATGGCGTTTAGCCAGTGAAAGCAAATCGACGATATTTTGGGTCTCCAGTTTTGTTTGTAAACGGGCTTTGTACGTACTGACCGTTTTGCTGCTGAGCAACAGTTCCTCAGCGATGGCTTTATTGTTCCAACCCCTGGCAAGATACTGTAAAACAATCATTTCGCGATTAGATAAAGAGCTTATACGTTGCGATTCGCTGTCACTCTGGCTCTGTATAGTGCGATGACCTTGCGGAAAAACGCCTAAGGGAAAATAAACCCGCCCGGAGAGTAGCGTTTTTACGGCTTCCCATAATTCATCCAGCGCCTCGTTTTTACCAATAAACCCTTGTGCGCCGGCCAAGGCGCTACGGCTGGCGAAGTGTTCCTGATTATGTGAGGAAATCACCAAGATCTTTTGCTGCATCCCTTGAGCGCGCATACGAGAAATAACTTCCAGCCCGTCCATCTTGGGAATACTAATATCAAGTATAACCAGTGAGGGATACAGCTGTTTGGCCAGGTGGATAGCGGTAGGGCCGTCTGATGCTTCACCCAAGACCTCAACATTATTTTTTTCTAAAATAAGCCTTATGGCCATTCTCATTAAAGGATGATCATCAACAATCAAAGCACCTTTCATGTTATACCTCATCAAAACAAATCGATAAGAAGACGGAAATAATTGTCAGTATGCGGTGTTATGCCCTGTAATACGTCGTGCATGAACTAGCAACATCCGACAGACATTTCCTACAAAAAGAGTCGATTTAACTGAGAGAACCGTATAAATAAAATGGGTATACTTCAGATATAATAATGATATATATGAAGGGATAATCTTTGTTGCCGCAGGCACCGCGGCAACTTTTTCCTTTTACATAACCCATTTGGTTTTTTCTCTTAGTCATGAACTGACCCGAACGAGCTTTATTATTCTTGAAGTAGGAATTTTCCTGTATCGTCCTGACGGAGGGGGGAGGTAGTACAAATCGATTTTTTTGTAGTCCAAATCGCCTGATTGTAGTCCATGAGGAACATTCTAACAATAACTGATCCCTTGGCTCAATGATGTCCGTGTGATTATTACCCTAATTAACTCTCTGTTCTTCGTGTGTCGTGACTGATAGATGGCCCAGCAACACTTGACTAGTCTGACGTTGCATCAGGCCAGCGTTGCTGTAACTGCAATGGCTAATCTGGACTGCTGAAAAAGAATGCTATGTTCATCGACTAACTGCATTCACTGCATATAAAAAGTGGAACTTTCCTGCAGGGTTTGGCCATTGTCATTGGTGTCGGTAATCACCAGCGTGTATTTGCCGGCACTCACATCCTGCAGCTCGTCCTGTGAGCCGCTTTAGAGCGCCTTGCTGAACTGACCTTTAGGATTCAGGTTGGCATCGAAGATTTTGCCTTCCAGGGACAACTTGCCTTAGACCTCGACGCCGAAACTTACCACCGCCATATTGTCCTGGAGGACGTGTTAACCCTTCAGGCCGGGAATGCTGAAGCTATCCGTATTCTCCTATTCTGCCTGCTTGATCTGGATCTCAACACTGGTCAGTCAACTGTCTGCATGCGTATAGACGGTGTTGCAGCCGATTTTAGGCGTGGGAGAATGGATGACTGCGTGTTCAGAACGGTACTCACGCGCTGATCCAGCAACATCCTGACGGTCCGCTTAGGACATTCCGGGGAGTAAAGGTTTGCTGATTTCGAAGTCATTTAGCGTCTCCTTTCAATGAGAGTTTATTCTCCCGGAAACCCGGTGCGATTCAATACGCTTGTTTGTATAGGCATTTTCTGGTGCTGAAGGCAGGGTGAGTTCGGTTTGCATCGCACTACCAAGAGACCCAGTCAGAACATGCCGGGCATGGGCACGTTGGCGGGATATTTGCAGTATAAAAGGTAACCATGGCCGAAGGTATTGTTAGCATTATCGTGGTTGACAAGATAGTCAAATGCAGGCTGAAGCTCTGTTTGGCTGCTTCGGTTAAATCGCATAAAGCCTCTGTTGGGATCGAATAGATAGAAGAAAGTCGAATCGCAACAAAAAGCAAACGCATGGTCACCGCTCGGGCTCTTCACTGTGAAAATACCGCAGGGGAACCGCTCCCGGTGTTCTACGATTTTTTTCAGAATCCTGTTGCAGTCCGCCGTAATTAGTATGTCGTTACTTCTTCCTCTGCTGTGAAAATTATCTGGATGAGATTTTTTAATACTTTCAAAAATGATACGGATATATTCAGAATTGCTTACCCCTTGGGTGCTGTTATATCTGGACTGCATGCTGGCGATTTTTTGATACGCATGTTCGGGACTAATGTGCGTCTCTGAGAAACTAATTATTGTATTGGCACTGGCTAAGGTGATCACATAGGTAGAGGTTGCCAGACACATTCCCTGATGCAAATGTTGGCGGTTGGCGTCAAAGTAGCAACTTTTATATTCACTATTGTCACCATACTCATACTTACTGAAGAGTTCATCGCCTTTATTCATCGCGGTCTCCTTACGTAGAGTGGTTCTTTTTTTAAGAATAAGTGCGGTCAATATCTTAGATAAAAATGCTGCATCTAAAAAGAGGACGAGAGGATAAGGGATGTAGGGAATTGATGACTTTCAATTTTGGGTATTAATCAGCTTGATGTCGGATGCTTCCTACAAATATTGAGGAGAGGAGATGACGAAAGCTTTGAACAGATTGGGTTAGCTTTAACGACAGCACGGATCTGGCGTCCGGTATTTGAAATACAGTACAGGAGTGATGGGGAATGTATTCTCACGATGACATACAAGCGCTGATATTACGCCCTGCAGGTAGCGATCTGGAATTCGATCCGCAGTTTCATGCCCTGCTTCAGGTACTGGAAGAAAAAGAGGATGTTCAGTACGGCGATCGCATCTACCTGCCGGATGAGATTGACTGGCGTTGGGTTGAAGAGCAGTGCGGAGAATTACTCCAGCGTAGCCTCGATCTTCGGATTGCCGTTTATCAAAGCTATGCCTTGCTGAAATGCGAAGGAATGGAAGGTTTCTGCGCTGGTCTGGATCTGCTTCACGCGCTCATCGAACAGCGCTGGGACGATCTGCATCCCCAATTGCTGGCGGAGGATGATTTTGATCCGCTGCTGCGCCTGAATTCGCTGGCGTATTTATGTGCGCCAAATACGGTTGGGAAAGTGCTGGGACGTTTACCTCTGCTGGGGAATTCAGACGAGGAAGGTGTGTGTTTTGCCTGGTTGGAAGGCGAGATGGTTTCCGGTAATGACCAGAACGCTGAGGTGCGGAGAAACGACAGCATTGAGAGGTTGCAACGTTTATCGGCGGAAGATGAAATCGCCGCTTTTCATGATTCGTTTTATGTGTTGCAACGGATGCTTGATGCCGTGGAGCGCATTCATAGTGCACTTTGCGAACGGGTTGGGGCGGTGGCCGGGTTACCTTTGCAGCCGCTCAATGCCATTTTGCAACGCAGAGTTGCGCTGCTGCGCCCTTATCTGAAAATACCGGTTGAGGGCGAAGAGGCGCTGACGGCTCATGCGGAGGTGGGTGCGACTTTATCACATCCATTCTCCGGAAGCTGCCGCGGTCGTGCCGACGTTATCCGGGCGTTGGATGAGGTTTGCCGGTATTACCGCAGTCATGAACCGAATAGCCCAATTCCATTATTGATAGAGCGAGCAAAGAAACTCGTCGAGATGGATTTTTTGCAAATCATCAATGAATTAACCCCTGAGAGCATTGAGAAAATTAAAGGTCTCGTCGGGCTCAATGACCAGGACGACTAAATGAAAAGGATAATCACATGGCAATAAAAGACAATGGCCAAAAGTTTATTGGGCGCAATCGGGCTCCTCGTGTGCAAATTGAATATGATGTTGACGTTCAAGGTGATGATAAGAAAGTTCAGTTGCCATTTATTAATGGGGTGATCGCCGATCTCTCCGGGGATAATCGTCAGGCATTACCCCCCATTGCTGATCGGCATTTTTTAGAAATTGATGTGGATAATTTCGATGACCGTTTACGGGCGATTAATCCTTCCATTGAGATCAGTGTGCCGAATGCGTTAACCAATGAAGGCGAGATGGTGCTGAAATTGGACATCAGCCAAATGGATGACTTCTCCCCTGGGGCTATCGCGCGCAACGTAGAGCCCCTACGCGAGCTGCTGGAGGCACGTAACCGGTTAGCCAATTTGATGACTTATATGGATGGCAAAACGGGTGCCGAACAACTGGTTGCCGATCTGTTGGCTAACGAGGCGCTGATGGGATCATTGGGTGCTCAACTGGGCGAGAAGGCGGAAACGCAGGAAAATGTCGTCGAAGGAGATAAAGAATGAGTACGCAAACAGAAAACGAAATTAACACCTCGGCAACGGTTGAGCTCGCGGCAGATGATTTTAACAGCCTGTTAAAACGGGAGTTTAGGCCTAAGACATCACAACTGCAAAATGCCGTTGAACATGCGGTGCAGACACTGTCGCAGTATGCGCTGAGGCATACGGAACTGATTGTCGAAGATACTCAGGTTACGATTGAATCTCTGATTGCGGAAATTGATAAAAAGCTTTCTGCACAGGTCAACGCGATTCTCCATCATGAAAAGTTTATTCAGCTTGAATCCGCCTGGCGTGGTTTACATTTTTTGGTCAGCAATACTGAAACGGATGAGATGCAGAAGATCCGCTTCCTTAATGTGTCGAAAAGAGAATTGTATCTGGACCTGCGTAAATATAAAGGTGTGGCCTGGGATCAAAGCCCGCTGTTTAAGAAAGTTTACGAACAGGAGTATGGTCAGTTTGGCGGTGAGCCCTACGGTGCGTTAATTGCCGATTTCTATTTTGACCACTCTCCTCAGGACGTCGCGCTACTCAGTGCGATGGCTAAAATCGCTTCCGCAGCCCATGCGCCATTGATTTCAGCAGTGGAACCGTCGGTGATGATGATGGAGTCCTGGCAAGAGCTGGCGAACCCGCGCGAGATCAGCAAGCTGTTTATGACGCCGGATTATGCCGCCTGGCGTGATTTCCGTGCCTCTGAAGATGCCCGCTACGTCGGCCTGACGTTACCGCGCTTTCTGGCGCGTATACCCTATGGTGCCAGTACGGCTCCCGTCGAGGATTTTCACTTTGAAGAAACGACAGAAGGGAAAGCGGAAAACTTTGTCTGGGCGAACTCCGCGTATGCGATGGCGGTCAATATTAACCGTTCTTTCAAGGCTTACGGCTGGTGTTCACGTATCCGCGGCGTGGAGTCCGGTGGGGCGATTGATGGCTTGCCTGTTTACACATTCCCTTCAGCTGATGGCGGGATCGACACCACCTGCCCGACGGAAATCGCCATTAGCGACCGTCGTGAGCTGGAACTGGCAAAAAGTGGCTTCATGCCACTGATTTACCGTAAAAACAGCACTAGTGCCGTCTTTATCGGCGCGCAGTCTTTGCATGCGCCCCAGGAGTATGATGATCCGCATTCTACGGCCAATGCGAATTTGGCGGCGCGTTTACCCTATTTATTCGCCACTTGTCGCTTCGCGCATTATCTGAAATGTATTGTGCGTGACAAAGTCGGCAGTTTTAAAACGCGTGAGGATATGGAGAGTTGGCTAAATAACTGGATTAATCAGTACGTAGAGTATAACCCGGCTACCGCCTCGGATGAGGATAAAGCGCGCAAGCCTTTAGCCGGAGCACAGGTTGTTGTAGAAGAGGACGAACGTAATCCGGGCTATTATCGCTCTAAGTTCTTTTTGCAACCTCACTATCAGTTGGAGGGGTTAACGGTTTCATTGCGCCTTACTGCCAAGTTACCGTCGGCTGCTTCCTGATATTCCATAGACTTAATTTATCAATGAGGATGTATTGTGATTTTATTAAAGTTTGCGACAGAAATTAAAGGCAATTCCAAGGTTAAAGGCCATGAGGGGTGGATTGAGTTTAATGACATGCTGCTTTCTTCAGGGCGTCATATCCATGTGACTAACAGCGAGCGTGAAACCGGTCAGCCTTATGTTTCTGAGCTCATTTTGAACAAGGATGGAGATATTTCTTCGCCTAACTTGTTTCTGCAATCTCTGACGGGAAAGACTCTTGGAGAGACGACCGTTCATCTGATTCAAACCGCAGGAGAAGATAATACCAATCAGGTCTTTATGGAGCTGAAATTGGCCGAGGCGATTGTTAGCGGCTATTCAGCGAAATCGAGCGGCGGTCGCCCTACGGAAAGCATTCAGATTAACTTTACTAATATTGAATACGCATATACAGAATATACCGGTAAGGATAAAACGCCGGAAGTCCGTAAAAAATGGGACCTGTTGAAACACGCACCAGCGTAAATTTTTTTTAGCCCCAGGCAAGTGTGACAATCGCACTTGCCTATTAATGATAGGCCGCCAGCATGTCAACCGTAAATCGTGCATTGCCCTTACTGGAGCGGTTTATTCCAGATGCACCAATCCGCCTTGATACCAGGCTGTCGGAAAGTGCGAAAAGGCAGATTACTGATTATTTATGTGGTCGCCTGTCTATTTTGTTCAATGCGAGCGGTAATGAAGACCTGGTGCAGCAGAAGGCCTACCCCTACACCGCTTCTTCCGTATTGAACTTTGGTGTGGTCAATCTTGCCGGCATGACCGTGTCGGGTATTGATACGCTGAAACTATCCAGACGTATTCGCGACGCGATTTTACGTTTTGAGCCGCGAATTGATGGCTATAGCTTGCAAGTCAGTTTTGCCAGAAAAGAGGATGATACTGGAACGCTACTCAATTTTATTATTGAGGGGACAGTGAGTTATCAATGGGAGAGATTTTCTTTTAGCCTGAACTCACGCTGGAATACCGACAGCGGCGAGGTGCAGGTGTTGCCATTTTATTCAGGAACGGCCTATGGATAACAATTTATTGCGTCATTACGAGCGTGAATTGCAATTCCTGCGCGAAGCGGGGCAAGAATTCGCCGCAGATTATCCTGGCATCGCTTCTCGCCTCGGGATGGCCGAACAAGGTGCACCGGATCCTTCCGTTGAGAGATTGCTCGAGGGTGTCGCTTTTTTAACCGCGCGCATTCAATTGCAACTGGAGGCCGCCTTTCCGCAATTTTCGGAGAATTTGCTCTCATTAGTGCAACCCGAGGTTTTGACACCAACGCCTGCTTTTGCCGTGGCGCAGCTGACGCCGGATTGGGGGGAGGGATCCCTGAAAGAGGGGTATACCTTGCCTGCGGGGGAAAGATTAAGTGAGGCCGAGCATGCCGATCGACCCATCACGCGCTGTGAATTTCGTCTGCTTTCTCCGGTAACGTTGTGGCCTATCGTACTTTCGGCGGTCAGCTACGTCGCCGCTCCTTTGTCCGGCATGGTCGGGGGCGGAGAGGCTCAGGGCGTTGCGCAGCTTCGCCTTCGTTTGTGTACACAGGGCGGGCAGCTGTTTTCCGATTTGGATATGGATGAACTCTCTGTGTACATACCTGACGGCGTTCATGCGGCTGCGCTGTATGAGGCGATGATCGTGCAGTGTAGCGGGGTGGCTATCGGTGAAGTTGGCGCAGAACGCTGGTGTGAAGGCGTTCACATCCACCCGGATGGCATGCTTAATCCCGCCATCCTGGAGGACGCAGGCTCAGATTATACCGTACTGAAGCATTTCTTTGCCTTTCCTCAGGGCTACCGCTTTGTGCGGTTGGTCGGTTTGCGTGAGGTCGTGAAGAGCCACCCTGTGGATTGCCTGGATATCGTGATGGTTCTTAACACGCGTGTGCCGGTCTTATCAAAAGCGCTAAACGCGGAGGCGATAGCCCTGTTTTGTGCGCCGATAGCGAATATGTTTCATCGACGTTGCGATCGGATCCGTATCGATCATTACTCCCATGAGTACCCGGTGATTATCGATCGTATTCGTCGGCAAGATCACCTGCTGCATAGGGTGTTATCGGTACGCGCCTTTGCTGCAAACGGGCGTGAACTGGGGCAACTGGCGCCGTTGTATGGTGGATATTGGCCCGGCGAGCGCACCATTGGAGAGTACTCACTGCGCCGCAGCGGGCTGCAATGTGGGCAAGGTGGCGATGCAAGCAGCACTGTATTCATCTCGGTACATGGCGGTAATAGCGCGGAAATAAAGCAGCTGGGGGTGACGGCAGTCTGTTCCAACGGCGGTCTTCCGCTGCAGATGGCGTTGGGTAAAGGCAATACCGATCTGGTGCCGGAGAGGCCGCTTCCCGTACGGGCAATCCGCATCATCACCGGACCTTCCCGACCGCTGGCTTCCCCCGAACCGGGTGAGAGAGCCCGCAGTGCGATCAATCACTTATCACGAGGCTACTTGTCGCTGGCGGCGCATCAGGGCGAGGTGGGGGCTCAGGCGCTACGCGAGCTGCTGGCGTTGTTTTTGATGCCAGGCAATCAGGTAGGAAAACGTTGGTTGGCAGGGATAGATATCCTGCGCAGCCGCACGGTTGTGCGTCGGCTCCCCGGCCCCGGTCCGATCGTTTTTGCCCGGGGAACGCGGTTTGAGCTGGAGTTGGATGAAACCGCTTACGAAGGAATTGGCGCCTTGCTTTTCGGCTCTCTGCTTGACGTTTTTCTTACCAGATATGCCGCTTTGAACAGTTTCACGGAACTGAGTCTGACTAGCCGTCAGCGGGGCTTTCTGAAGCTGTGGGCGGCGAGGAGGGGGCAATGTCCGGTGATTTAGATGTGCTGGAGCCGCTGCGTCAGGAACCCTGGCGCTATGATTTTTTCAGTGCGCTGACATTAGTGGAGAGCGCCTTTTTACCGGCGTCCCCTTTGGGCACGGCCGGGCGATTAACGGACGATCCCATACGCCTGGGGCAGCACGTTTCTCTGGGGTTTGAGTCGGCGATGGTGAAGCGGTTTATCCCACGGGGTGAAAAAACTGCCCGGTTGGAAGTGACTTTTTTTGGCTTGCTGGGGCCGAATGCCCCCATGCCTTTGCATCTGAGCGAAGAGGCGTACTTTCGGTTGATTAATCAGAAAGATCCGTCGTTAGCGCACTTCCTTGATATTTTTCATCACCGTTTGTTAACGGTGCTCTATCGCGCATGGTCGCAGGCGCGGGCGGGAAAAACGTTAGCGGATTTTCTCTCGGCGTTGACGGGCACTCAATCCCGACCTCCCGCTCTGGCCGCCGAGAGGTGGATGAACGGTGAGTTTATTGAGCAACGACGGAGTCGCGACGGCTTGCGTCGCGTGATGCGCGAGGCTTTCGATCTCGCGGCGGAGGTGACGGCGCTGGAGCGCGCCTGGTGGCCGCTGGCCGCTGACGATAGGCCCAGGTTGGGGAGCTGCGGGTTTACCCCGGGTATCGCGTTGGGGGGGCGGGTTTGTGGCGCGCAGCACAACATCACTATGACGTTGCGCCCGTTAGACTTTGCTGCTTACCGGCGCTGTCTACCCGGTGAGGCGCAGTTTGCGGCGATCGTGAGCGTTGTTCGCCGTTATGTCGGTGAGAGTTTTAGCTGGCGATTGAATCTGACTTTGCCGCCAGCGCAGCGCCCGGCGTGGCGGCTGGGCGCGGAATTGGCATTGGGGTATGCCACTTGGCTGGGTAAAGCCGGCAAAAGGGAAGGGGCTGCCTGTTCACTCAGCGCCTTGCGTTTTTATTCATAGGGTGACTTCATTATGGCCATTATCAGCCGTGAAAAATTGTTCGCTAAATTAAGTGATTTTAGCTATCGCGCCATGGCGCAAGGCACGGAGCTTTGCCGGGCCAAAAGACACGCATACGTTGAAGTCGTCCACTGGCTGTATCAGGTGATGCAGCACGCAGATTCAGATCTACATCGAATCCTGGGTTTTTTCGGCATCCCGCGAGACGTGCTGCTGAAAGATCTGCATCAGGCTCTATCCCGTTTACCCGTAAGGGGAACATCGGGTATTGATTTCTCATTGCAACTGGAAGAGCTGGTGGAGCGTGGCTGGCTGTGTGGCGCGTTACAGTACGATGAGCCGCGGATCCGCACGGCTCATCTGTTATTGGGCGCACTGTCCACTCCGGTACTCCATAATTGTTTATTGGCGATTTCACCGGGTTTTGCTCGCATCGAAGCCGCTGTCCTCAGTGAGCGGTTACAGGAAATACTGGGAAGTTCGCCGGAGAATGAGACGCGCGTTACGGCGTATGCAACCGATCTTGACAACGGCCACGATACGGCGGTTGCCCGATTTACCTGCGATCTGACGGCGGCGGCGCGTAACGGAAAACTCGACCCGGTCTGCGGGCGTACCCGTGAGATCCGCCTGTTGATGGATATTCTCATGCGGCGACGGCAAAACAACCCTCTCCTGGCGGGCGAAGCCGGCGTTGGCAAAACCGCTGTCGTGGAAGGTTTGGCGCTGATGATCGCCGCCGGGGAAGTGCCGCCATCGTTACAGGATGCGCGCATTCTGGCGTTGGATATTACCCTGATGCTGGCTGGTGCCGGCGTGAAAGGTGAATTTGAACAGCGGCTGCATCAGCTGATTGAGGAAATTCAGGCTGCGTCGACGCCCACGTTGCTGTTTATCGATGAAGTTCACACGTTGGTCGGTGCGGGAGGGCAGGCGGGGACCGCGGATGCGGCGAACTTGCTCAAGCCGATGCTGGCGCGTGGCGCATTACGCACCATCGGGGCAACCACCTGGCGCGAATATAAAAAGTACATAGAGAAAGATCCGGCGCTGAAACGCCGTTTTCAGGTCGTTCGCATTGAGGAGCCTGAACCGGAGGCGGCGCTGTCGATGGTGCGTAGCGCGGTAGCGGCTCTGGAGTCCCATCATTGCGTGCGTATTCAGGCATCGGCGCTCGAGGCGGCGGTGAGGCTGTCGCATCGCTATCTGCCGGAGCGTCAGCTGCCGGACAAGGCGATGAGCTTGCTGGATACGGCATGTGCCGGTGCCCGACTGCATCAGGTGACGCCGCCGACGGCGCTGCTCGAACTACGTGAGCGCGTTGCCTGTTTAAGCTCGGGTTTGCATCTGTCGCAGCAGGAGGAAGAGGAGGAAAGCCGGGGGAAAACGTCGCTGGATGATTTGCGTGGGCAGTTGAAAGCCGCAACGGATGCGCTGGTTTCGCAAGAGGCTGAATGGCTATCGCAGGCTCAGCTTGAGCAAGAAGTGCTTGTCAACGGCGAGCATGTAGCTGAGGTCTTACAGAGCTGGACGGGGATCCCGTTGACGACGCTGCGGCAGGATGCGATCGCGTCGTTAATGAATCTTGAAACGCATTTAGCGGGGCGTATTTTCGGCCAGCCGCAGGCGATGAAGGCGATAGCCAAACGTGTTCAGACCGCGCATGCCGGGCTGGATCAGCCGGAAAAACCTGTCGGGGTGTTCTTATTGGCGGGGCCTTCCGGCGTCGGCAAAACGGAAACTGCATTGGCGCTGGCGGAGTTGCTGTATGGTGGTGAACAACAACTTATCACGATTAATATGAGCGAGTATCAGGAGGCGCACAGTGTCGCCTTGCTGAAAGGTGCGCCACCCGGCTATGTCGGTTATGGCGAAGGGGGCGTACTAACGGAGGCCGTTCGCCGCCGCCCGCACAGCGTGGTGCTGCTGGATGAGATCGAAAAAGCACACTCTGATGTACATGAGCTTTTTTTTCAAGTGTTTGATAAAGGAAGAATGGAAGATGCTGAAGGTAACTTGATTGATTTTCGCAATACGTTGATTTTAATGACCAGCAATGTCGGCTCCGCGCTTATCTCGCAGCATGCAGAGCGAGAAGATGCTGGGGAGGCGTTGCACGAGGCGTTGCAGGCAGAGTTGCTGCGCGTCTTCCCGGCAGCGTTTATCGGTCGTTTGATCGCCGTGCCTTTTCTACCGCTGGATGAGCCGATGCTCAAAGCGATTATTCTTGAACGCTTGGCGTGCATTAGCGAACGGGTGCTGCAACGTTATCAGATAGCGATGAGTTACGAAGCTGAATTGGTCGACGATTTGGTTCGTCGCTGCCGGGAAAGCAGCAGCGGTGGGCGCAGGATCGATGAGCTGCTCACCCAGGACCTATTGCCAACACTCAGCCTTCATTTGTTGGCGCAGCAGCGCGATAACGTTGCGATTTCTGCCTGCCGTTTGAAGGTGGAAAATGACCGGATTGTTGTTGACAGTATATCTGTTGATAAAAAGTCATAAAGCGTTTTGTTTTTTGACGGTTTTCGTGCTCGATTTTTTATATCTTGGCTTATGACGAATGTTATACTAACTGGAGGGGTAAATGGGACAAACAGCTAAAGATGTATTGACAAAGTGGAATGCCCAAAAGCTTTCGGCTTTGGGGTTTTTATTCCATGGCGTGCGAGATAAGAATAGCGTTTTGTTAAGTCAACCGGCCGAGCAAACTTTTTCGCAGTGGGATGTAATTTCGCTTTCTTTTGTCAATTTTTTGTTTTCTGGGCAGAGCGGAATAAGGAATGTGGGGTTTATCCTTAAAGTTCCGGAACAAAATATTCTTGGCACACACCCTTATGATGTATGGTTTCCCAACCATATTGGTACCGATAGGGATCATAAAAACAGGCGTAAAACTAAAGTTGAAAGAAATGCATTGCTCGTGGAAACGTTATGGTCTGGAAGAGATCTGCAGGGGGAGTATCTTATTGACCACCCTCGTAAATTCCGTAGGCTGATGACTCCGTTGGATTTGTTAAATGAACAAACAGTAGGGAGACATAACGAAATATTGGCCGTAGGGCGACCCTACGTGAATATTTATAAGGGGATGCCGGCAACGAGGAATATTGAAGTCGTTGGCGTGTATTCGGGTGGAAACCCCAATGACCCTGTTTTCCAGTCACTGTGCGCCGCTAATCCCGAGGTGCCCCCGATAAATACCAAAGAGGAAGTTTTGAAGCTCAAACACAGGCTGCAACATTCCTTTTAATACGATTTAATCTGCAACGCGTACTGGATGATAACGTCATGCCGAATGTGGTTTGTGCTGGCGCAATGCTGACCTGTATTCAAGGAATAGCGCCGGCGACATTATTGGTATTGCCAATAAACCGGGTGATGATTGAGGGAAAACCTGCGGCGAATATTAAAGATCATATACCACTGGTCAATATACCGCCTTTCGGTATGTGTCGCTCGCTCGCGAACCCTACGGTGGCGGCGGCAACCGCCGCCGCCATGGGGGTGTTAACGCCAATGCCTTGCCTGCCGGTGATCCCGGCCCCTTGGTTGCCGGGCGCGTTGCGCACCCGTATCGCCGGGATGCCGGCACTGACTCTTCCTTCCACCTGCCAGTGCCAGTGGGGCGGTGTTATACGGATTGTGCAGCCGGGCAGTTTGCGCACTCAGGTCGCCTAAGGAGATATGCAGATGGGAAGTATCAGCGCCGTTTTGCGCAATGCGCCAGCCGCATTGGCGCAGGCGCAGGTTTGTAGCCTGAGCGGGCAGGAGGGCATAAGCCAGTTCTTTAGTTTTCAGATTGAGATCTTGCTGGCTACAGGGGGTCTCGACCTTTCCTCGATGCCCGGTGAGCGCCTGGCTGTGCAGGTGAGCGGCGAGGGAGGGAGTCTGCGCTGTTTTCATGGCCGCATCGCCGAATGTGCAGGGCAAGGGCCTGAAGGGCGTTACTTTCGCTACCGTTTTACCCTGCGCCCGGCCCTGTGGTTTTTATCTTTCAACCGACAGTGCAGGATTTTTCAAGGGAAGTCGATTATCGACATTATCAAGCAGCTGCTGCCCGCCGATGTCGCCGTTGACTGGCAATGTCAGGCGGGTTACGCGTCTCTGGACTATTGCGTCCAGTATCTGGAAAGCGATGCGCAATTTATCTGCCGCTTATTGGAAGAGAATGGGCTGTATTACTTTTTCCGTCATGAGGCGGACGAGCATCATCTGGTGATCGCCGATTCGGCGGCGGCGCATCCCGCTGTCGAAGGAGGGGACGCCATGGTTTGGTTTCCGACGGATCAGGGTGGTGTCAATACCTTGCACAGTTGGCAGTCTCTGGAGCAGTGGCGTTTCAGTACGGCCGCCGCATGTGACTTTGAGTATACCAAAGCCATGAGCCGGGAAGCCGGGCTTCAGCATGCTCAGGTCGGTGAGGGTACTCGCCTCTGGTTGGATTATCCCTCCAGAGCCGCCAGCAAGAGCGCGGCGCAGAACGTGGCCCGGTTGAGGAGTGAGTCGTTGCAAACCGGGGCGAAGCGATGCCTTGCCGAGACCCGCATGCCTGCCGTTTTCGCCGGGGGCATGATGACGCTCAAAGAACATGCCGAAGTGAGTGAACAGGGCAACTATATGATCCTGGAAACCGCGCCTCGGTTGCAAACGGAACTCTCGGCGTCGGGCGCCTGCAATGGCCGGTTCCACAGCCAGATGGTGGTGCAAAAAGAGGGGGAGATCTTTCGCCCGCCGCGCGTAACGCCGAGGCCGATCATTGCGGGTTGTCAGACGGCGCTGGTGGTGGGCAAAGCGGGCGAGAAACAATGGATCGACAGCTACGGCCGGATCAAACTGCAATTTCACTGGGACAGTGGGGAGAATACCCATGAAGCCTGTTCGTGCTGGGTGCGTGTCGCGCAGCCAGTAGCAGGGGATCGTTGGGGCAGCCTTTTTTTGCCCCGCCCCGGACAGGAGGTGGTGGTGACTTTTCTGAACGGTGATCCGGACAGGCCGCTGGTGACCGGCAGTGTATACAACGCCGGGATGATGCCCCCATATATGCTGCCGGAACAGGGATCGCGCAGCGGTTTTCGCTCTCGATCGCTGGGGGATGACGCCGTTTTCAACGAACTGCGTTTTGACGATAAAGCCGGCGCCGAGCAGTTGTTGCTGCGCGCGGGGCGGAATAAAGCGGTCTCTGTCGCCCATGATGCGCTGGAGTCGGTGGGTAATGAACACCACCTGCGGGTGAGCGAGTCGCAGTTTATCGACATCGGTGGCGATGCGCATGGTCGGGTGGAAGGAAAGAAAATTCAGCGGATAGGAAGCGACTTTTCCCTACAAATAGGCGGTCACGGGGCCTGTAAGATCGACGGAAAGCTGGCGTTGAGCGCCGACAAGGTGGATGTCAAAAGCCAAAGTCATCTGACCCTCGAAGCGGGGGCGCGGCTGACCTTAAAGGCGGGTTCCAGCACGCTTGTTCTGGGCTCAGAAGGGGTTTCCATCGACGGTGTGCTCATCAATATCAAAGCGAGCGGCCTGGTGAATATCAACAGCGGCGGCGGTGGAAAAGCTGTATCGGCCGACGCCCCGAGCACTGTGACGCCGCAACAGGCCCGGGAGGCAGACGATGGCAGTCATTAAATGGCGGACAAGCATCGGGGGAGTCATCCTGATTCTGGCGGGCGTTTTTTTGTTGAGCGGCTGTCAGGGCGGTGTTGATAACCCGAGAGCCTATTCATTCCGGCTGAACGCGGCCCAGGACGTCAATCCGGACATCACGGGACGTCCCTCGCCGGTTCGGATCTGGCTGCTCACGTTGTCTGACGATGAGGCCTTACGACACGCGGATTTTTTCTCCCTTGTCGAGGGAGCGTCGCAATCTCCAGCGTTGGGCGTGCTTGCCCGGCGTTCGTTGATGCTGCGCCCGGGAGAGTCGACGGACATCACATTATCGCCGTCCGATGAGGGGCGCTATATCGCCGTGTTGGCGGAGTTTCGCGATCTGACCGAAGGGCGCTGGCATCGACTCTGGCCTATAAGCCGTGACAGAACGGTGCCGTTGGGGGTGCGGATTTCGCGTCAGTCGGTGGCGCTGGACGACCTTAACGAGTGAGTGAACGGTCATTATTCAGGTAGTGAAAACAATGGATACTCAATGCAAGGTAATTTGGTGCGAAGGAATGTTTTTACAGCCGCACCATTTCCAGCAACAAGACAGGTATTGGCAGGCGCAGCTGGATGCCTCCCGGCGTTGGCAACCGCACCAGTGGGGATTTACCCGTTTGCGCATCGATTCGGCTCAGTTAAAGCTGGGCGTAGTTGTGCTGAGCGAGTGCGCCGGCATGATGCCGGATGGCACCGCTTTTGATCTGGCCGAACGCCTCACGCCTTTAACGGCGTTACGGATCGGTGAAGAGTGGGTGGGCAAAACGTTGGTGCTGGCGTTGCCCCTGACGGGGCGAGATGTAATGGAAAGCCGGCCAATGAGCTCGTCGCCGTCACTCGCCCGTTATCATACGGTGGAGAAAACAGTCGTCGATCGCATTACACCGGAAGGCGAGGCGATCCTGATGCAGTTGGGTGAACTGAATATGCTGCTCGCCTGCGAAGAGCAAGTCCGACACTCGCACTGTTTTTTAACGGTAGCACGGATAGAGGCGATACGACCTGACGGTGGCATTGTGCTGGATGAAGGCTGTATTCCCCCCGTGCTTCACTATCGCTGCTCGCCGCGACTGGCGCGCAGCATGGATGATTTTGTCGGGCGTTTGCACCAGAGGCAACACCAGTTACGGCAAAAAAATGCGTTAGCAGGCAGCGAAACCCGCGAGGGGGCCGGTTATTTACTGTTCTTGCTGTCGGTAGGGCGCGCCCTGGCGTTACTGACCCATCTCAGCCGCCAGGAAGAGACCCACCCGGAAACCCTGTTCCGCGAATTGCTGGCGTTGGCCGGAGAATGGCAGATGTACGCTGCGCAAGACGCTCAGCCCCTGCCCGACTATAGCCACCGGCAGCCGGAACGCTCGTTCGCACCGCTTTTTGATCTCTTGCAGCACCTGTTAACCCGCGTAGTCAACCCAACTGTGTTTGAGTTAACGCTCAGACAAGGTGAGTTCGGCATTTATTATACCCAAATAACTGATATGGCTTTACTGCGTTCGGCGACGCTGATCCTGGCTGTGAAAGCCGCTTTACCGGCCGACGTATTGCGCGATGAACTTCCCGCCCGGATTAAAGTGGGGGCCGGCGACAGCATCAGGGACATGGTTAACTTGCAACTGCCTGGCGCGTCGGTCACCCCGGTGCAAACATTGCCGAAAGACATTCCGCATTTTAATGGCTATCAGTACTTCCTGCTGGATGAGGCGCGGGCCATCGGCACCGGGTTAACCGCGGCGGGGGGGCTGGCCATTCATATCGCCGGGGAGTTTCCCGAAGGCAAGCTGATGCTGTGGGCGTTGGCTGAGGGGGAAGGATGAGATGGATGAGTCGCCTGTGGCGACGGAGAGAGCCTTCCGCCTTACCTTCTCTGCCTCACCTTACCGAAGAGTTTTTCCACGAGACGGCCAGGCTGCGTACGTTACGACAGGCGCCCGACGTAGAAGCGTTGCGGGCAGCGCTAATTGTGCGTTTCGAGACGGTCGCGCAACGGGTGCGAGACGCCGGGATCGTGAAAGCTGATTGGGACAGGGCGCGTTACGCACTCTGCACCTTGCTCGATGAGACGATCTGCGATACGCCCTGGGGTGGTGGTGTCTGGGCCAGAAAGAGCCTGTTGCTCCATTTTTACGGTGAAAATCTGGGTGGGGAGCGTTTCTTCTCATTGCTGACGAAACTGGAAGAGGAGGAGAGCCGACACCGCGCCGGGCTGGCTGAGGTGTTCTATCTTTGCCTGGCGCTGGGGCTGGAAGGAAAGTATCGGCTCCGGGACGAGGGGCTGGCGCAGCTGACGACGATCCGGCGGCGACTCTATCAGCAAATTACCGTACTTTCGCCGCTAACGCCCTGCAAGGCGCCCGCCTTGCGTTGGCATCACGCATGGGGTTGGGGAACCGGGTTAGGCCTGATGATGTTGAGTGCGGCGCTGGCGGGTGGAGGAAGCCTGTTATCGGAGTATGAGCAGCAGCAACGACGCCTGGATAACGCTCTGGCCAGCGTCGGGGCGCAAGACTGGATACAAGGCCTTTCCGTCGCGCTGGCTGCCGAGATCCGCAGCGGCGCGTTGCAGTTGGACGCGGAGGATAACGGGGTACGCTTACTCCTCAGCGGCGGAGCATTCTTTGCCAGTGGCCATGCCGATCTCTCAGCCCGACAGCGGTTGGTGTTGCAGCGCCTGGCGGATCGCGTGCGTCATCTTCCTGTCAGGCTGCGTATTGTTGGCCATAGCGATAATGTCGCGGCAGGCAGCAGATGGCCGGACAACGAGTCACTCTCCCTGGCCAGGGCCCTGGCCGTGATGGACGCGATGAATTTGCCGACGGCATCGCCGTCGTTTTCAGTTAGCGCAGAGGGCCGTGGCGACAAAGACCCCCTGGTGGCCAACGATAGTGCGGACAATCGGGCGCGCAATCGCCGTGTTGAAATTTATATCACACCCTTTGAATCTTCCTCCGCCTGACGTGAGTCGATGATTTTCCTGACCAGGAGTACGGTCTATGTTGCTGCGTGTTTTACATTTTCTTAAGTATTTTGTCGTCGCGTTGTTGCTACCGGCTGGCTGGGCGATGCAATCCTGGCTGACGGGACAATGGACTCAGCTGACGGCAACTCCGTGGCGATTGTTTTACGCCTTTCTTGGCACGGGATTCTTACTGATTTTGATCGGAAGGATCGGCAGCTGGCTGAAAAACAAATGGGCAGTCCCAGCTCCCTTTGCCTCAGTATCACCTCGTGAGCAGCAGCTGCACAATGTGGTAATGGCTCACCAGATCACAAACGGTCCGGGCGATCGCACGTTTCTGCGGTTAAATATGCTGAAATACCAGGGAACCTATCCGCCGGCAGAGGATGAGCCGCTGGCGAAGGCCGACGATCTGTACGTTAAAATCGTCGGTGACCGGGCTCTGCTTGAGGTCGAGCGCAATCTGCTGCTGCAGACGCAGGAGGAGGATGCCGCACTGTGGTGGTGTTTGCTGGAGGTCTATGGCCGTCGGGCGCCGCGCGGCGTGATTCTGACCCTTGATGCCTCGCAACTGTTGAATGAGCGCGAGGCGCAGCGGCAGGCGATGGCGTTAGGCCTGCGTCAAAGGTTGAGTGAGTTGGCCGGGCGTTGGGGGAACCGGTTACCGTTGCAAGTCGTGGTGGCGGGATGCGAGGAGATGGAAGGTTTTGCATTATTGCCGATCCAGGACGCGTCGCCAGTGCTGTCTTTCCCTCCCGGCTGCTCCCCGCAGGTACCGGCGGGTTTGGCGCAACGTATTCAGGGGCTGTTCTCGTTTTCCCCTGGGGAGATCATGGGATGGATGGAGGCACAGCCTAACCGCAGAAATCGCTGCCAGGTTTACGGGTTTTCTGTGGCATGGGCGGAGTTGGCGCAGCGAACAGAAGCCTTTCTTCAGCTGGCCCTGGCCGCACCGCCCGGCCAGAAGCAGTGCTGGATGCAACGGCTTTACTTTTGTTCTGGGCACGACACCGGGATGCCGTCGTCAACGGTCTATCAGACGCTGCTGAAGGCTATGGTCGCGGCTAAAAAAAATACTCGGTTATGGCGCTGGTGGCGCGGCTGTCGCCGCGTCATTCCTCGCTCGCCTGCGATAAACGTCGGGATTGTCGCGGCGCTACTCTGCGGGGTGCTCGTCGGGAGTTATCTGCTGGAACGACAGAGGCTTGCCCGCCTCGCTGAGGCGTTATCCGCTTTTGAATCGCCGCAGGCTGCCCGCAGCCATGCCCATCTTGACGCGCAGTATCTCCGCCAATTGGTCATCGCCAGACAGATGCGGGATGACAACCTTACCGGGCGTTTGCCTGTTGGTCGCGAGATCGCGCAGGATACCCGACGGCTGTATCGTCAGTGGCTGATGGGAGCGCTGTTGACGGATAGCCGCCATCGCCTGGAGCAGGCGCTTACGGTGAATGACGGCAATCTTGCTGTGCCGTTGGCAGCTTATCTTACGCTGAATGGCGGCGCAACGGCGGCACAGCAGGAAAATACCGTCGCTTGGTTGGCCGAGTCGTGGCGTCACGATCCACTGTTGGGCCTTAGTGCGGATCAGCGATCTGAGTTGGTGGTTCATTTGCGCGAGCTGCTGCTGGAGATTCGGCCGGGCGAAGCGCGGCTTAATGAGGCGTTGATCGAACAGAACCGGCAGCGTCTGGCGCAGAAACAGCGGCCAGATCGTCTGCTCGAACAGCTGTTGGCCTGGATTGAACAGGAGAAAATGCCGCCGGGCGAGCACGATAGCGAGATTGACCTGCTTTTTCGATCGGAGCATCAGCCTCAGGTAAGCCGGATGTTGCGCGGCAGCTATAGCCGGGAAGGCTATCAGCGGTTACTGGAAGCTATGCGTCAGCAATTTCCCGAGATCGTGGCTAACGACAATCAGGTGATGGGGCTCAGAGAGACACTCTCGCCCGCGTTGGCCGAGAGTGTTATGCAACGCTATTATGCAAATTACATTAGCTACTGGCAGGCTTTGCCGACCAAGCTCACCTTTGCACTACCTTCAGACGGCGATGACTGGGGGCGATGGTTAACACGTCTGGCACAGGACGAGTCACCGCTGTTTATTCTCCTGGCAATCCTCGCGGAGGAAACGCAATTATCCCCGGCGCAGCAAGGAGAGCATGCGGCGCGTGCTTCCGATCCCGTTTCTCGCCACTTTGATGCTTTGCGGCGCACGTTGGCAAAACCGGCGTTCAATACTTCCCTGCAAATGGCGCTGATGGCGACGGCAAGAGAAATACGGATAGCTGAAGAGGGGGAGACGGTGGCGGAGAAGGCGTCTGGGGCACTGACAGAAAGCGTTCTCGCTGCGCCGCCACTGCTGCAGCCATTATTACAACAGCTGTTGGACAGTAGCCGGGCCGCTTTGACGCAACGCCAGCATGCGAGACTAAATCGGTTCTGGAAACGGGATTTGGCGGCGGCCTGTCGGCTGGCGTTGGAAGATCGCTACCCTTTCGATTCGCAGGCGCAGGAGGAGGTGCTGTTAGCCGATTTCAATCGCTGGTTTTCCCCGGCAGGAGAGCTGGCCAGCGTAATGGTCAGAGCGGAGAACGGGCAACTGAGCTCGCGTTTGTTTTCCCAGGTTGTTCCGATACAACGCTTTCTGTTTGCTGAAAGCAAAGAAAAAGCGGCGTTGGCCTTCAGTCTGAGTGCGGAAAATATGCACCCGGATATCGATAGCTTTGTCCTGACTGACGGAGACCAGGTGCTCCGGTATGCCCACGGCCCGCTGCGCCCCGTCAATTTTCACTGGCCTGGCTCTGCAGCGACGGGAGAGGTTCAGGCGCAGATCGTGCTGAAAAATGGAGAAACCCAAAGCCGGGTGTTCCGTGGCCGCTGGGCGTGGTTCAGGCTGTTCGAGCAGATTGACGAGCATAAACGGGAGGGGGAGGCGCGCCTGTCTCTGGATGTAGCCGGATATCCAGTGAATATGCGGGTGGCCTTTGCAACCGCTTCTGCAGTGCCGGAGGCGTTGCGGCAGAGGTTGCTTTGTCCGCAAGAGGATCTTTTTAGTTAATGAATGATTCCACTCGATCCGGGGCTGGTTAAGGCATTGTGCGACTTGGGTGTTTTGCATGCTCATCGGGCAACGTAATGTTCATGTTGGAAACAAGGATTAAATACCATGTCACTTGAAAGAAAAACATCATGGCTCGCTGATAAATTCGAAAAAATGGGACCACAGCGCCTTGAGTGCTTACTCTTAAACTGGAAGCAACCCCTGCTTCTTCCAGCTGAGCCAAGTAAAGAGCTTTATTATAGTTTGGCGCGCCAGTTAATTTTGGCTGCTGAAGAGACCGATAGCGCCAGGAAAGTCCTGGACCTCTTTGGACCTTATCCAATGGAGAAAAGCACACTCTATGGAGATAATGTGTGCTACCAATGCAAGAAAAGCTTCACCTGTGAAGACAGTTATATAGCGCATCAACGTGTAGTTCATAGAAAAGAATTTTTCTGTGATTATTGTAAAAAAGCTTATATATATAGAGATGATTTGGATAAACACCACAAGACTTCTCATGGTTTAACCTTACAGCATGTTTGTTTTATCTGTTTTGACTCTTTTAGGACAGAACGCGGTCTCATTAATCATTACGTACTGGCCAAACATGGAATGACTTTCGATAAGTAACAACGGATAACAGGGGTTTAGCTTTTGACAATTGCAGTGTTAAAGTGCGATCGATCTCTGAATACTCTGCCATCATCCGGAGCAACAATACCGGGTCGATGACCAGTATGCACATCGACGACCAGGAGCTGAAGAAGTTAATTAATAAGAAAATTGCTCAGAAGCGCGAACGGATTTCCCTTATCCAGGCACTGATGGGTTACCCGCGTCGATAGTTCGTGTAGTCCATATCCTACCAAAGAATTCCTGTTGGCTGGCGGGAGAGGTGGGGCCGTCTGATAGTTTACCTTTGTACTATTCACTATTCTAGTTTCAAGCGCTGGCTAACCCGGCGTGATAAAAAATATTTTTCGATAGCATATTATTAGGGTGCAGGCAGGGGCGGGCGACAATAACTTGGTTCAACTAACCCAAATGTACTGTGCAACATGCTATTGCGAAAAATACTCACATTAAATTCGATATTCAATATACGCGGCGCTTCCATTCATACGGTGAAGACTCGCATGGGAAATTTAACTTGAATGTCGGATTTGGAATAAAAATGGAGTAATCAATGCAACTGAATAAAACGCTGCTCGCAGCGATGGTTTCCCTGGGGATGGTTTCCGCGGCGCAGGCGAGCAGTGGAAAGATTGATTTTGAAGGTGAAGTGGTCGATTCGGCTTGCTCAGTTGAAGCGGGCGATCTGCTGCAGTCCATTAATTTCGGCGCGCTTTCACAGTCGTCGCTGAATGGCGGGGGCATGAGCGCACCGGAAGACATTAAT
Source organism: Pantoea sp. LS15 (assembly GCF_012241585.1). Classification (NCBI taxonomy): domain Bacteria; kingdom Pseudomonadati; phylum Pseudomonadota; class Gammaproteobacteria; order Enterobacterales; family Erwiniaceae; genus Pantoea; species Pantoea sp. LS15. The sequence continues at coordinate 76,119 of NZ_JAAVXA010000016.1, forward strand.
ATCATCCTGAAGAACTGCGACACCACGACACTGAAAAATGCCACCATCACTTTCGGTGGGGCCACTGGTCACGGCGATACCTTCGGTGTCTCCGGGGTCGATAACGTCGGCGTATTGCTGCAGCATGGCGGCACTACCATTAAGCCGGGTGAAAGTGTTGACCGTGCATTAATCCCGGGTGATAACACCCTGAGCTTCCAGGCGATGGCCATGGGTGACGCCGATGGTACACTGAAGCCGGTAGGTACGGGTAAATTCTCCGGTACCGCCGATTTCAAAATCGATTATAACTAATTTCTCGCATCTTTCGCGCTTCGATTAATGCAAGGGGCATATTGCCCCTTTAAACTAAACAATATTATGCGTACAGCGTCAATGATTGTTGGATGTATAACCGCGTGCCTGACGATGTTTTATTCTTTGGACGGCCAGTCTGCGCGAACCATTCACGGCAAAGTGCAGATGGGAGGAACGGTCGTTGAGTCAGCCTGCGCATTACACCCAGATAGCCATCAACAAGCTATATGGTTAAAAGATATTTCTATCGATCATGTTATTCGCAATGAAGGCAGTGAACTACATCCGTTTGAAATTAAGCTTGTTAACTGTAACCCTGAACGTGGCAATAAAGAAAACTGGAGTGCATTTCAGATTACCTTTGATGGTCCTCGCGACGGTGATTATTTTTTAATGCAGGGAAATGCGAAAGGGCTGGCGATAGAGATACAGGATGATCGGGGATATGTAGCCGCCCCTGGCGTACCGATGCAGCCGCATCCGGTACCCACCGGCGAGAAAACGCTTAAGTATAATTTGCGTTTGGTAGGTAACGCAGCATTGCTGCAAGTGGGTGATCATTTTTCCGTTATTAAATATAAGCTCGAGTATTATTGAGAAAATAAAGAAATGAATTTCCAGAAACTTAGTAAAGTCAGTGCCGGCATGATTGTATCTTGTCTGATCGCTGTTCCTTTTGCCCTTGCCGCTGACTTTGAGTTTAACACTGATGTTCTGGATATTCAGGATCGTGAAAATATGGATCTTAGCCAGTTTTCACGCGCCGGTTATATTATGCCGGGCGACTATATGCTGGCGATTAAAGTGAACGGCTACAGCCTGGGAGAACATACGGTGCTTTACCGTACGCTGAAAGACGCCGAGCTGCCGCAACCGTTGCTGAATGAAGATGTGGTCGCTCAGTTTGGTCTGAAACCGGCGTATCTGAAAAGACTGCACTGGCTGCCTGATGGAGGGCTGGCGTTCGACTCGCTGCCCGGCATGACGGTAAAAGCGGATCTGGGCCAGTCGGCATTGAATATTACCGTGCCGCAGATCTATCTTGAGTACGTAAGCGCCAACTGGGATCCGCCGAGCCGCTGGGACAACGGCGTGGCGGGAATGTTGTTGGACTATAGCTTGAATGCTGGCGTAACACGGGATAATCGCTACGGCGAGCGCCGATCGCTGACCGGCAGCGGCACTGCGGGCGCCAACTGGGGCGCCTGGCGCTTGCGCGCCGACTGGCAGCTGCGGGATCTACTGGCGGATAACAACAATTACCGCAGCAACGGCAAAGGGCTGTATTGGTCTCGTTATTACCTGTACCGGGCGCTGCCGGACTGGAAGGCCCGGCTGACGCTGGGTGAGGATTACCTCACATCCGATATTTTCGACACCTTCCGTTTTGCCGGTGCGAGCCTTGTGTCCGACATATCAATGCTCCCGCCTTCACTGCGGGGATACGCGCCGGAAGTGAATGGCGTGGCGGAGTCCAACGCCACGGTGGTGGTAAGCCAGCAGGGGCGGGTGCTGTATCAGACGCAGGTCGCCCCCGGCCCGTTTAGCATTCAGGACCTGGATTCGTCCGTCAGTGGCACCCTCGATGTGGAGATTCGTGAACAGGACGGTCGGGTGAACCGCTATCAGGTCTCCACCGCCTCGCTGCCTTACCTGACGCGGCCGGGTGCAGTGCGCTACAAACTTTTCACCGGCCGGCCAACCGACTGGCAACATGTGGTAGAGGGGCCGCTATTTACCGCAGCAGAGGTCTCTTGGGGGGTGACCAACGGTTGGTCGCTCTACGGCGGAGGTATCGGCGGTGACGACTATCAGTCGCTGGCGCTCGGCGTCGGCCGCGATTTATACCGCCTGGGTGCGATCTCTTCGGACATTACTGTTGCCCGCAGCCGTTTGACGGCAACTGACACGCGGCAAGGTAAATCCTGGCGCGTCAGTTACGCCAAAATGTTTGAGGAATACAACAGCCAGGTCACCTTCGCCGGCTACCGCTTTTCGGAAGAAGACTTCTATTCGATGGCGGAGTTTCTGTCGACGCGTAAGGGATACGGCAATTACAGCGGCAACAGCAAAGAACGCTATGACATTACGTTCAACCAGCGATTCGCCGATTCCGGAGTGAGCGCGTATTTAACCTATACGCATCAATCCTACTGGAATCGCCCGGCGTCGGATCGTTTTGAGCTGTCGCTCAACAGCTATTTCGATATTTTCGACGTTAAGAATATCAGCGTTTCCGGGCGCGCCTATCGCCAGAACTACTACGGGCGCAGTGACGACGGCGTCTCGCTGTCGCTGAGCCTGCCGTTGGGGAAAAACGGGACGGTTTCCTATACCGGCAACCAGAGCAAAGATTACCACACGCAGTCGCTGGGGTACTCCGGCCGTACGGAAGACAACGATTCGTATAACGTGCGCGCGACCACCGGTCGGAAGGATTCTGAACTCAGCGGGTTCTGGAACCAGAAAGGCGATCGCGGCGATCTCAGCCTGAGCGCCACCGGCAGCACTTCGTCGCGGCTGGCGGCGAACATGGGGCTGGCCGGCGGCATGACGCTCACTGCGCACGGGGCGGCGCTGCATGGGGCGGGCGGCAACGGCGGCACCCGGTTGATTGTCGATACCGACGGCGTGGCCGATGTGCCGCTCAAAGGAGCGGGCAGAAGCTCCCGCACCAACCGACAGGGAGTGGCGGTACTCACCGGTGTCAGCAGCTATAACCGCTCGCATGCCAGCGTGGCGCTCGACAAGCTGCGCGATGATATCGAGGCCGCAGACTCGGTCGCCCAATTCACGCTAACGGAGGGGGCGATCGGCTATCGACGGCTTGACGTGGTGGCGGGGCAAAAAGGGCTCGCCACGCTCCGTCTGCAGGACGGCAAAGCGCCGCCGTTTGGCGCTACGGTATTAACCCTGAAAGGGAAACAGGCCGGCATGGTCGGCGATGATGGTCTCACCTGGCTGAGCGGCATGAAAGCGGGTGAGACCCTACGGGTCCAGTGGGACGGTGCGGTGCGATGCGAGATTGCGTTGCCTGACCAGATTGCTGTGGCTGAAGAGACGGTATTGCTGCTCCCCTGTCTGGTGTCCGGAGCTGCTGTAAAGTCTGAACCCTCTTGAATTTGGATAAATTATGAAAGCTTATTTAACATTACTTCCCGTGGCGCTGGCCGCCATGACCTCGACCCTGCCGGCGATGGCTGCCGTGGCGCTGGACCGCACCCGCATCGTGGTGGATGGCGGTGCGAAAGTGACCACGCTGAATATTCGCAATGACAGTAAGGAAGCCCCTTATCTGGCCCAGGGCTGGCTGGAAAACGAGGCGGGGCAAAAGATCCAGTCGCCGCTGCTGGTGGTGCCGCCGTTGCAGCGCATGGAGCCGGATAGCCGCGGCCAGCTGAAGATCCAATCGCTGCCAGCTGCGTCTGCGTTGCCGCAAGACCGCGAGTCGTTATTTTACTTCAACCTGCGTGAAGTGCCGCCTAAAAGCGATAAACCCAATACTCTGCAGCTGGCGCTGCAAACCCGTGTGAAGGTGTTTTACCGGCCGCAGGGAGTGGCGATCCCCCCGAATGCGCCCGCCCCGCAGCTGAAAATGACGCTGAAAAAAAATGGCGACGGCTATGTGGTGATGAATCCGACGCCATACTACATCACGATTGCGGCCGTGGGCAAAAGCGCTGACCACAATGTCGATAACTTTGAGCCGGTGATGGTAGCGCCGATGAGCGAGCTGCCGCTGAAAGCGGGAGCTGCGCAGCTGGGCGGCGCTCCGGTGCTGACCTATATCAACGATTACGGCGGTCGCCCAAAGCTGAAGTTTAGCTGCAGCGGCGGGCTTTGTACGGCGAAAGAGGCGTAAATATGAAGAAGGGGCTGGGGGGTTGCGTCTGGCTGGCCGTTCTGTCGGTGGTTTCCACATTTACCGGCGCCGCTGAACACCAGGGGCAGGATATCGGCGGTACGGTAGGGCAGCTGCATGTCTCCGGCACCCTGCAAGAAATCGCCTGCCGCCTGGACATGCCGTCGCGTCGGCAGGCCGTCACGTTGCCGACTGCCAGCGCTTTTGAGTTGCTCAGAGTGGGGGAAAGAGGAGAGGCTACGCCATTTACGCTGCGCCTGACGGGGTGTTTGCGCGCCGCGGGCGTGGTGCTCAATGAGCGCAACAATACGCTGGCGTGGAGCTCGCAGCAGCCGCTGGTGATGTTGACCTTCTCTGCACCCGCAGACGCTTCCTCCCCCGGCCTGTTTCAGGTCACAGGCGCTGGCGGTATCGGGCTGCGGCTGACAGATGCGAAGGGCAATACCCTGCGTCCCGGTGAGCGCAGCGCGCCGCAGTTTTTATCACCCGGCGACAACGCGCTGCTGTTTAGCGTGGCGCCTGAGCGGACTCTCGCGCCGCTGTCGCCCGGCGGCTACCGGGCAACCCTGGATTTTCAACTTCATTATCATTAAGGATCAGACATGCGTAAGTCACTAATTTTGCTCTCATTGCTGGCCGCGCCGATGCTGACTCAGGCGGCGACGACGGTGAACGTCAGCGTTAAGGGCACTCTGCATATGCCTACCACCTGCGACCTGGGCTCTGCGGCCGTGCAAGTGGAGTTTGACGATATCCTGACGGATAAGATAAATGGCACCAACTACGTGAAACCGGTGCCGATCACCCTGACATGCAGCAACCGTAACCCGCTGCAGAGCGTTTATGTGCGGATCAATGCCCCGGCCGGCACGGCCGCCGATCGCATCCCGATCAACGGCACAGCCAAGGGGTTTGAATTGCAGTTGAAAAGAAACAATGTTAGTCAATCGCTGAATACTAATATCAAGATGGATGCTGACGGTGATCTGAAACTGACGTTGACCCCGGTGAATGTGACAGCGGTACCTTACGTCACTGGCGCGTTTACCGCAGCGGCGACGGTGGTGGTAAGCATCGTATGAAGCTGACGAGGCTGGCCTGCCTGCTGGCGGCGCTCACCGGCTGCGCCTCGGCGGCAACGGTAGTGTCCGTTGAGGGGAACTTGTTACCCCCGGCCTGCGCGGTGCATAACGGCGGCGGCGGCGACATCGACGTCGATTTTGGCGACGACATCAATATCAACCGCCTTAACGGCACAAACTATCGTCAGGTGGTGGGCTATGGGGTGACCTGCGGCGACGACGGGCAGAAATGGCCGCTGCGACTAAGGTTTGTCGGTACCGGCGCAGTTTGGGATGCGCAGGCTTTGCTCACCAGCGAGAAAAACCTCGGCATCCGCATGACGCTCAACGGCGCGCCGGTCAATTTTGGCAGCTATATTCCGGTCACAGACAGCACCAACCTGCCGGTATTAGTGGCGGTGCCTGTGGCCAATCCTGCGGACTCGCCCGATGAAGGGGTATTTACCGCAGCGGCGAACCTGCAGGCGGAGTACTACTAACGATGAAAATCACCAACTCACAGCGGCTGCTGGCAGCCGCCTTGCTGTTGACCGCCTGTGGGGCGGCGGCGGATAATATGGCGTTCAGCGGCACCTTGCGCGCCCAGGCCTGCACTTTGCACCCCGACGATGCGCTGATCAGCGTGAAATTCGATGGAGTAGGCACTCGCGATCTCTACCTCAATGGCGGAACCGACGATGAACGCTTTACCATCCGGTTGTTGAACTGCAACCGGAAAGTGGCCGGCTCGGTAGAAACCACCTTTCTCGGGCACACCAACACCAAGATCCCGGGCTCGCTTGCGCTGGATTCAGGGAGCAAGGCGGGCGGCTTCGCCATTATGTTCAAAGACGCCGCCAGGAATAGCGTAAAAATTGGCGAGCAAAGCGCCTCACCGCTGACGGAGCCTGATACCGAACTGGTGTTTTACCGCCGCCTGCAGGTGGAGCCGGATGCATTGGTGACGAAAGGCATTACGCCCGGTCACTTTACGGCGAATGCAAGTTTTGAGCTTTATTATCCGTGATGCTATAAGAAGCTAAAATCACATTTTTTTATTTATGTTCCTATGCGTATGTCATGAAAGCTATAAATTGTGAAAAGCATAGGGGAGGTTATATGCCAAGTACTGTAAATTCAATTAAGCATACGCCGTATAATATGATGAAGTGGCCTAACATATTTTCTTTGCTGTACGCTTTAATTTTATGTTACCCCTTGGATGTATATGCGGGTGTTAAAATGGATGTCGTCGCAACAGAAAGGAATAACTGGTCACCGTTGGGCCTGTCTTATTATGGTACACTCTATATTGATTTGATGGATCATCCCGTTAGGGAAAAAGACACTCCTGTCGTTAGAGACCCTCCTCTAGATAAGGCTGAAAATATAAAAATATCCGTTTTAGTCTATCACTTAAATATTCCTAATGGAAGGCATAGTGAAACGAAAATAATAAAAAATCCTTATTTAGGTGAGATAAGGAAAGCGGGTGACTATATAGATGCTGCTGGAATAGGTTTTATTATTTTCCCCAATGTATGGTTTGGAACATATCAGGATAATCGTATAGCACACGTTCATATCACAATCGAGAATGCTGATGTAAGCTATAAAAGCTATTATAGTGGTACTTTTACCTATTCTGCAGACATTCCTGATGGGCCGGATGCATGCTCTATACAGGCAATCTCTGGTGGGGACTTGGTATTTATACATGATGAGGTCATAACTCGCCCTGGTGGAGGGGGTTCTTTTCGGAGTGATAAAATTAAAATAGACTGTTTAGTTGAATCGTCACTGGAATTGTCGTTGGTAGGCAGTTCTATAAAATTATCTAACGCAGCACTGACGCATCATCTTGATATTAATCGCACGGGAGATTCATATGTTATTTTGCCAAGTGTTACTAGTACTGTTTTAGATGTGGAGTCTCTAGTTTCTTGGACCGACAGTGACTCTGCCGCAGGGGTGTTCTATGGAAGCGGGGTACTCGTTATTGCACCGTACTAATGTATTCTGTGAGTATTACAAACATCCATTGAATTGCAATGAGTTTTTGTTATTAACTCATAATGAAGGTTGTGATATGAATTAATCGTCCGATCAGAAGCTATAGAAACGCAGGTGGCAAAAAATTCTATTAGGAGGCGATAGTGATAAAGAAGACTACCTGGCGGTTGGCTATAGATGAAAAGAAAGAATATCAGTCAAACATTGAATTCCAATGTTCCGATTGCGACCGATGGTGCGCTGTGTCTTACACTGACCCCGGTGAATGTGGCTGCGGTTTATCCGTGATGTTAGTTAATGATGGTGCTATCTTGTAAAACGGACTCCGAGGGAATGTAATCATTCGGAGCGAACACCCGTAACCAGCCAATAAAACGCGATTACAATTCAGTGGTGTTATATGCCAAAAAAGGTCTGATATCAAATGCTGATGCAAAGCAGAACGCTAGGCGAAAATTTTATTCTTGGACGGTGATGAAGAAAAATACTATGTAGGCTATCGAATGCGAAAGGACAGTTGGGGATATATTTAATTCATTGTCATCGGTATAAATTCTGGCTGTCAGCAAGCATACTTTACTGAGGCGGTGTTGTAGATGTTTGGTTGATAAAAACGGCAAGATACGATGGGATGATATTTGATGTTGACGTTTTTTATTATTGGCATAATTGAATTGCGAGGTGCGATATGAGAGTGGTAGTCTACCAGGGGCAATATGGCATTTTTAGTCGGGATGGACTGGATTTATCTATGCCAGCCGTGCAAACCTGTCTGGGGTTGTATGCATTATCCCGTAGCCATAATTATATTCTGTGCGCGCATTTCGATACGTCATTAAGACTGCGGCAGAATCTTCAGGATATCAACCGGAGTCTGGAAAACTATGGCATCAGGATCTCATCCCTAAACGTGACCGTTTTTGGCGGCGACGGTAAATTAAGCCATCTGCGGTGCTCACAGCCCAGCAGATATATCGGCGAAGAAATCGTTCAGTATTTTAAGGCGCAGGGGGCTGATGCAGCGTATTCCCCTGAATACTACAGTGGGTTTATCCCGCGCACCTTTAATTTTCACTACAAACGGAAAGAGTGGATAACAGAGGGACAGAATCATCGCGATTTTATGGGAGGGAGTTCCGTCGCAGAACGTCTGGCCAGAAAAAGGATAAGGCTCAGCCCCTCTGAGTATTCCGTCTCCGATGCCAGGATGACTGATATTAGTGATTTTCATCGCTAAAATTAATATTTATTGCGAATGACATTGAATAAAATATGGATGTTATTTCCTGTCATCTACCAACAGAACAGGACGATCATGCTAACAATACAGCCTCCCTCTGATTGTGCGGAAATGCACTCTGCAAAGCAAAACTTTTATATTGAGTCTATGATTAAAAACAAAAAGACACTGGTTATAGGTTGTGGCAGAAAAATAGAAAATGGTTTTTCATCTCCCCAGTTGCCAAATCGTTACCCGTGCTCCATGAATCGCGAACATCTTAATGACGTTTTGATTGACAAGGATGAACGGTCAGAACCGGATGTGGTTATGGATTTTGGGCAGTGGGAACAGATGCGTCTGGACCTGATTGCGCCAGGACATTTTGACAGAATAGATTTTGAGTATTTGTCTATTCATCCACAGACCTTTACTGAAACGCAAATAAAAATCTGGTTAAGAGGCGCGGACAAACTATTGGCTGAATCCGGAAAAATCTGTTTTTTAAGTGGGCATATAGGTTATCTGGAAATAGTAAAAAAATATTTCTCTCAGTTAAGAAACTATAAAATGATTTGTGATGCTACCCGTTGTGAGCCATTTATTGACCATGAAGGGAATCCCCTGCGCGATCGTCAGGGTAGAATTCAAGAACATCGGTATTGCCTGGTCCAGAAAAAATGCTCATGGTTTTAGCCGCTTCAGGAGGGGGTTCTTGTTGAGCCGAAAGGAGGGTTTTATTATGGTTCCTTCTTGAACATTCTGATTTGACGCAATAACCCCCTGACGGGTTCAGTAATGAGTGGCGTTATCGATGGGCGTCCCTTTTCTTTTTCAATGTCCATGAGTTCAGCATAGCGAATCAGATCCGCCTTATTGGCCCGATCAGTATCCACACAGGTGAACACCATTCCTTGCGCTTGCCAGACAGCCCGGTAGCCGAAATGCAGTAATCCCAGAATTTCTCTTGCTATCACCACATGGCACTGCGCTTGCTCGTTCCACAGATTTTGTGGCGCCAGCGGCGACAGTAGTCTGAAATTGGCATGGCGATGAATGCCGCTAAGCAGCCAGGCATCGTTGATCGCCATATTCCATTTATCCAGGAACAGAATATTGCCTTGCGCGGCGGGGGACCATAAGCCGTCATGGCGATCAACGCCGTATTCCTCCGACAGCTCGGCTTGCAGCCAGAGGTCATCGATTCTGCCGATAAAACCGGCCCAGTGTGCATGCAGCGCTTTTTGATAGGCCACAAACACATATTCCGTTAGGTCATTAAGCTGGTTATTGCGCCTTCCCCAGAGGAAATGCCGGGCCAGGTATTTATTGACGGATTTTTGGTTTTCCCACAAAAAAGCAGACTGATGTTTATTATATCCTAGGGTGGCGAGATCTTTTCTTATCCCAATTTGACTGTACATAATTATAAAGTGAGCTTTGATCTAGGGGATATTATAGGTTGTGGTAGGAGGATATTGTACCAGAATGATTAATAAATCGCACTTTGTCAAAAATTTAACGTCTACACTAATGTCCTAAAAAAGACATTGTGCCATCTCAGAAACCAGCTAAGGTTCATCACATCCGTTGATGGATATCGACGGCATTTATTACGACGAGGCTTTATCGGGCCAATGCAGTGAAAGTATGCGGTTCATTGCCTGGTTAACATAAGTATCGGCGACGTAAAAGAACGGTGTTTTTCAACTGACTGGAGAGTGAAAGATGGCAAGTCGCGGTAAGAATATCATTAGTAGAAAAAGGAAGTTCCCTTCATTGAGCATTTTTTCCGATCTAAAACCATACCATGGTCATGTATTTTCACCGGCGTCCCGGGCTTATTTTGCTTACCTGGAAGGGAAATTGGATGACGGGGCGCTGAATCAGCGCGAATGCGGAAAATTCTTTCCACAGTTGACAGGAGGCCTGCGGGACAGTTTCGCCCCCGATGATGACGCTAACTTCAAACCACCTGCCGACGGCAAGATTGCCAGTGCGGAACAACCAACCGGACAATTTCTCGACGAACCGGGTACCCACTGGAAGAAGCATGAAGTCCGCAGCGGAGATTTGTTGGATATTAGTTGGGGATACAGCTATGCACATAAGACCCGTCGCTTTAACTATTTTATCACCAAAGCGGATTGGAACCCTGCGCAAAAGCTTTCCCGGGCCCAGTTTGAAGAAAAGCCTTTTTACGTTGATCTTTATCCCTACACGCCTCACTGGGCCTATGAAGATGAATTGATGCCCCCAAAACCAACGGAACATGCGGTGCCTTTGCCGGAACGTGAGGGATATCATGTCTTACTGGCGGTATGGGAGGTGGCGAATACGGGCAATGCGTTTTACCAGGTGATAGATCTTGACTTTATCCCCCAGGACGCGGGTGACAAGCCGACACCGCCGGCAGGTTTTGCGGCGGGGGAGATCAGGTATAACGCTGTAGAGCTGACCTGGCAGGCATCAACAGGCCCTCATCCGATTAGCTACTATGTCATCACGCGCAATGGAGAGGATGAAGTCCGTGTTTATCATCCGTATGTCTCCTGGATCGATACCGATGTCATCCCGTTGACGGAATACAGCTACTTTATTTATGCCGTTGATACAGAAGGCGGTTATTCCTCGCCCAGCCCGGCGGTGATTGTGACGACGCCGTCTGAAGACGGGGATTATACGCCACCCTCGGCACCCTCCAATTTACATTCCATGAATGTGGCCGCGACCAGCGTCACGCTGATGTGGGGCAGTTCCAGTGGGCCACGGCCTTTGGCGCGCTATGTGCTTGACAGAAATGGCGTGGAAACCGCATTGCCGGCTACCGGCACGACCCATGTTGATAAGGGTTTGACGCCTGAAACAACCTATCGCTATACCCTGTATGCGGAAGATATTGATGGACGTCGCTCGCCAGCCAGTAATGCGCACGAGGTCACGACGGCGGCATCTGGTGGAGGGGATTACCCTGCCTGGGCGCTGAAAACGTCGTATAGTGTAGGGGATAAGGTGAGCCACGTCGGCAAAAATTGGGAAGCGATTCAGTCTCATATTGCCCACGTGCCGGAGTGGGCACCCGGCATCGCTGAGACTTTGTGGAAAGAAATCGACTAATCAGATAGCGTGGATTGCTTGACATATTCTTGCCGGGTTATTGCTGTAACCCGGCTATTTTAACCGGGGACAACGGTCCCAAAGACTGCGATTTTTAAAAATCCTTCGGTAGTGGTTTGTTGAGTGAGACTAATATTCCACGCCTCATGCTGATATATTCCCCTTGTTTCAATGCCAATAATATTGCAGAGACTCTGCTTCTCGACATTCCGGTATCATCGAGGATAAATTGAATCGTGCTGATCTTCGCGCGGATGCTGTCCGGTAATTTTGCCAGTTTCTCGATGCACACTTTTGTTTTTTGATAGCTGTTTGAACTTACTAAATTATCGTTAACGATGAACAGGTGTTGTATCAGATAGATGGAGAAAAAATAGACGTCATGCCAACAGGCATGTTTGGATAGGCTATCAATAGCTTCACTCGGCTCGACGATGATCACAGTGCATTCTGTTACGGGGGAGAGAATGAGTTGGGGGGGGAACGTGTCCTGTTGATTAACCAATCCCAGAATAAAAGGAGCATGATCGGCAATTTTGATCATATGGGTGGACGTGGTTCTGATAAAAAAATAACCGGATTTCACTAGATAAACGTGTTTTTTGATGAAAATGCGAAAATCTTCCCGGATTTTAACCTCACGATGATGACAGTTTTCTAATATACATTTGTAAATTTTGTTGATGGAATCCATGGGCTTCTTGGGGACGATCGTCAAGTTGGTTCTCCTTACCGTTATCAAACACGACCCTTAAGGGAAGTATGGACCTATTTACGTTAGCTGAACGTATTAACCGCCACAGGCTGAAGGCGATAATGACTTCCTTGCAGCGTTGGCAGCTTGAGTGCAGACAGGTGGAAAGTGTGATGAACTGTGATATTTTGTCAAATGGTATTCAACAAATGTTAACGCAACCCATTAAAGTTGTTGTTGATTTTTCCGTTGGTTGGGGATGCGGAAGCCTGTCAAGCGACAGGATAGGGGGATGAGGCGTAAATGTTGGGTGGTTATCTTTTAAGATAAATTAGAATTTTATTTCTTTTTGCGTTAGCCGGCCTCTTGTAACAGAGGCTGGCCATCGACGATATTGATGTGATGCGTAGTCGCTTGAGTTGGGGCGGGATATCGCCGTCAGCCTCTTGTGCATCATGGCGGTTGGCGTTAAAACCACATGTTACGCAGAATACGGTTGCCAAGCAGCGAGTGTTTCACCACCGCCATAATATGGAGCAATACCAGACCGGCGAGTGTGGCGCAAGAAAAAATATGAAAGCTATTGAATAATTGCGTTATTTTCAGGTCATCAAAAGGTTTTGGAATAGACAAGATGTTAAACACATTGATGTCTCTTTCCATCATCAGGACTCCACTAATCAGTACCGCGGCAATGTTGAGGTACAGCAAGAGGTGGACGGCATGAGCAATGTGAGAACTTACCGTTGGCTGCTGTTTTTTTACCGGCTTACCGTGTTTGAACAGGAAGAACACTCGCAGGATGAATATCGGGATAAATACCGTAGTCAATGACACGTTAAAGAAGCCAATTCCATCTTTGATGGCCGGTGATACGGTAAATAATGCCACATAAAAACCACTGAGCGTCGCCCAGATAATGATGGCGGCGGAGATCCAATGCAGGATAATCTGTTGCCAGCTATATTTGCTATTCAAAATATTTCTACTCGGTGTGTGTTTCATTTCTATTGCAATGTACCGGTTAAACCCGAAGGACAATATAGAGGCTCTCCTGAAATGATGTAGGCGAGTTCTGGTGCGAGCTGTCTCTACGGCTGTCATTTGTGCTGCCATGCCCTACAAGCCAGAGTAATATATCGCACGCCTGAGGTATGCTCAGCTTGCTTGCCAGCTCGTGGTCGTTGTCCGCTGCTGTGCCAGACTTAGTACGTGGCGCTGTTTAAAATGGCAGGAGGCTGATGCAGTATATTCAGAAAAGAGGAGCATATTAGACTGGCCACATAGTTCTCCAGATAATGGCATCACTTAAGTTAATGATAGTCTTAATATGTTCTTGACCCGCCATCTCAAGACAGGTTTTGTCTCTAAGTTAATGTTACCCGCTGGCTACGATATTCCCTCGGTGAGAGGTATTTCAGCGCACTGTGCGGGAGGTTTTATTGTAGTGTTCGAACGCAGTAGCCAGATTTACCAGCGCTGTTCTTATGGCTAATATCTATGCTGCCATATGCTACAAGTCCTGGGGATATATCTTACATTTGTATAGTGTTCTCTTAAAAAATTCTCGACATAATAATTTTAATAAACCTTAAAATAAGAGTGCTAAGGTTGATAAGCGCGAGAGTGGTTTACGAACAACAATTTTTCAGCATTATGGTGTGGTGTTATTTAATAAAGATTGATGTTCTGAACTACAGGGTAGTCTTGTTGCATCACAGCGGGTGAAAACAGTCAGTTGTGGATATTTCTCATGTAATCTATTAGCTAAATGTTTACAGGGTAAGGGTGATGTAAATTTATCTATTTGTTTTTACATAATTTATTTTGTGGTGATAATGGGGGTTAAGATGGAATAATGAGCTTACTTGCAGTCTTTCCCCTACAGAGAAAGTCGGTCTCACTTACAGGGTGGGGGGGGGGTGATTGACAGTAAATTTATCTATATAAAATCATACTGTGTGCATCATTTTTAAGCGACTTGCGCTTAGTTGTTATTATAGTTTATGGAGTCATTATGCCAACGCCCGTTTTAATTCGCGGCTCGCTAATTGTGGTAATATTAACCGCGCTAGCCGGCTGTGCTGCGTTACCGGGGCAAAGCATCAGCGTCAAAAATAATACGCAGGATACAAAGGCACTTGAAACCCAGGTTGATATTTACCCTGTTACGCCGGCGTTAATCGAAACATTACGCCCGGCGTCCGTGCCGTCACGCAGTAACCCATTACTGGATGAACAGATCCAAAATTATCAGTACCGGATTGGTCCTGGAGATGTCCTCAATGTTACCGTCTGGTCCCACCCGGAACTGACTACCCCTGCCGGGCAGTACCGAAGTACCAGCGACTCAGGTAACTGGGTCGGAGCGGACGGCGCAATTTTTTATCCCTATATCGGTCGTTTGCACGTCGCGGGTAAAACGCTACCCGAAGTGCGAGCTGTCATTAGTACGCGGCTGGAAAGCGTGATTGAAAGCCCTCAGGTCGACGTAAGTATTGCGGCGTTTCGCTCGCAAAAAGCCTACGTGACCGGTGAGGTGGTCAACGCTGGGCAGCAGCCGATTACCAATGTCCCCTTAACGGTGATGGATGCCATCAATGCGGCGGGTGGATTAACCGCCGATGCGGAGTGGCGCAACGTGGTATTAACGCATGAGGGGGAAAAAAGCCAGATTTCGCTGCACGCCCTATTACAGCGTGGCGATCTCACCCATAACCGGCTGCTTTATCCCGGTGATATCCTTTTTGTGCCCCGTAACGATGCCCTGAAAGTGTTTGTCATGGGCGAGGTGGGTAAGCAAAGCACACTCAAAATGGACCGCAGCGGTATGACTCTGACCGAAGCTATCGGCAATGCGGAAGGTATCCGTCAGGATATGGCCGATGCCAGCGGAATTTTTGTGATTCGCGCCCACAAGAATAAAGACAATGGAAAAATCGCAAGCATCTATCAGCTGAATGCACAGGATGCGACGGCCATGATGCTGGGGACAGAATTTTGGCTTGAACCTCACGACATCGTCTGGGTCACCACCGCGCCTGTGACGCGCTGGAACCGGGTGATCTCCCAGCTGTTGCCGAGCGTCATTGGCCTGCGTGACCTGATGGAGGCGTCCCGAAATATTCGGACGTGGCCAAACTGATGGTGAATTCCGTGTTAGTTGTCTGCACCGGTAACGTCTGCCGTTCTCCTGTGGGCGAACGCCTTCTTCGTCAGACATGCCCGACGTTAACCGTGGATTCTGCAGGGACGATGGCCATGAGCGGGCATTGCGCCGATCCTACCGCGTATGCTGTTGCCGCCAGAAATGGGCTCTGCCTGGCCGGGCATGTGGCACAGCAACTGACACCGGATTTGGTGCGCCGCTACGACCTTCTGCTGGTGATGGAGCTGGAACACATCAGACAGGTGATGGCGCTTGCCCCGTGGGCGCGGGGAAAAACGTTGCTGTTTGGCCTGTGGAATGGGCAGACCGTAATCCCCGACCCCTGGCGACAGAGTCAGACCGTGTTTAACGACGTTTTTAACCAGCTAGAACGCGCCAGCCAGCAATGGGCTGCCCGTCTTGGCAAATAAAGGAGTCTCAATGTCAACTCACGAACTCCCGGCTTCATCTCCCCGTAGTGAGGGTGAGATCGATCTCTTTCGTCTGCTGGGCATTGTGCTTGAGCGTTGGAAGCTTATCGCGGGCATGACGGTTATATTCAGCCTGCTGGCGTTGGTCTGGACACTGATGACCACGCCAGTGTACAGAGCCGATACGCTCATTCAGGTCGAGAAAAAACAGGGAAATATGCTGTCTGGCACCCTCAGTTCCTTTATGCCGGAGCTCAATACCAGCACTGCGCCGGAAATAGAGCTGCTCCAGTCACGGATGTTGCTGGGGGAAACGGTCAGAGATCTGAAGCTCAACATCGTGTCAGAACCTCGCTTATTGCCAATTGTCGGCAAGGCATGGGCGCGCCTGAGCGACGCGGCTCCCTCCACGCTGGTTGTGGACAGGTTGCATATTCCTGACGGAAAACCCATTACGCTGACGGTTGAAGATAAATCCCACTATCGCCTGATGCATGAAGGAACCTTACTGGAAGGGGAGGTGGGGCAGCCGCTGGAGAAAGCAGGCTTTACCCTCCTGATCAGCGCCATTGACGCAAAACCGGGAACACGCTTCACCGTAACGCAACTGTCCGAGCAGGACGCGGTTCGTGCATTACAAAAACGGATCGTCGTCAGTGAGAAAGGCAAAGACAGCGGCATGCTTAGTGTCAGCATCACCGGGAGTGATCCTGCTCAGCTGATCACGATCCTCGATCGGCTTGCTGAAAATTATAAAAGGCAGAACGTGGCGCGTCAGACGGAGCAGGAAGCCAGAAGTCTCAGCTTTTTACAACAACTGCTTACCGAGGTACGTTCCCGGCTGAACGATGCTGAAGAAAAGATGAATGCCTATCGCCAACAGAGTGATTCGGTTGATCTCAATCTGGAGGCCAAAGCCGTTCTGGAACAGATAGTCAACGTAGACAGTCAGTTGAATGCCCTGACTTTCCAGGAGGCTGAAATCTCCCAGCTGTATAAAAAAGGACATCCGTCCTATCGGGCTCTGGAGGATAAACGCCGTACTCTGGAGAAGGAGAAGACACGACTGGGGCAGCGTA
Organism: Pantoea sp. LS15; assembly: GCF_012241585.1. Taxonomy (NCBI): domain Bacteria; kingdom Pseudomonadati; phylum Pseudomonadota; class Gammaproteobacteria; order Enterobacterales; family Erwiniaceae; genus Pantoea; species Pantoea sp. LS15. The sequence continues at coordinate 93,040 of NZ_JAAVXA010000016.1, forward strand.
TTTCGGATATGCCTTCTGTTCAGCAAGAGGTGCTGCGCTTAAGCCGTGAGGTGGAGTCAGGGCAGGCGGTTTATCTCCAACTGCTGAGTCGTCAGCAGGAACTCAGTATCAGCCGCTCGGGGATCACCGGCAATGTCCGCATCATTGATACTGCGAACATTCACCCCGACCCGATCAAACCCAAAAAGGTACTGATCATTTTCCTCGGCAGTCTGTCTGGATTATTGCTCTCCGCGGGGGGGGTGCTGGTACTGAATACCCTCCGCCAGCGTGTGGAGACGCCGGAACAGCTTGAAGCAGCGCAACTGCACGTCTGCGCCACGGTGCCGCACTCAGCATGGCTACTCAAAGTAACACGCCATACGCAGGGACAAACTGCCGGCGTTACGCCGCTGCTGGCCCAGGAAAACCCTAATGACCTGACCGTGGAAGCGATTCGTAGCCTGCGTACCAGCCTGCATTTCGACATGCTGGAACAAGAGCAAAACGTGCTGGTGGTGACGGGAACGACGCCGGACTGCGGAAAGACGTTTGTCAGCAGTACCTTGGCCACCGTGATGGCGCAAAGCGGTCAGCGTGTTCTGTTTATTGATGCTGACATGCGCCGGGGAGATGCCCACCGTGTATTTGGTCTGGAGCAGCGGGAAGGGCTGTCATCATTCCTGTCAGGAGAGAAAACGATCCCTTGCGTACTTCGCACTTTCGACAAGACGGAACTGGATGTGATCACCTGTGGTGCGTATTTACAGGACCCGACTACGCTGTTGATGGGCGCGCGTTTTAAGACGCTGCTTGAGTGGGCCAGACAAAAATACGATGTGGTGATCGTGGATACGCCGCCGGCTCTGGCCGTAATTGATGCCGCAATCATCGGTCGGATGACGCCATTAACGCTGGTGGTGACGCGAGCGGGGCTGAACAGCGTTAAAGAAACGACCCTGTGTGTGAACAAACTCGAACAGGAGGGGATATCCGTCAAAGGTGTGGTATTGAATGGCGTTGTACCAGGCGCGTTATCCTATTTTCGCGATGGTTACCGCTGCGAGGGGTATCGTTATACCTCCCCGGCTAATTAATGTATTACTGTTTTCTGTTCAAGAAAACATAAAGAATTCGGAGATAATAATGGTTGATGTTAAAAACAATCATGCTTTGTTCTCATCAGATAAGGTACATTTTGGTTCACTATTTTTTATTGAGTGCGAATTGAATCAGATGGTTATCCCATCGACATCGAAAGTGATTTCATTGAGTGAAGCACAGAAAAGATTATTGTTGTGTCTGAAAAACAAAATGGAGCGTAAGCTGGATATTATCCGGGTTGTCTGGGATGATCCTTATGTCCGTACACGTGATAATAATTATCACCAGCTCGTTTATCAATTGCGTAAGCTTTTTCAGCAAAATGGCCTGCCTGATAATATTATTTTGACATTGCCTGGCTACGGCCTGCGTATAAATAATTCAGCGCTTTGCAACCAGCTCGCTCAATCAGAAGGGGGTAAAGGGTCTTCTGAGGCGCAAAATCAGCGAATCTCGCTGCTTGAACGATTCCTGACGATAACGCGTTTGTCATGATGTTTTCGTTACGTTTTTTTCATGAAATACGCGAGGATTACAGAAGCTTCATCCCGTCGTTGCTGTGGTTCGTCACAGGAGGAGGGCTGCTGTTTACTCTGGGAAACATTTCACTATTGATGCTGGCGGAACCCGTAAGTGCAAGGCTGCCGCCTCTCAGTGACGCTTATCCAGTTCAATATGAAATGCCTGCTCTCAGTCTTTTTCAGGAGGCTGGTGCATGGAGTCGTTTTCATATTGATGCTATCGCACTGAGTTCACCTGAAATTAAAGATGCGCCCGCCAGTGCGCTGAAGCTAAAAGTAACAGGCATACTTTATCATCACGATGCTAAAAAAAGTGTGGCTATCGTTGAGAGTAATAAACAACAAACCATGCTACAGGCGGGTGATCCACTTCCTGGCACAGATGCTGAAATTGCACTTGTATTGAACGATAGAATTATAATTGCACACCAGGGGAAGTATGAATCCATCGCTATAGAGCGGGATATACACTAATTTATGACTATGATGAACTCTTTATTTCACCGGGCTGGTTTAATATTACTGTTTCTTATTGCGGTGGCCGTCTCCTGGAATACGCATGCCAGTACCTACGAGGCCAATTTTAAAAATGCTGAAATCGGTGAATTTATTGCCACCGTCAGTAAGAATTTAAATAAAACAATTATTCTGGATCCCTCAGTAAAGGGGCATATCAGCGTTCGCAGCCATGAGGAAATGGATGAAGAACGCTACTACCAGTTCTTCTTGAGCGTACTGGAAGTCTACGGTTTTGCGGTGACCCACATGAAGAATGGCGTGCTTAAAGTTATTCCAGCAAAAAACGCCCGGAACGGCGTCATACCGTTGTCGAAAAACGGCGAGATCAGGGCGGGAGATGAGCTCATTACGCGCGTTGTTCCGCTCCAGTTCGTCACCGCCAAAGAGCTGGCCCCACTGTTGCGACAGCTGAATGATGCCGCAGCGGGAAGCGTGGTTCATTACGAACCGGGTAATGTGTTGCTCATGACCGGGCGTGCAGCGGTTATTGAGCAGTTAATGGAAATAGTGGAAAACGTCGATCTGCCGGAAGACCGCAGCGTGGAAAATGTGGTGCTGGAGAATGCCTCGGCCACGCAGGTGGCTGAGCTGCTCAATACCCTGCATGGCAACGGAAAAAACGGTACGCCTCCCCCGGCTAAAGCGGTGGCAGACGATCGCACCAATGCGTTGCTCATCAGTGGAGAAGCGTCCGCGCGTGAAGCGCTGGCGCGGACGGCTCGCGGGCTTGATGTCGGTAAGACGCGGCAGAGTACGGCGAAGGTTATCTATCTTAAACATGCCAAAGCCGAAAATTTGCTGGAAGTCCTTACCGGGATCGGTCAACAAAGCGGGCAGGCGGCAAACAAAACGGCCACGCCCGCTATCAGCATGATGAAAGATATCGTCGTGAAAGCTGATACCCATACAAATTCGCTGATCGTCACGGCTCCTCATGATCAGCTCGCAGAACTTGAGAGCGTCATCGCGCAACTGGATATCGATCGCGCCCAGGTGTTGGTTGAGGCGATCGTGGTCGAGGTACAGGATGCCGATGGTCTGGCGCTGGGCGTTCAGTGGTTCAATCAACACGGGGGCGGCACACAATTTCCGGATGCGGGGGCGACATCAGGGCAGCTTCAGTCGGCTGGCGTGGCGCAAGCGCTGGCAAAAATGAACGGGCTCGCCGCAGGGTTCTATCGCGGTAACTGGTCAGGCTTGCTGACCACACTGCAGACGAACAGCCAGAATAATATTCTGGCGACACCGAGTATCGTCACGCTGGACAACATCGAAGCCGAGTTCACGGTGGGTCAGGATGTCCCGGTATTGACCGGATCGCAGACTACCAGCGGTGACAACGTCTATCAGACGGTGACCCGTCGTAGCGTGGGGATCAAACTCAAGGTTAAGCCGCAAATCAACAAAGGCGATTCGGTCATGATGGAAATTGAACAAGAAGTTTCCAGCGTGGCGGAAGAAGCGACGAAAGATAACCTGGGGCCGACGTTTAATACGCGTACGGTGCGTAACGCCGTTCTGGTCAGCAGTGGTAATACTGTTGTCGTGGGCGGTTTACTGGACAGCAATCAGGCGCGCACCCAGAACGCGGTTCCGGTGCTGGGGGACATTCCGTTAATTGGGGGGTTATTCCGTTATCGTTCAGATAAGGCCAGCAAACGAAATTTAATGCTGTTCATTCGTCCGACCATTATTCGTAGTCAAATTGATTTCAGCCAGAGTACCCGCAGTCAGTACGATAAATTTGGGGATACGCTGGTGAGTTCACCTGGCGTCCAGGCCGTTAAACAAGGACTAAGCCAACAGGTGACAGGGCAACAGACAAATAACGCCCTGAAGGAGACCACGCGTCTGCTGGCTGAGTTTTATCAGGTCGCGCCATGATGTCGATAAACCGTCTGCCCTGGGCATGGGTACAGCAGCATCAAATCCTCCGTCTTGACGATTCGGCTCCACCGCGTATTGTGCTGCACGCCGGGGCGTCGCTCAGCGCGCTGGCAGAAGTGTGTCGCACCAGCCCGGATGCCAGCGTCGAGGTGGTCTCTGCTGCCGAGTTTCAGCAGCAGGCACAGGCATATTACCAGCAGCAGTCTCCCTCTCAGACCGTTATGGAAGAGTTGGGTCAGGAGATGGACTTGCGTAATTTGGTGGAGTCCTTGCCTGAGAAGGGAGACCTGCTTGACAGTGATGATGGCGCACCGGTGATTCGTTTGATCAACGCCATCCTCGCCGAAGCCGTACGGGAAGGCGCGTCCGATATCCACATTGAACCCTTCGAAAAGCAGCTTAGCGTGCGCTTTCGAACTGACGGTGTGCTGCGGCAGGTGCTGACGCAGCCTGTACAACTGAGCCGCTATCTTGTCTCGCGCATAAAAGTGATGTCAAAACTCGATATTGCTGAACGTCGACTGCCGCAGGATGGTCGTTTTACGGTGCGCGTGGCCGGGTGTTCGGTTGATGTCAGGGTATCGACGCTGCCCACAAGTTTTGGAGAGCGGGTGGTCCTGCGTCTGCTGGATAAAAACACAGAAGCGCTGTCGCTTGAAAACATCGGCATGAACGATGCCGTCAGGTCTGTATTCACCCGCCAGCTGGCGCTACCACACGGCATCATCCTGGTTACGGGGCCTACCGGCTCTGGTAAAAGCACCACGCTATATGCCGCGTTACGTACCCTCTGGACGCCGGAAAAAAACATTCTGACGATTGAAGATCCTGTGGAATATGAACTGGAGGGCATTGGTCAGATGCAGGTTAATCCACGCGCAGATGTGACCTTTGCCCGTGGATTACGTGCCATTCTTCGTCAGGATCCCGATGTGGTCATGATTGGTGAGATCAGGGATAGCGAAACGGCACGTATTGCCGTGCAGGCTTCTCTGACCGGACACCTGGTACTTTCCACGTTGCATACCAACACGGCCTCAGGAGCCATTGAACGTTTGCGGGACATGGGAATCGAGCCCTTTTTACTGGCCAGCGCCGTAACGGCGATTCTGGCGCAGCGCCTGGTGCGCAAACTTTGCCCTCATTGCCGGGTTGCCTGGCAGCCTCCTTCTGAATTGTGGCGTCGCCCGGGGCTTGCCGGGTTTCCCCCCGCTGAATTGCTGTGGAAGCCCGGCGGCTGTGAACAGTGCAATCAAAGCGGCTATCGGGGGCGTACCGGGATCCATGAGCTGATCGTCGTTGATGAAGCCCTGCGAGCCGCTATTGCCCGCTGCGAAGATGAGTTGACGCTTATGCAGCGGCTGGGTGAGCGGAGAACACCCATTGCGATCGACGGTATGCAGAAGGCGAGCGCAGGTCTCACCACGCTCGAAGAGGTGTTGCGCGTGACGAGGGAAAATAACTGATGCGATTCCGTTATGTTGCGACCGATACCCTGGGAAAACGTCTTCGCGGTGAGATTGACGCGGATTCTGCGCGTGACGCGCGTCAGCTGTTGCGCGAGCGTGGTCTGGTGCCCCATCAGCTCAAACCAAACGATCGCAGCCCGCGTGCAGCGCAGGCGATTCCCCAGCGTGATTTTGTGCTGATGATGCGCCAGCTCGCGACGCTTATCGGGGCCAATCTGCCGCTTGCGCAATCATTGCTGGCCCTGGAAAACCAGTGTACCGCACGGCGACAAAAAACGCTGTTGAGGACGTTACGACAGCGCGTGCAGGAAGGATGTTCTCTGGCGGAAGTGGTGGCGCAGTGGCCGAAAAATTTTACGCCGCTCTATTGCGCCATGATCGCTGCCGGGGAAGCCACGGGAAAGTTGAATGTTGTGCTGGAAGAACTGGCTAATTACAGCGAGAAGATGCTCGACATGAAGCGTCGTCTGTTACAGGTCATGATCTATCCGCTGCTGCTGGTTGGCGTAGCGATACTGGTGATTGCCATTCTGTTAACGACGGTAGTCCCGGAAATTGTGGGGCAGTTTTCGCATATGCAGCGACAACTTCCTCTGTCGACGCGGCTGTTAATGCGGATCAGCGAAGGAATGCAGCAGTTCGGCCTCGGTATTTTGCTTGTTATGGTCGGGGCGGGCGTGGCCTGCCGTCTCGCGCTGCGCCGCCGGAAATGTCGCCAGTGGTGGCATCGCAACCAACTGAGGATACCGATCGTCGGGCGTGTGGTGCTTGACTCGGGGCTGGCACGCTATATCAAGGCGCTAAGTATTCTTATCAACAGCACGGTTCCTCTGCTGGAAGGCATGGCGATCGGTATGAATATCGTTGGCAATAGCTTTATTCACCAGCAGCTGTCGCAGGCCCAGACGCGGGTCCGGGAAGGGGCAACGCTGACGTCCGCGCTCGACGAAACCGGTCTTCTGACGCCGATGATGCGACACATGATTGGCAGTGGAGAGCTGAGCGGTGAGCTAAGCACCATGCTGAAACGCGCGGCAGACCTTCAGGAACAGCGGCTTACAAACAATATGGCAATAGCAGCAACGGCGCTGGAACCCTTGCTGATTATCACGATGTCCGGTGCAGTCTTGTTCATCATTATGGCCATACTGCAACCAATTCTGGAACTCAATAACTTTACAGGATGACCCATTATGTCGATTCAGATTTCTTCTTCCCGCCAGCGTGGTTTTACCCTCCTGGAGATCATGGTGGTTATCGTCATTCTCGGTGTGCTGGCAAGTCTGGTGATCCCCAGCCTGATGGGAAATAAAGACCGTGCCGATCGACAAAAGGCCGTCAGCGATCTGATTGCGCTGGAGAATGCACTCGATATGTACAAACTGGATAATGGCCGTTACCCCACAACAGAGCAGGGGCTTCGCGCGCTCGTGAATGCCCCCGCGATCGAGCCTCTTGCTCGCCATTATCGTCGTGAAGGGTATATCCGACGCCTCCCGCAGGACCCCTGGGGGAACGCTTACCACCTGGTGAGTCCCGGCAAATTTAGCGCGCTGGATATCTTCTCTGCGGGCCCGGATGGGGAGGTAGGTACAGAGGATGATGTGACGAACTGGCAATTAACGGATTCCGGTAAATGAGCATTATCCGCGAACGTGGTTTCACGTTGCTGGAAATAATGATGGTGATCCTTCTGTTGGGGGTTGTGGCACGGCTGGCTATCAGTCTGTTGCCTGAGTCGTCGGGGCGATCGCCTGAAGAGATTGTAACGCAGGCGGCTCGTTGGGCGGCGGAGCAATCGCAGATTGAAGGCAGCATCTATCGTATGGAGCTGCAGCCCGGTTCGTGGCGGACTTTTGCACTGATCCGCGGGCAGGACGGGGAAAAAGGGCCGTTGCCCGAAACGAGCTGGCACCCGGTTTCTGGCCAGTTTGCATTCGGGAATCTGGCTGGCGGCGTTCTGGAAACCGAAGGTGCATTTCCGGTCAACCTCTGGTTTTTACCGGGAGGGGAAATGACCCCTGCAGAATTGGTCTTTCAGGAGGAGAGAGGAAAACGTCACCGGATCTCAATCTCGCCATCTTCGCTCTGGAGTCCGCAATGATACAGGGGGAAAAAGGCATGACACTGATTGAGGTGATTGTTGCGTTAGCCCTGCTCTCTACCGCCGGATTGTCACTATTACGGGCCGGGCAGGGGCAAGTGCGTCATCTGGATCATATGCAGCAAAAACAGGTTGCCCTCTGGGTTGCCGAGAACCGACTTACGACGATACAGCTTGAGGGAATGGCTGCGGCAAAACACGGACTCAGAGGCGAAAGTCAGCAGGCCGGCAAACGTTGGTACTGGCAACAGCGGGTAGTTGCAACCGACAGGCAGGGGGTTTATGCCATTGAGGTTGTGGTGAATGATACGCCCACTATGACGGCACCGTTGATCCGGGTTTATACGTGGCAATCCTCATGAACGCACACTCACAACAACGGGGGTTCACCCTTCTGGAGATGATGCTGGCACTCGCCCTGTTCTCGTTGCTCAGCCTGGCGGGCTGGCAAATGGTACAGGGTGTGCTGCTCGGGCAGCAGCACATTTCCCGCTATGAAAGGACATCCAGCGATATGGTGCGGCTTTTTGCCCTGCTTGAACAGGATCTCCAGCACGCGTTTATACCGTCGGGGCTGGATCTCGTATCACAAGACGCGCCGTTTGTGGCTGAAGATGGGGATGTAGTGTTACGTCTGGTGCGGCGTAACCGGCTTGCTCTGGAGCCCTTACCCCATTCCTCACTGTACACGGTGGAATGGCGTTTAAAAGACGGGGTCTTGAGTCGTCATACCTTATCATCGGAACCTGGTTTCCGACTCGATTTCCCGGACATTCATGCGGTGAGCCTGCGCTACAGCAGCGCAGGCCACTGGCAGGAAACCTGGGGCGCGCGCTATGCCCTTCCCGACGCGCTTGAGGTGAGTCTCTCAACGCCATCCTGGGGACCTCTTAACCGGTTGTTTATTCTGGGAAACGGCGTATGAACCAGCGGGGCATGGCTCTGATCACCGTTCTGCTCATGCTGACGTTGATGGCGACGCTGGTGGTGGTCAGTCAGCGTCAGTGGGGCATGGTTTTACAGCGAAATATGGGGCTGAAGCACCAGCAGCAGCTTAAATGGACGGTACATGGCGCTGAGAGTTGGTTACTTAACCATCCTCCGGCGTCAGCGGAAGGAAAGATCGCACGGCTCAGGCTTGAGGACGATACGGTGAGCTATCGCTGGCTGGATCGCCAGACCTGTTTGAATATCAATGCATTAGGTTCAACGAAAGGGGAAAGCACCTGGCGTACTGATGCGCAGCGTATCTTCGCCAGGATGTTGGTGCAACTGGGGCTGGAAGAGGCTGAGATTGACAAGATACTCAGCGCAGTTAACGCTCGCCTCTCTTCATCCCGACATCAGCAGGTAGAGCCGATGCTGGATGATAAAACGCAGCTACGGGCAATACCAGACGTTAGTCTGCTGGATTGGTCGCTCCTTGCCCCCCATCTGTGCGCACTCCCGGTGAAACGTTTACGCATTAACGTCAACGCCCTGACGCCTGCGCATATGCCGTTACTGTTCGCCATGCTGGATGGTCGAGTCGATGAATCGACCCTTCACGGTGTGCTCGCCCGTCGTCCGGACTCTGGATGGAAAAGCGTGGATGAATTTATCCAGGCGCTGCCTGAAGAGGGAAAAGCCCTGGCCAGTACCTTGCAAGGTGTGGTGGTCACACAAAGTGAATTTTGGGAGCTTCAGGTCTGGTTGAAAGAGGAAGGGAGTCACCGTTTCTTCGCGCTTCGCAGCCAGCTTCAGTGGAAAAATACACGTCTTCAGATCCTTTACCGCCAGTATGGCATAAGCGAATCATCATGATGAGAAAGAACAAAAAGAAGGGATGGCTGGTGATCCTGCTGGATAAGCCAGCAATTCACTGGTATTGCAGTTATGCCGATGGCAGGGTGTGCACTGGAAGCGGTACGGATGCATTACCGCTTCCGAAGGAGGTGGATACTCTGCTATTGCTACCAACGGAAGACCTTTTCCTGATGAAGGTCCAGACCGGAACCCGACATGCCAAAGCGTGGCAGCTCGAACCTTACCTGACGGTGGATATTGAAACATTGCATCTTGCAGAGCTGATGCCGGATGGTGATCGGCATTTAATGGCAGCCATCGATCCATCACGACTCCAGAGCGCAATCCGTCAGATAAATCAGCTGGGGTATACCCCTTTACGCGTTTTGCCGGACGTTGTCGCGGTCCCGGCCTGTAGTGCGTTCTGGTGGCGGGAACGTTGGTTAATTCATACACCGGGTGGCGAGTACCTTTCGCTAAATGAGCAGGCATGGCAAACGCTCGCCCCTGTTAATGCTGAATTATCCGCGCTGGAGTGTGGTAAAGAGAAGGTGCTTGAACGTCTGGCTGAAGGGGCGATTCGCTACCGGGCAACGCTTGTCCGGCCGGAAAACTGCCCGGTGCGAAAACCCCTGTTCAGCGCCGGGGCATCGCTGTTGCTGCTGGTCGCCAGCCTGTTTATGGAGCCGCTGTGGCTGGGATGGCAGGCCGAGCGGGCAGAGAGAGGGATAACTCAGCAGATTCTGCAACGTTATCAGCACTATTTTCCCGATGAGTCTCCCACTGACCCGCTGCGTCAGTTCAGTCAGAAAGCGCTGGCGTATGAAGATCAAATACAACCTGCGGGATTACTGGCTGTACTGGAGAAGAGTGCGCCCTTGCTATCGCAGTTAAAAAGTAACCCCCTGCAGAATCTGTCCTGGGATTCCACGCGTCAGCAGTTGCAGCTGACCTTCACGCAGCCTGTCATACCATCGATTCTCATTGCGGTACCGGAGGGCATCCAGGCGACACGTCAACATAATCAACTCATTCTTGGACCCAAATGAAACAACAGATCAAGGCCTGGTGGAGCCAGCGCCATCAACGAGAAAAATATTTGCTGTGGCTGGCTGGCGGGCTGGTTGTGGTATTCGCCCTGCACACAGGCTGGCAGGAAGCCTGGCGTTATGCTGAAGATACGCGTCAGGCGCTGACACGAACGCAGCAGGCGCTGCGTCACTTACCGCTATGGGAGGCAAAACTGGCTTCTGCCAATGTGCAAAAAGCCCCGGATGCCGCAACCCTTGCCAATAACGCGCACACACACGGTCTCGCGCTCTCGCTTGTGCAACATCAGACCTGTCTACGTCTTGAGCAGAGTGCAGACGTCAATTTCTCGTCACTCCTTAAATGGCTTGCCAGTACCCGTGAGATGGGGGGAATTGATATCAACAGGCTAGAGATGGAGCGTAAAGGAGCCCGCGTGCTGGTAACGAAACTGGAGATCAATTGTCATGCATGAAGCATACTTATGGTTGATGGCGATTGTCATGGCGATATCTATCGGCAGTTTTCTTAATGTCGTTATTTATCGGTTACCACGGCAGATTTTTTATCCTGAAGAGGGGATTAATGTTTGCTTCCCTCGCTCACATTGCCCCCACTGCAAAACAACTATCGGATGGTTCGATAATATTCCGCTGTTTAGCTGGCTTCTGTTAAAAGGGAAATGCCGTCACTGCGGGGATGCAATCAGCTGGCGATATCCCCTGGTTGAATTGCTCACTGGCGGAGTAAGTCTGTTGCTCATCTTTTTCCTGCCAGCTGATATCACCCTTTTGGCTGCACTTTTTTTCGTCTGGGTATTATTGGCGCTTTCGTTTATTGATCTTGAGCATCAACTCTTACCGGATGCGTTGACATTACCTCTCTTATGGACAGGTTTGTTATGCCATGCTTTTTCACTCCTTCCGGGCTCGCTGGAAGAGGGGGTAATGGGGGCTGCGGCAGGCTATTTAACCTTTCGTCTGCTGAGTGAAGGCTGGCGTCAGTTTCGCCATATAGAGGCTCTGGGTCGTGGGGACGCGAAATTACTGGCGGCGCTGGGAGCATGGCTGGGATGGCAGGCACTACCCGTTTTGCTGTTAGTGGCTTCAATGGGGTGCATTTTGTCGATGCTGATCGTCTCTGGCATTCAAAAAACCTCATTGCACCGAACCGTAGCGTTTGGCCCCTGGCTTTCACTGGCAGGGGCTAGCGTGTTTTTTATGTCAATCAGTTAATGTTCCGCAGGAAAGGGGCCGCACTGTTGTTCAGCGCGGCACATTTTTGATCCTTTGGTTGCGTATCTTCACTCAGCGCGTTATAGCGTTGAGTCGAGGCGGTCTGAACATCCTGAACAGTGATTTTACGCATATCCCAGCCCCGTTTTTGTCCTTGTTTTATCGCCACTTCAATAAGTTTGCTTTGTGCGGGAATATCCGCTCGGGCGCAGTTATCTCTTAGCCAGCTGGCAGAAGCGACAAGCGCAGAAAGTTGCTGCACCTGTGATGATGAAGAAATCTCAGAAGGCGAAGAAGTCTGGCAGGCAGCGAGTAATAATCCGAATGCTGGTATGAATCTGCAAAGTTTCATTGTTATTTCCGCGAAAGTTATTGTGTGCCCTATTGTAGTCCTTTTTTCCTTTTTGCTCTGTTTCAATGTGTCGGTTTACCTTCTTTTACACAGAATTAATGAAAATTAAGGCGAAGTAATGCGCGCTAAGTAGGGTGTTAGCCTTTTAATTTTTACACTCTCATCACTGCCATAAAAATTCTGGCAGATGAAAAGCATGCGTTTGGATATAACCAAAAGGGAAAAATGATGAAATTGAATAAAATAGCTATTGCATTCGCGGCAATGGCTGTAAGTGGCGGCGCACTGGCGCACGGCTATATCAGTGAACCGGCCTCACGCGATCAGATGTGTCGCGATACGCTGACGCCAAATCAGATGTGTGGCCAGGCACAATATGAACCGCAAAGTGTTGGTGAAGGACCAGATGGTTTCCCGGGTAAGGGCCCGAAAGATAGCGAGCTGGCGAGTGGGAGTGGAACCAGTAACTGGATTGGCACCGCCCTGAATGCACAAACCAGTGATCGCTGGGTGAAACATAAAGTGCAGCCAGGTCCACGCGATATTACCTGGACATTTACCGCGGCACACCCGATTGCGGATTTTAAATATTATATTACTAAGCAGGACTGGAATCCGAATAAGCCTCTGACGCGTGACGCGTTCGAACTGACGCCATTCTGTACCATTCCTGGGGGGCCGGCTGAGACCAGCGGTAAAACGACGCACACCTGTACACTGCCTGAGCGTACCGGTTATCAAATTATTTACGGTGCCTGGGACGTGGCGGATACGGCGAGCACGTTCTATAAAATTATCGATGTTGAATATGATGAAGTTGCTTCTGTCTGGAAGAAAAATATCGGTACCCTCCAGCCTTCACGTGTGCTCGAACCAGGCGATAGCGTAAAAGTGCGTCTTTTTGATACCAGTGGCGAACGTGAAGATTTAGCCATTACGCTGACCATTGATTCCGCTGAGATGGGGGAACCCAACCGCTGGGTGATGGCACTGGCAAATAAAATTAACGCCGCTCATGACGATATTCGCGCTGGCGTGAAAAATAAAGATGGCGACGTTGTCCCCGCAGCCGGTGTTAACCATGTTTACGCGAAAGCAGACAGCGCAATAACGCGTATTGAGGTACAGGTTTCCGCGCAGGAAGACACTCGCCCTGGATTGACGTTGAGCGGGACGCAGAAGGAGTATCCGATTGCCGCCGAAGGCAAGACCATGATTACTGTTGATGCTCAGGTTCGTGGGGAGATGGTCCTCAATGGTAAGATTTACAATGCCAGCGAGGAGAATGTCGGTTTCGGGTCTGACGTTGTGACGGATGGAACCCTTTCGTTACCAATCTCTTTATGGAAAGCAGAAGAGGGCGCACATACGGTGGTCATTGAAGGCCGTATGAAAGACGGGAAAACATTCCAACAAAGCTTTGATACGCGTCTTGTCTCGATGGCGGACACAGCGGAATATGATTACGTCTATCCGCAAGAGATGGATAAATACACCGCAGGTACGAAGGTATTACAACCTGCGACGAATGAAGTCTTCGAATGTAAACCGTTCCCATACTCTGGATGGTGCAAGATCAACTCTCACCATTACGTGCCGGGAACCGGGCCTAACTGGCAGGATGCATGGGTTCCGGTCAACGGTAATCACAAGCATTAATTCCTTTATCAACGGGGCATTCGTCCCCGTTGATATTCTGTTATGCTCCCCCCTTAATACTGAGTGAGCCGTTCTTATTGAAAAATCTATTTTCTTGAGCCGGTAGTGAGAATAAAGGTTTTGGCTAATACTGTGCCATTTAATGTGGTAGTTCACAGCCTGGGAACATTAGAAACTTTGTTTTATAAACATATACAAACACAATAAATAACATGCTAACCATTATCATGGAAATTAAAAATGGTCGTGACTTGTATATAGTGTTAACAAAAACACAGCGTCATTTGGCAATGCGGTTTGTATTAATGAATTGGTGTTATCAATTCTGTAACGTTCAATGAGATATTGATGGGGAATGGTAGCAGCATAAAACTCTGGGGTTATTCGGATATGCTTTATGAAATGAAAAGAAATGTAATTTGCGTATGGCTTCTATCTCATAAAGTATTAGCCTAGATCAGGGTTTAGATCCCCATGAAGCCAGTATACTGGTTTCTGTTTATAATTTTATCCATTTTATGGATGTATCATGGTATTAATGAATATATGAAAAAATACATTTTCTGCCGCCAGGTCAGGTACCCCACCCCAAGTTAAGCTATAGAACGCAAATGCTCTGTGACAAGAAAACTTGATAATTGTTACCGACAACTGAACTGGCGGCTATGGAATTGCGTTAACTTCAAACCAACTTGCTTAAGGCGTGTCATTTATTCTATATGGTCTCACAATATCCGAAAATGGAATACGCGATATTTATCTTTCAGCCGCGTTGCTCGAACCAGTGGTTAGTTTAATCGTACTGTCTCAATATTTTTTAGAGTCCAAAAATCTATATGGGGTCAGTTTGGATATCGAAAATTATTGTACTATAAGGACTTCCCCGGCATGTCAACGCCGGTATTTATGGTTTCTGTTTGCTCTTCAGTAAAAATAAAGGGGAGAGACTGCGGTACTATAAACGGCCATGATGAATCGTCATCGATTCGGGCCCTGATGAAAGACGCGCGTGAGGTTCTTGTTCGTTAAGCGGATACGTATATCCTGTACAATAGCCAGATAGGCCTCACGGGGTCTAACCCTTTATCATCAACGAATTGCAGGTCAGATGGTGCTTATACTGCTTCGAGCTTTAGTCGGCTGAGTACAGCCGGAAATCATCACCGTAATGTAGTGATGCCCAGCATAGCCGCGCGTTTTTGGCGGCGATGGCCACAACAGCCCGCCAGTACCCTCT